>DATFRP010000001.1:0-8307 GCA_035263125.1 Vicinamibacterales bacterium
TCGCGGCACGCGCGGCCGCGTCAAGGCCTACGACGCGAAGGATGGCCGTCTCGTCTGGACCTTCTACACGATTCCCGCTCCCGGCGAGCCGGGCCACGACACGTGGCCGGCAAACAACGACGCCTGGAAGTACGGCGGCGCCTCGGTCTGGCAGACGCCGGCCGTGGATCCCGATCTCGGTCTCCTCTATTTCTCCACCGGCAACGCCGGGCCCGACTACAACGGCGCCGTGCGTCCGGGCGATAACCTGTACGCGGCCTCGATCGTGGCGATCGAAGCCGCGACCGGGAAGTATCGCTGGCACTTTCAGCAGGTGCATCACGACATCTGGGATTACGACTCGACCAACCCGGTCATCCTGATGGACGTGACCGTGGGCGGCCGCACGCGGAAAGCAATCGCCGAAGTGAACAAGACCGGGTGGGCCTACATTCTCGACCGGCAAACCGGCAAGCCGCTCATCGGCATCGACGAGCGGCCGGTGCCTCAGGAGTCGCGGCAGGCGACGGCGCCGACGCAGCCGGTTCCACGCGGCGATGCCGTGGTCCCGCAGTTCATCGAGCGGGCGCCCGAGGGATACAAGCTGGTGAACGATGGCCGCATCTTCACGCCGTTCGTGGGGAGCAACCCGACGATCATGCTGCCGGGCATCTGGGGCGGCGCCAACTGGCCGCCGAGCGCGTACGATCCTGCGCAGCAGCGGCTGTTCGTCTGCGCCTCCTCGGTGGTCAACGGCTACGTGGGCGGCGGCGACGCGACGTTCGTGCCTCCCAAAGCCGGACAGGGTTACACCGGCGGCGGCATGACCTATACACCGGTCCCGCGCAGCGGCATCATCGCCGCGCTCGACGTCACGTCGAACACGCTCGCCTGGCGGAACCAGTGGACCGATCAGTGCTATAGCGGCCTGGCAGCGACCGGCGGCGGGCTGCTCTTCGTCGGCCGCAACGACGGCCGGCTGACCGCGCTCGATTCGGCCACGGGCAAACAGCTCTGGGAGTTCCAGACCGGCGCCGGAATGCACGCCCCGGTGAGCACGTTCGAGCACAAGGGCAAGCAGTACGTGCTCGCGTTCTCGGCGGGCAGTGCGCTCATCGGATCCGCCCGCGGCGACAGCCTGTGGTTGTTCGCGCTCGACGGCACGCTCGCCCCCGCGCAACCCGGCACCCCGGTCTCACGCAACGCGGTCGCCGCGCCCGCACCGCCGTCAGTCGTGCTCAGCCGGCCCATCGATCTTGCTGAAGGCAAACGCATCTTCACGCAATCCTGCGTCGCCTGCCACGGTACTGATGGCAAGGGCGACCACGGCGGCGCGCCACTCGATCGCGTGGCCGATCTCAACGCGGCGATTCAGACGGTGACCGCCGGTCGCAACAACATGCCGTCGTTCCGCAGCGCGTTCACGCCCGAGCAGATCCGCGACGTGACCGCCTATGTAATCGAGACGTTCGGGAGCCGCGCCGCCAAGTAAGCGACAGGAGGCGGCCATGTTCGAAGGACTTCTCCGGTCGCTATGCGCGTGTCGGTCCGCCGAAGCTTCCGGCCGCCAATCTCCTGGTGAATGTGTTCGAGTGGCGGTGGTCCTGGGCGGCCCAGTCTTCTTTCGAGCGCGTCGAGCGGCGACATCTCCCCGGAAAGGATCTGCACAGCCCACGAGCTGTCGATTCGAGCGTATGCCTGCTCGTTCGCTCCCGCGGCCTCGTCGCTGCCGGAGCGCGCGCTCACGACGAACACCTTTCCACTGAGCTCGCGCAGCTCGAGCACGTGACCCGACCGCTCCAGATCCTGCTGCTCGGTGTCGAAGCGATGGACGACATGAACGTCGTGCGCTGCTCGCGAGCCTTGGTCGCTGGGAGTCGGAGTCTCGGAGGGGCCGTTCGCCGATTCGAGCCGCCCGACGAGCGATTCGACCGCTTTCAGCATCTGCGACCACGTATCCTTCTGGCCCGCCGGGCTGGTTTCTCCCTGAAGACGTGTGTCGAGCTCTTCCCAGACCTTTGCGAACGCCTCTGTCGCAGACTCCCGTGCGGCGAACGTCGCCAGCGGCATCCGGCGAACCGTCATCTGCTCGACGATGCTCGCGTAGGGGATGTGTGTACGCATGAAGATCTGCGGGTGTGCGACGGACCATTCGGTGGCGTGCCGATGCAGCGTCTTTCGGCGGTCGACCATGCTGAAGAACGCCGCAACGTTGCACCGTGCCTCTGAACGGTCGGCCCACTTGATCAACTGTGCGAGCGTTCGCAACGAGAGTACGGTGGGGATGGTGGGCACGATGATGGCATCAGCCGCCGCGAAGATTCCCTCGATCAACAGCGAGAAGCCTGCCGGGCAGTCGAGAAACACCATGTCGAAGTCGCGGCCGAGTGTCTCCAGAAGAGACGTCACCAGGCGTTCAGGTTTGCCGATCGAATCGAGAAGCCGTTCGAACTTCCGGTAGGCGAAGTCTGCCGGCAGCAAATGCAGGTTGTTGTAATCGGTCTCTCTGATGGCCGCGCCGAGCGCGTGACCATCCTCGAGGCTTTGCTTGCCGAACCCTTCGACATGCGGCTGCACTCGGAACGCAAACGTTGCGGCTCCCTGTGGATCGAGGTCCCATAGCAGCGTCCGTGCTCCTGATGCCGCGGCGAGATACGAGAGGTTGACGGCGCTGGTCGTTTTCCCGACTCCACCTTTCATGTTGTAGATGGCAACAGTTTTCATTGCCCGCGCTCCTCTGGCTTCGATCGCCTGAACGCGCGCCGGCACGCAGTCCGTGTCTCGCGGGCTCGAAAGCGTTCGAGCGTCTCGACGACCTCGTCGCGCAGCCGTTCCCGACGCTGGCAGCTCTGCTCGACAAGCCGCCCGAGCGCGAGCAGGGCGCCAGGTGGGCCACCCGTGGCGCCCAGCGCGAGCCCGCAGTCGAGCAGCCGCTTTTCCTGCACTTCCGCGTCGTTGAAGTCGCCGAGTACTCGCTGCAGTTTCTTTACTGCGCCAACGACGAATCCCAGATCGGCGGCATCGTAAAACGCTGGCGTGACGTCGATCAGATAGCGCAGCTTCTTCGCATCGATGCGGATTTCGTGGAGTCGCGCGGCCGATGTCTGGCCGTCGATGATCCTGGCGGTATCGGCGATTCGGCGGCTCAATCGCCACGCACGCCTCGCAACGACATGTGCCAGATGGTCTCCCGAGTTGACCGCTTCGCGTGTGGTCAACGCCGGCCGTTGCAGAAATGCCTTCCAGTCTGAAAGGAGACGTCGATACCGGTGGCTGTCCAGCGCTTCGATGAGCCGGTCGTGTTCCTGCTGCTGGGCCTGAGCGAGGAACTCCCGCAGGACCTGCATGTCGGCCGCGGAAAATTCGGCGTCACGTTCTCTGAGTGCCAGCACGAGCACGTCCAGGTCTCGAGGCGGACCAGTCAAACGTCCGATCCACGAGAACTCCGTTGAGAAGTGCTCGACCGCCTCTGCGGGGAACACGCCGCGGATCTGTCCGAGGAGCGAGCGCGTTCGCCTCACGGCCACACGAAAGTCGTGGAGGAATTCGGTGTCCAGATTGGCGCGGAGACCAGGCTCGTTGGCTTCGAGAACGTCAACGAGCGCCAGATGAATCTGCCGCGCGCCGATATCGGCGCGAACCGTCGATGCGAGATCCACGCGGGGCGACGATACGTCGCCGCGCATCGGCGCGCCAACCCCGGCCAGCATCACGTCAAGCGAACCTTCGGGGCACGGCCGAACGCCGGGACGACTCTCGATTACCGGCACGAGTCGCGAATAGGTGTCCTCGTACCCGCGCAGGGCCGTCAGCGTGACCATCGTCGGCAACGGGCGCCACGCAGCTCTTGGCGACGGCAGCCGGGCCTGGCCAGACGCAATCCGGAGGCGTGCCACTGTCTTGCCGCGATCGTCCAGCACGTCGAGCAGCGATCCGTACTCCTCGGCGTCGGCCTGTTCGAGAAGGCGGCGCGGACCGATCACCGACGCCAGCGTTTGCTGCAGTGGCCCGGTGGGAAAGTCCCAGGCAAAATTCGCAGGCCGCTTCAACTGGACCTTCAGGCGACTTCCAGTTCCGCGCGTCTGCCACGCGACCGTCGAGTCGTCAGCACCGCCGCGCGTCAGGCGGGCGCCGGCCCGACGGACGCGCTCGTCGAATGTGTCGAGGACGGTGAACCGGTGCCGGGTAATCGCGTGATGGCGGGTCGGCAGGAGCGCCTGCAGGCTCCTCGTAATGGCCTCTCCTGTGACCTCCCGTGGAATGACGTACACCGATTCAGTGGCGCCAGCCACGCCGTGCTTCATTTCTGTCACTCGCTCAAAAGGCTCAGTTGGACGTTGAGGTAATGGACGAGCCGCTGCAGTTCTTCGCGCAGACACTCGGCTGCGTCGGGAACGCGCATCCAGCGTCGGCGCCTCACGTCATCCTCGAGCCAACGATCCGCGACGTCTGTGACGCGCATCGCGTAGACATCGACCCGCCGGCGATCGTTACCCTTGACGTGGTGGTACCACCCGAGCGGCTTCCGCCACACCACGCCGCGCAGTCCGGCTTCTTCCTCGGCTTCCCGGATCGCCGCGTCGCGTGGCCGCTCACCCTCGTAGACAGACCCTTTCGGCACGATCCAGCCCTTGCCTCCGGATGTCGTCACGAGGGCCACCTCGACGCGCTCCTTGCGGATCCGATACGGGATCACGGCAGCCTGTTGAAGTACACGCGGCATCTATCCTCCAGTCGCGGTTCAGAACTGGGTGATGGGGGGAGCTCGGGTTCTGAGTGTGTGAAGAGAAGGTAACAAAGGTGCGGTGGATGAACAAGAGGCTCCAACGAATGCGTGAGTCACCAAACGAGATTCGATGCAACTACATGAAAGCATTCTTTCTCTACGGCGTCGAGCCGTCGGGTGGTTTTGCCATTCAGCGTTGACAGGGACCGAAACTACTTGAGCACGTCAAGGCTTGTTTCGCGTTTTGGATTGAGCGCCCACGAGAGGAAGTCGGCGAACAGTGCGGCCATGTGCCAGTGGCCGTCTGGCGTCACAAACGCGTGGTTCCCCTGGTTCACAACCACGTACCGAATCGGACGACCGGGTTTTTGTCTGATGGCTTCGAGTGCAAAAAGGTCAGCCGGTATCGTCGTGTCGTCGCGGCTCCCTTGCGCAACGAACAAGGGCACGTTGCTGTCTCTGACGTCTTCGATCGGCGTGCTGTCCAACCAGAACGTCTTCCATCGACGCGCCGGCAGACCCTGATAGACAAAATCATCATCGGCGCCTTGAAGCATCCGAACGCGATCGAACGTGCGCTTGAAAAGCTCGCGATCGCCGGCGCCGCGCGCGACGTAGCCTCCGAAGAACGGAATCGGCCCGGCGCTCGCAAACAGACCGGCGGCGTCGACGGCTCCCCCCGTCATCTGCTTGAGCACGCCGGTCACTACGTGTGTTCCTTCGGAATGTCCGGCCAGGATGACGCCCCGTGTCCACGTCTGTCCACGTAGTGCCTCGATGGCCGCGACCGCGTCGGCGACGCGTGCAGGTTTTGTTTCCTGCTGGAAGTATTGAGCGCTGCACTCGCGTCCAGCCCGCTCGTAGGCCACGCGCTTGTCTTCGTCGCGCATGCCCGCAGAAAAGACCAGCGGCTCGACGGCCCGCTGTTCGACAACAGCGATGTGCACCCTGTCGAGGGCTGCTCCGATCGCATCCTGAAAGACACTCGTTTCATGAAGCGACCCATCTGATTCCACCGTGAACTCGGGTCGGCATCCGGAGCCGTGGAGTAGGACGACTACAGGCTTGGGCTGCTCGGTGTGAGCGATGTACACGTCACTCTCGACACCATCTGCAGTTGCTCGAAAGCGAGCCCATCGTCCTTTCGGCTGATCGCCCACCCGTGTCAGCGATGCCATCGGCTTCGTTGTGCCTGGCGCCGCGATGGTGGACCTGGTTGTAGGCTGTGATGAACAGCCGATCAAACCGAGAGCGGCCATCGTGAAGACGGCTCCACAGCAGAGCATCGAACTGCTCATGCGCACAGTATGATGCAGCAACCCAGTGAGGGACGTTGAGAGTCGCAACCTCCGTTGTCGTCGTGATCGCCTGCTGCCTGATGGGCCTGGTCCCCGTTCGCGCGCATCACTCCGGATCCGAATACACGGGGGAGACGATCGAGATCGAGGGCACGCTCCTCGAGGTGGCCTGGCAGAATCCGCACGTGCACTTCTTCGTCCGCGCGAAGGACCAGAAGGGCGTTACGGTCACGTGGGACATCGAAGCCAACTCCCTGAGCATTTTGCGCCGCACCGATGCGACGCCGGAGAACCTGAAAGTCGGCGACAAGGTGAAGGTGGCCGGCTCACCCTCGCGCCGCGCACCGAACCGGATGTGGGCGATGAACATCCTTGCCGCGAACGGAAAAGAGATCGTGCTCGGCCCCGGCATCAAGCCGCGCTGGGCCACCAACGCGGCCGGCGAGAAGTCGACATGGTTCGAGGGCGGCACCGACGCGAACAAGACGGCCGGCATCTTCCGTGTGTGGAGCACGAAGTTCAACGAGCCGGGCGGCTTGTGGCGACGGGACTATCCGCTCACTGACGCAGCGAAGAAGGCGCGCGCCTCGTTCAACCCGCTCACCGACAGCGTGGCTCCGGGATGCCGGCCGAAGGGCATGCCGACGATCATGGAACAGCCCTACCCGTTGGAGTTCGTGAAGAAAGGCGTCGACATCCTGCTGCGCATGGAGGAGTACGACACCGTGCGCACGATCGTCATGACGCCCGACGCGAAGTTCGACGCGCTGCCGAAGACGCTGCTCGGTCGATCGAAGGGAAAGTGGGAAGCCGAGACGCTGGTGGTCACCACCAACCGGATCGATTGGGCGTACTTCGATCCCAGCGGTATCCGACAAGGCCCATCGTCCTCGATCGTCGAACGCTTCACGCCATCGCCTGATGGCACACGTCTCAACTACACGATGACCATCACCGATCCCGCCACGTTCACTGCACCGCTCGAACTGAAGCGATCGTGGGTATGGCGCTCAGGCGAGACCGTCAAGCCGTACAACTGCGTCGAGCGCAAGGGCCGCTCCTAGGCGAACGAAGTTAGCGACGCCGGTCTGTCGCCGGATCTCAGTTGAGTGTGGGACGCCGGCGAGCCCGATCGGCGCCGCGGAAAAAACGCGCTTCCGGATCCACCCCGTTAGCTCACGTTTATCTTCCGAGCTGGTTGTGCCGATCTTGCCGTGAGGGCTCCCTTCAGCGCGTTTTTACTTCCTTCGCTGATCGCGTCGCCTTTAGGGCTCGCCGCCGTCCCACACCCAACTGAGCTCCGGCACGATTGTGCGCGTCGCCACCCACTCTCCGTGCAAGCGATTCTCGGCTACGTAGATGTCGGTCGATGCGCTCGCAGGAACGAGCGGATCTGGCGGACGGCGAGCGGGATTCGTTCCTTCGGTTCCTTCCACGGGAATATGCTCACCTCGGCTCTCGGCGCGAGCATGGCGGCTTCCATCGCCACGGCGTACGGGTGTGCCGGGATGTCATCCGGCAGGATCAACACCGGCGTCTGACACTTGCGCACGAAGTCGCGCGACACGGTGAAGACGAAGTCGGCGTTGGTGCGGTACATTTTCGTGAGGAACGTGTCGACCGTCTCCATCGTGACGTCGGGCCGGCGCTTGACCAGTTCCGGCCCCCAGCCCTTGATGTTGTTCTCGTAGAACAGGTCGCGCATTTCCGGACGCGATCCGCTGGGCTGCGCCAGCACCGCGGCGACGACGCGATTCGGCGCGCGCTCGAGCAGGTTCCAGATGAACGGGCCGCCAATGCAGAAGCCGAGCACCATGAACTTGTCGATGCGCAGGTGGTCCATCAGGCCGATGTGATCGTCCGTGTACGCGTCCCACGGTCGATCGATCTCCAGCGGACCCGACGATTGGCCGGCGTTGGCATTGCGCAGGTCCGCTGCGATGCACCGGTACTCACCCTTGAACTCTTCGATCGGATTGAACGGCGATCCACTCTTCAGTCCATCGATCGTCGAGTTCAGGCCGCCGCCGGCGATGAGCATCAACGGAAAGCCTTTTCCGTGCTCTTCATAGTGAATGCGAACAGGGCCGCGTTCGTAGAAGGACATGCGGGCGTCTCCTTGTCCTGTCTGTTGGGGGAACACGCTCGACGCTGTCGCCATCGCCGTGGCCGCGGCGCCGGCTTTCACGAGTTTTCGTCTGATGGGATCCATCGGTGTTCTCCTCGATGAATGTATCGCTCCCACGGTGTGTCCGGTGCGCAACCAGCGCATGATATTACCGCCTCGCGATTGACAGACGGACA
>DATFRP010000002.1:0-113059 GCA_035263125.1 Vicinamibacterales bacterium
ACTCGACAACCGTCGCCGGTCGCTGCTGTGCGGCGAGCAACGATCCCAGTATGAGCGCAACGATGAACGTAGCGGGTTTGTTCATCAGCTCCCTCTTTCGCGGTCGGCAGGTAACGGAGTGTACGGAGGAAACGGATTAACTGTTAATCCGTTTCCTCCGTAACCTCCGTGCCTCAACGGCGAGGAGATTCTACGATGTACAGTCTCTCGTCGTGGTGAAACCTTACGGTAGCTGGCCCTCTCCGATTTCCGCCCAGATCGTCGCGGCGGAAGGGCTTCGGCTCGGCAGTGTCGCGGTCGATCGTGACGACGTGTACTGGGTGGAGGGGCGGCCGAACGAAGGCGGGCGCAACGTGCTGGTTTGCCGGCGTGCCGATGGTTCGACGATCGATCTGACGCCGACGGGCTTCAACGTCCGCACGCGCGTCCACGAGTATGGCGGCGGTGCGTACATCGTCGTCGACGGTGAGATCTTCCTGTCGAATTTTTCTGATCAGAGGATCTATCGCTGCCGTGCGCCCGAAAGACAGGACGCGCCCTCCGAAATGCGGGCGGTTACTCCGCAGGGGCGTTTCTTCTACGCTGACGCGACCTTCGATTCGCGCCGCCGTCGTCTCATCGGCGTTCGCGAGGATCACACGCAACCGGATCGCGAAGCGGTCACCACACTCGTCACCATCCCTGTCGACGGTCCCGAGCACGCCGGCGACGTCATCGCGTCGGGGTACGACTTCTATTCGACGCCCCGACTCAGTCCCGACGGGTCGACGCTCGCGTGGCTGGCATGGCGTCATCCGCAGATGCCATGGGACGGTACCGAGCTGTGGACCGCCCGTGTGACGTCATCTGGCGCGCTCGAGAATGCTGTGCTCGTTGCCGGCGGGCCGTCCGAATCGATTTACCAGCCCGGCTGGTCGCCAGACAGCACGCTGTACTTCACCAGCGATCGAACCGGATGGTGGATGCTCTATCGATCGAACGGTCCGACCGTCGAGGCCGTGATTCGCAATCCTTCCACCGATGCGGAATTCGGGCGGCCGCAGTGGGTCTTCGGAACGGCGACGTGGGCGTTTGCAGACCGCTCGCGCATCGTCGTGTCGTATACGACAGCCGGCCGATGGCAGCTGGCGATCGTGAATGCCGCAACCGGTGATCTGACCGACATCGTGCCGGGCCTCGAGCCTCACGAGTGGCTGACGGCAACAACGACGCACGCGGTGCTGGTGGCCGGATGGGCCACGAAGGCA
The DNA here is from genome assembly GCA_035263125.1 of Vicinamibacterales bacterium. GTDB lineage: Bacteria > Acidobacteriota > Vicinamibacteria > Vicinamibacterales > UBA2999 > Gp6-AA40. The sequence goes on from DATFRP010000002.1 coordinate 1,248, forward strand.
GATGCGGTGGTGCGGATCGATCTCGAGAGTCACGCGGTCGAGACGCTGCGAGCGTCGTCGACGCTGAGCCTGAGTCCGGACGACATCTCGGTGCCGGAGCCGATCGAATTTTCAGGCGACGGCGGCGACCGCGCTCACGCCTTCTATTACGCGCCTCGCAACGCACAGCACTCGGCACCATCAGGCGATCGTCCTCCAGTCGTCGTCATCAGCCACGGGGGACCGACGACGGCCGCGAACGCCACGCTCGATCTGCGGGTGCAGTTCTGGACGAGCCGCGGCTTCGCCGTCGTCGATGTGAACTATGGCGGCAGCTCGGGCTTCGGCCGGCCGTATCGGCAGCGGCTGAATGGCCGGTGGGGGATCGTCGACGTGCGTGATGTCGTCGAGGCCGCGCAGTTCATGGTGCGCAACGGGCTCGCCGATCCGCGGCGCCTGATCGTGCGCGGCGGAAGTGCAGGCGGGTACACGACGCTCGCGGCGCTCACGTTTCATCCGGGTGCGTTCACGGCGGGTGCGAGTTACTACGGGATCAGCGACATCGAGGTCCTCGCGCACGATACGCACAAGTTCGAATCGCGATACCTCGATACGCTGGTCGGTCCGTATCCGGCGGCGCGCGACATCTATCACGCACGTTCGCCCATCCACTTCGTCGCGCAGTTGTCGTGTCCGCTCATCCTCTTCCAGGGTCTGGAAGACAAGGTCGTGCCGCCGAATCAATCGGCGATGATGGCCGAGGCCGTGCGCGCGAAAGGGCTGCCGGTTGCCTACCTGGAGTTCGAGGGCGAGCAGCATGGCTTCCGCAAAGCGGAGACGATCGTCCGGAGCCTCGAGGCAGAACTGTACTTCTACGGTGCGGTGTTCGGGTTCACCCCTGCCGACGCGATCGAGCCGGTGCCGATCGACAATCTGACGCCACGCAATCGACGAACGCCGGGCTTATAGAACAAGCCCGGCCGACACCGTCCCTAGGCGCTTAGCGACAGTGTAGGCCGGGCCTGTTTTGCAGGCCCGGCGTTACTATTGGCGGCTATGAAACGACTGTCCTTCGTGGTTGTCGTCGCTCTTCTCACCGGGTCGTGCTCTTCGCCCTCGACCCAAGCCTCTCAATCGCCTGCGCCGCAGGCGCCTCGATGGGGCATCGTCATTCACACCGGCGCAGGTCAGTTCACGCTCGCGGGTCTGAGCGAACGTCGCGAGCCGATGCGCGAGGCGATGACGTCCGCACTCATGGCCGGGCAGAAAGTGCTGGCTGGCGGCGGAACCAGTCTCAACGCGATTCAGGCGGCGATCGTGATTCTCGAAGACTCGCCGCTCTTCAACGCCGGCAAGGGCGCGGTCTTCAATCACGACGGCAAGAACGAGCTCGACTCGTCGATCATGGACGGCGCGACCAGGCGCGCCGGTGCGGTCGCCGGGCTCAGGCACATCAAGAATCCCGTGCTGCTCGCTCGACTCGTGATGGAGAAGTCGCCGCATGTGATGATGGTCGGCGAAGGCGCCGAGACGTTTGCAAAAGAGCAGGGCGGCATCGAGTTCGTACCGGAGAGCTACTTCTACACTGAGCGGTCGTGGCAGGCGCTTCAGCGCGCGCTCGAAGATGAGAAGAAACAGTCGGCCGCCGGCAAATCGTCGTCGCTCGTGCCCGCCGCGCGAATGACATATTTCGGCACCGTCGGCGCCGTTGCGCTCGACAAGCAGGGAAATCTCGCCGCAGCGACGTCGACCGGCGGGATGACGAACAAGCGATTCGGACGTGTCGGCGATTCGCCGATCATCGGCGCGGGGACGTACGCCAACAACGAGAGCTGTGCGATTTCATCGACCGGGCACGGCGAGTACTTCATCCGCTATACCGTCGCTCATGACATCTGCGCGCGCGTCCAGTACCGCGGCATCGGCGTGCAGGCGGCGGCCGACGCGGTCGTGCAGGACGTGCTCAAGAAAGCGGGCGGTGAAGGTGGCGTCATCGGGATGGATCGGGCTGGCAACGTCGCAGCGTCGTTCAATTCCACTGGCATGTCGCGCGGGTACGTCGGCGAGGACGGCCACCCGGTCGTGGTCTTCACCACAGAGGACGCCAGGCCGCTCGGACCGCAGCCAACGAAGTAGTTCCTCGGGGACGGGGCGGGGACAGTCCCCGACCTGTCCCCGCCCCGTCCCCGACGCCACGATCGCGAGGGCGCGATGTCACACTACGACTTTCTGGTCGAAAGCTACCGGACCGAACGCGTGAAGACGCTGGGGGTCTGGTCGCAGGTGCCCGATGCCCGCATGACCTTTCGTCCCGAGCCTCGTGCCCGAACCCCGCACGAGCATATGGTCCATCAATGTGTCAGCGAGGACACGTGGATGCGGACGATGCTCGGCATCGCTGTTACCCGTCCTGCGCTGCCGGCCGACGAATCGAGACGTGCCTTCCTCGAACACTACGCGGCCGCATCGGCGGAACGGCTGTCGGCGCTCGAGTCACAGCAAGACGAGTGGTTCGAAGCTGCGACCACGTTCTTCGAGGTCACGCGATCCCGCGCCTGGGTGTTGACGCGCCGCATGACGCACTCGGCGCATCATCGAGGGCAGCTCACCGTGTATCTGCGACTGTGGGGACAGTCGCTCTATTCGACCTACGGGCCCACGGCGGACACCGGCGGCCTATTCCAGAACGGGGCGCGTGTCATCTATCGATATGAGTCGATTGACGCGCTGATCGACGGCGAAGCGCATGGAGGCCGCAGCCCTGCGCTGCCAGGACCTGGTGACAAGAGTCCGACCGAGCGACCGCGCTGATCGTTGGAGCGCGCGGAGACGACCATCAACGCAGAGATCGCCGAGACGCGGAGATCGCAGAGGCGCGGCCCACTCCTCGCCAAAGCTCTTCCGCGATCCCTGCTCCTCCGCGATCTCTGCGTTTGATCGTCGTCTCCGCGTCCTCAGCCTCCTCTTGCACCGAGCACCGCTATAATCACAACTCCGAGAACCTCGATTGCACTATCTGCTGATCTACGACGTCGTCGCCGACTACGTCGAACGACGTGCGCCGTTGCGCGCGTTGCACATCGCGCACGCGCGACAGGCGGTCGAGCGCGGCGAGCTCGTGCTCGGCGGTGCGCTGGCCAATCCACCGGACGGGGCGGTGCTGCTCTTCAAAGGAGAGTCGCCGGCAGGCGCGGAAGTCTTTGCCAAGACCGATCCGTACGTGCTCAACGGACTGGTGACGCGCTGGCGCGTCCGCGAGTGGACGACCGTCATCGGACGCGAGGCAGAAGTGGCGTTGCCCAGGAACCTGTGATCACGAGACCCGACGATGTCGACCGGTTCCCCGCACACTGAAACGCCGCCCGAACTCGCGGCCGCCCAACTCGCATTCCAGATCGCCATGGGCTACATCGGATCGGCGGCGCTGCAAGTGGCGCTGCATCTCGAGGTCCCCGATCGCCTGGCGAACGGGCCAAGAACAGCAGGGGAGCTCGCGCGCGAAACCGGCGTGCAGGAGGACGCCTTGTACCGCGTGCTGCGCGCGTTGGCCAGTGTGGGTCTGTTCGAGGAGCGCGCCTCGCGCACGTTTGCGACCAATCCGGCGGCCGATCTGCTGCGGAAAGGGCAGACGACGCTGCGCGACATTCTGTACTTCCTGACCGACGCGCCTCACTTTCGCGTGTACGCCGATCTGCTCCACTCGGTCCAGACCGGGCAGCCGGTCGCCGAAAAAGTCTTCGGCGCCCCCATCTTCGAATACGTGAAAGGCGATCCCGCGTTGAACGAGCGTTTCAACAACGGGATGACATCGGCGAGCGCGGCGGCGATTGCCGGCGCCCTGAAAGCCTACGACTTCAGCGGCATCAACGTGCTGGTCGACGTCGCCGGCGGACACGGGATGGTCCTCACGTCGATCCTGCGGCAGTATCCGGCGATGCGCGGCGTGCTGTTCGATGTCGATCACGTGGTCGCCGGAGCCGCCCCGCTCATCGACGGCGCCGGCGTGACGGATCGCTGCCAGATCGTCTCGGGCGATTTCTTCGAGGCGGTCCCGCCTGGCGGCGACGTCTACATCATGAAGAACATCATCCATGACTGGGATGATGATCGCGCGCTGACGATCCTGCGTAACATTCACCAGGTCCTGAGAGGCACGCCCGGCGGCCGTGTCATCCTGCTCGAGTCGGTCGTTCAGCCAGGCGGCGGTCCAGACTTCGCGAAGATGATCGATCTCGAGATGATGGTGCTTCCGGGCGGACGTGAGCGGACGGCGGAGGAGTATGCATCGCTCTTCGCGCGTGCCGGCTTCACGCTCACACGCGTGGTCCCGACCGAGTCACTCATGAGTGTGATCGAGGCGCACCTGTCATCTTGAGGAGGAGACATGAAGACGATGTGGAGTGCTGCGGCGATTGGCGCCGCGTTCGTCATGGGATTCCTTGCCCGCGGGGTCGTGAGCGAACCGGTCGAGGCGCAGAGCGCGCGGGTGTTCGAGTTGCGCACCTACACCGCCCCCGACGGGAAGCTCGAAGAGTTGCACAAGCGCTTCCGCGATCACACGATGCGGATCTTCAAGAACCACAACATCACGAACATCGCCTACTTCAGACCGCAGGATGCGCCGCTCTCGCAGAACACCCTCATCTACCTGATCGCGCATCCGAGCCGCGAAGCCGCCAAGGCCGACTGGGCTGCATTCCAGCAGGATCCGGAGTGGCAGAAGGTCGCGAACGAATCGCAGAAGAACGGCAAGATCGTGGCGAAGGTCGAATCGGTGTTCCTCGACCCGACCGACTACTCGCCGATGAAATAGCGACCATCCTGCAGTTCAAAGTTCAGAGGTTCAGGGTTTCCGTGCCGGGTTCCCTGAACGTCTGAACACTGAACAGTAGTGTCCTGTGAGCTCAGTGGCCCATCCCGCAGCCGTCTCCCGGTCCCGCCGCGTCGTCTTCATCGATCTGGCTCGCGCGCTGGCCACCGTGTTCATGCTCTACGGCCACACGGTGGCGGCACTGCTCTCGCCGCGGTACGAGGTGGGCACCTGGTTCGATCTCTGGCTGTTCCAGCGCGGGTTGACCTCGTGTCTCTTTTTTCTACTGTCAGGGTTCGCGTTCAGCATCGCAACCAGCAAGCACTGGTCGGCGCACGGCCGTCTCTCATCCGCGTTCTTCCGGCGCACCCGACGCTTCGTGTTGTTCATCGGGCTCGGGTATACGCTCCACTTTCCGGTCGAGCGGGTCGCGCATCTCGCGACGGCGCCCGACGATCGATGGCGATCCTTTCTTGCGGTCGACGTGCTGCAGCTGATTGGCGTCACGTTCCTGCTCGTGCAGATCGTCCTGCTGGTGGCGAGGACGCGCACCCGGTTCGTCGTGACGCTGTTCGTGCTCGCGCTGATTGCGGTCTTCTCGACACCGTGGATGTGGCGCGCTGACCTCTCGGCGCTGCCGTTGTGGATCGCCGCGTATCTATCGCCCGCGACCGGGTCGCAATTTCCGCTGTTTCCGTGGGCCGCCCTCATCCTGACTGGTGCGGCGCTTGGACAGCTCTACGCGGCATGGGGCGCCGCGCGGCTCAACCAGTACTCGAACCTGATCCTCGTCGTCCCCGGTGCGCTGCTCGTGGCGCTTGCCTTCGGCATTCGAGCGCTGGTTGGCGATGCGGCGTGGCAGGCGGTTCCGACGCAGATGGGCCTGCGCCTGGGCGCGTCGCTCATCGTCCTCGGTGTGATCGCACAGGCCAGCCGCTGGGTGTCGCGGTTGCCGCACGTGTTCAGTGCGGTGGCGCAGGAGACGCTGCTCATCTACTTCGTTCATCTGTGCATCGTGTACGGGTCGATCTGGAACCGCGGCCTGGCCCAGAAATTCGGACCGACGCTGACGCCGCTCGAGACGTTCGGCTACGTGGTGCTGCTGATCGGGGCGATGGTCGTACTCGCGTACGTCTGGAATCGATTGAAGCACGTACGGCCGAAGTCGGCGCGGTGGGTCTCGATTGGCGCCGGCGGGTTGTTGCTGTACAGCCTCCTCTAGTGTAAATGCCGACGATTCTCACGCACGCCGTGTCGGGACTCGCGATCGGCAGCCTGTATCGATTCGAGCGCCCGAAAGGGTTCTGGGTCTGGGCGGCAATCTGCGCGATGCTTCCGGATGCCGACGTGATCGGCTTCGCCTTTGGTGTCCCGTATCAGAGCGTGCTTGGGCACCGCGGGTTGTCTCACTCGCTCGCATTCGCGGCGTGCGTGGCGGCTATTGCGGCGTGGACCTGGGGGCGCCGACGCCACGCGATGGCGCTGTTCCTTCTTTTCTTCGTCGTCACGGCGTCGCACGGGGTCCTCGATGCCTTCACGAATGGCGGCCGGGGCGTGGCGTTCTTTGCGCCTTTCAACGACACCCGCTACTTCTTCCCCTGGAGGCCAATCCGCGTGTCGCCCATCGGCGGCTCGTTTTTCGTCGCCCGTGACGAGACCGGGACGCTGTACGGAATCCGTGTGCTGGCCAGCGAGTTGTGGTACGTCTGGATCCCGTCGGCGGTTGTGGTCCTTGCCGGCTGGGCTTTACGCGTGAGGCGCTTCACGCGGTAATGTATGATCTCCGGCCTTGAGACAAGGCCACGGCGTAAGGCCTGACTCCATGGGGGCTTGCCGGTGTTTGACGCCATCTTTGAGGCACTCTTTTCGTATCGGCCGATTGTCTTCGAGCAGGGCGAGTTCCGGTTCGATGTGACGACGGCGTCGTTTGTCGCCACGCTGCTCGTCGCAGCGGTCGTCGCAATGGCGGTGCTCACGTACCGCCGCGTCCGCGTCAGCGAGGGTCGTGTCCGCGATCGCGTCATCCTCACCTCGCTGCGGGTGGCCGGCCTCACGCTCCTCCTGTTCTGTCTGTTCCGTCCCACGTTGATTGTCCGGGCGGCCGTCGATCAGCAGAACGTGGTGGCAGTGCTGCTGGACGATTCGCGCAGCATGCAGATTCCCGATTGGAACGGACAGCCGCGCGGCGCCTTTCTCCAGCAGCAGTTCGCCGCACCCGAGAGCCCGCTGATGAAGTCGCTCTCGAGCAAGTTCCTGGTGCGCACAATCCGGTTCTCCTCGACCGCGGCCCGGCTGTCATCGCCCAAGGATCTGACGTTCAACGGCGCGCAAACCAAGTTGAACGTGGCGCTCGACGGCGCCCGGGACGAACTGGCGGGCCTCCCGGTGGCGGGTGTCGTGCTCGTCTCCGACGGTGCCGACACGAGCGATGCCTCGCTCGACCCGGCGCTGCTGGGTATGAAGGCCCAGAAGATTCCGGTCTTCACCGTGGGCGTGGGAAGCGAACAGCTGCCGCGTGACGTGCAGATCGATCGTGTCAACACCCCGCGCAGCGTGCTGAAAGACGCCTCACTGCTGGTGGACGTCGTCGTCCGCAATACCGGCTACGCCGGCCGCACGGTGACGGTCGACGTCGAGGACGAGGGGCGCATCATCGGCTCGCAGCAGGTGCAGCTGCCCTCGGACGGATCGCCCGCGTCCGTGCGCGTACGGGCCACGACGTCGGAGTCGGGGCCCCGGCTGTTCAAGTTCCGCGTCGCCCCGCAGGAGGGTGAGCTCGTCACGCAGAACAATGTGCGCGAGTCGCTCGTCAACGTGCGCGACGCGCGCGAGCAGATTCTGTACTTCGAAGGGGAGCCGCGCTGGGAGATGAAATTCCTCCGTCGCGCGGTGGCCGACGACAAGAATCTCGAAGTCGTGACGCTCCAGCGCACCGCCGACAACAAGTTCATGCGCCTGTTCGGCGACGATCCGGAGGATCCCGACGAGCTCGAAGGAGGATTCCCGAAGACGCGCGAAGAGCTGTTCCGGTATCGCGGGTTGATCCTCGGATCGGTCGAGGCCGGCGTCTTCTCGGGCGACCAGCTGCAGATGATCTCCGACTTCGTGGAGAAGCGCGGCGGCGGCCTGCTCATGATTGGCGGGGCACGGTCGTTTGGCGAAGGCGGCTACGGCGGCACGCCGGTGGCCGACGCGCTCCCGATCGACATCGACCCGAAGACGCGCGCGTCGGATCCCGGCGCGGTCGAGCGCGTGAAGGTGTCACCCACTCGTGCCGGCCTGGCGCACGCGGTGACCCAGATCGCCGATTCGGAATCGGCGTCGGCGAAGCGATGGTCCGAGCTGCCGCCGGTGATCATGACCAACGCGCAATGGCCCCCGAAACCCGGCGCAACGGTCCTGCTCAACGGCACCGACGAACGCGGACGCACGGTCAACGTGCTGGCGTCGCAGCGGTACGGGCGGGGCAAGAGCATTGCGCAGATGCTGCAGGAAACCTGGCAGTGGCAGATGCATGCGTCGATTCCGCTCGAGGACATGACGCACGAGCATTACTGGCGGCAGCTCCTCCGCTGGGTGGTCGAGGGCGTCCCCGATCCGGTCGACGTGCATATGGTGAGCGACCGGGTCGAGCCGGGTGAGGCGGTGACCATCGAAGCCAACGTCGTCGACAAACGGTTTGTCGAACTGAACGATGCGACGGTGGTGGCGCAGGTCGCACGCCCGAATGGCACCACCATGACAGTGCCGATGCAGTGGACGGGTGAGCACGACGGCCAGTATCGAGGGACGTTCGTCAGTACCGAGGCAGGGGCGTACGAAGTGAACGTCGATGCAACGCGAGCAGGCGGTCAACCGGTTGGCAGCGGTGTCGCCTACGTCCGCGCGGCACCGAGCGAAGCCGAGTTCTTCGATCCGACGATGCATACGGCGCCGCTGCGTCGCATCGCCGATGAGACCGGCGGCAAGTTCTACACCCCGGGCAACGCCCAGGGTCTGGCCGAAGACATCCGCTATGCCGGTCGCGGGGTCACGTCGATCGAAGAGCGCGAGCTCTGGAACATGCCGATCATCCTCGTCGCGTTGATGGGGATTGTCTGCGCGGAGTGGGGCTACCGCCGCGCCGTAGGACTCGCCTGATGCTCAAGGCGTTCCTGCTCATCGTGGTCGGGCTCGCAGGCGATCCAGAGAGTGCCAAAGACAGCGCGAAGACGTTCCACAAGTGGGGAACGACGCTGGCCGTGACCTCCGAAAAGCTCGGCGTGCCCCCGGATCGGCTCGTCTACCTCGTCGATCAGCCGCTCGAGGGTGATGCGCGCGTGACCGGAAAAGCGACGCGCGACGAGATCACCAAAGCGCTCGATGGGTTTGCCAAGAAAGCCACGGCCGAGGACGTCGTGTTCATCGTGCTCATTGGTGAGGGCACTGACGACAATCGAGTCGCCAAGTTCAACCTGCCGGGACCTGACATTTCCGCGCCCGAGATCGACAGCCTGCTGAAGAAGCTGCCGACCAAACAGATCGTCGTCGTCAACACCGCGAGCGCGAGCGGGCCCTTCGTCGACGTGCTGTCGGGGCCGGGCCGGACGATCATCACGGCGACGCGAAGCGGCGCCGAGCATTTCACGACGCTCTTCGGCGGCTACTTCGTCGAAGCGCTGACCTCGCCGGCCGCCGATGCGGACAAGAATCAGCGCGTCAGCGTGCTCGAAGCATTCCAGTACGCGAAGACCGAGGTGACGCGCGCCTACGAGCGCGAGGGACTGCTCGCCACCGAGCACGCGCTGCTCGACGACAACGGCGACAAGGAGGGGAGCACGGATCCGTCGGCCACGGGGAAAGATGGTCGAGTCGCGGCGGTGTTGTCGCTCGGGACGACGGCCGCAGAGGATCTGCCCGCCGATCCGAAACTGCGCGCGCTCACGCTGGAACGGCGCGATCTCGAACGCCGCGTCGAAGCGCTCCGATTGTTGAAAGACAGCATGGACCCAGCGAAGTACAGCTCTGAGCTGGAGAAACTCGTGACCGCCATCGCACTCAAGACCCGCGAGATTCGCGCCGCAGAAACCGCGACGCCAGGAGCACAAGGCCGATGATCGAACAAGCCGCCGCCAACGCTCAGATGGTCGATCTGAGCTCGCCCGATGACATCGCGCTTGCTGACAAGATGAATGCGGGCCGCACACAGATCGTCAGCGAGCTGAAGAAGATCATCGTCGGCCAGGATGAAGTGATCTCGCAGGTGCTGATGACGCTCTTCGTCGGCGGCAACAGCCTGATCGTCGGCGCCCCCGGCCTCGCGAAGACGCTGCTCATCCACACGATGGCGCGGGTCGTCGACCTGAAGTTCTCTCGTATTCAGTTCACGCCCGACCTGATGCCCTCCGACATCACCGGCACCGACCTCGTGCAGGAAGATGCGACCACCGGCCGGCGGCAGATGGTGTTCGCGCCCGGCCCGATCTTCGCGAACATCGTACTCGCCGACGAAATCAACCGCACCCCGCCGAAGACGCAGTCGGCGCTGCTCGAGGCGATGCAGGAACACCGCGTCACGATTCAGGGGCGCACCTACTCGCTCGCCGAACCGTTCTACGTGTTCGCCACCCAGAACCCGATCGAGCTCGAGGGCACGTATCCGCTGCCCGAAGCGCAGCTCGATCGCTTCATGTTCCACATCATCATCGACCACCCGCCATACGACGAGGAGCTCGGCGTCGTGCGGACGACGACGGCGCTGCAGAACCCGCAGCTCGAGCGGCCGGTCACGGGCGAGGATCTGATCGCGTTCCAGCAGCTGGTCCGCAAGGTGCCGGTGGCCGAACCGGTGATGCGTCATGCGCTCGACATCGTGCGTGCGACCCGTCCGCGGAACGCCGACAGCAAGGATTTCATCAACAAGTGGGTCGCCTTCGGCGCCAGCGTCCGCGCCGCGCAGTATCTCGTGCTCGGCGGCAAGGCGCGCGCGCTCACGAACGGCCGGTATCACGTGAGCTTCGACGACATCCGATCGCTCGTGCATCCGGTGCTGCGGCACCGCATCATCACCAATTTCCACGCGCAGTCCGAAGGTGTCACCACCGACGCGATCGTGGATCGGCTTCTCGAAGCCGTGCCGCTTCCGCGCTCGGGGATGTGACATGCCGGTCGAAACACACGCGATTCCGGGCGCGCGCTTCATGGACCCGTCGGTCCTCGCGCGCATCGGCAACCTTGAGCTCGTGGCCCGTGCCGTCGTCGATGGGTTCATCAACGGCCTGCACAAGGCGCCGTACTTCGGTGCGTCGGTGGACTTTGCCGAGCACCGCGGCTACGTCCCCGGCGACGACATCCGCCGCATGGACTGGAAGCTCTGGGCCCGCACCGACCGCTACTACATCAAGGAGTACGAGGCCGAGTCGAACATGAACTTCTCGGTGCTCCTCGATGCGTCGAAGTCGATGGACTACGGCAGCCGCGGGATCACGAAGTTCGATTACGCGCGGATTCTGACCGCGTGTCTCACCAACCTCGTGCACCATCAGCGCGATCGCGTCGGGTTCGTGGCCTTCGACACCGAGGTGCTCGAGCATGTGCCGCCCTCGGCCAAGCACATGGAGACCGTGCTCCACGTGCTCGATCGGCTGAAACCTGGACGCCCGGGCAGTCTCAAGGGCCCGCTCCACAAGCTGGCCGAACACTTCGGCCGGCGAGGCGTGCTGGTCGTGATCTCGGACTTCTACGAGGAACCCGAGGCCGTGCTCGACGCGCTGTCGCCGCTGCGCTTCCGCGGCAACGACCTGATCGTCTTTCACATCCTCGATCCCACCGAGGTCGAATTCGGCTTCGACGACGCGCAGCCCTTCGAGGATCTGGAGAGCGGCGAGCAGATGCCGGTCGTGCCGGAGGCGTTCCGCGAAGAATACCGATCGCTCGTGCGCGCGCATATCGACGCGCTGACGCAGAGCTTTTCGGCGGTGCGCGTCGACTATGCGATGCTGGATACGTCCAAGCCGCTCGATCACGCATTGAACCGCTATCTCAATAGCCGCGCCCGAACGATGAAGATTCGGTAGATATGCAGTTTCTAGCGCCCTTATTCTTCGTGGCCCTTGCCGGGCTCGCCATTCCGGTGCTGCTGCATCTCACGCAGCGCGAGAAGAAGCAGATCGTCCGTTTCCCGTCGCTGATGTTCGTGCGGCGGATCCCCTACGAGTCGGTCCGGCGGCGGAAGATTCACAACTGGCTGCTGTTGATGGTGCGGCTCGCCGCGCTCGCGCTCATCGTCTTCGCGTTTGCGCGCCCGCTGATTCAGCGCAGCGATCAGACGCCGCCACCCGGCGGCGGCGCGCGCGAGGTCGTCGTCCTGCTCGACACGAGCTACAGCATGGGCTTCGGCGATCACTGGGACCGCGCCATGGACGCGGCGCGCAAGGAGATCGCGAAGCTGAATCCGTCGGACCGCGGCTCGGTCGTGCTCTTCGGATCGTCGGCCGACATCCAGATGCGGAACACCTCCGAGCGCGATCGCCTCACCGCCTCGTTTGCGACCGCGAAACCGCGTCCGTCGGCGACGCGGTTCGCACCGGCGCTCAAGGTCGCCGGGAGCATTCTCACCGAGTCGTCGCTGCCGCAGCACGAGGTAGTGCTGATCAGCGATTTCCAGCGCGGCGGGTGGCGCGGGGAAGAAGGCGCAAAACTGCCGGCGGGCACTACCTTGACCCCGATTGCGATTCAGGGCGCGGCCGATCGTCCGAATGTTACCGTCACCGGTGTCTCGCTGGCGCGCTCGTCGTTTTCGAATCAGGAGCGCGCGGTGGTGACGGCGGGCGCGGTCAATCGGAGCGAACGGGCGGTCTCGGGCGCGACGATGACGCTCGAAGTGGGAGGACTGCCGATCGCGACCAAGCCGCTCGCGATCGAGCCGGGCGGTGCCGCGTCGGTCACCTTCGATGCCTTCACGATCAGCTCGAAGAATCTGCGAGGGACCGTGCGCGTGAGCGACGATGCGCTCGCAGCCGACAACGCCTTCAATTTCGTGGTCTCACCGACCGAGCCCGTGCATCTCACTTTGGTGGATCGAGGCAGCGCGACATCGACCCTCTTTCTCAATCGTGCGCTGTCGATCGGGCAGTCGCCTCGCTTCGAGGTGGTCTCACGCGAACCCGATTCGGTGAGCGACGAGGACCTGCGCAAGAGCGCGGTCGTGTTGCTGAACGATGTCGAGGTGAACACCGGTCTTGCCCGGCGTCTGCTCCGCTACGTGGACCAGGGTGGCGGGCTGTTCGTGGCGACCGGTTCGCGCGCGACCTGGCCGCAGGAGGTCGATCTGCTTCCCGCGACCGTCGGTCCGCCGGTCGATCGGACTCGCGGCGACGTCGGGCGGGTGGGCGCGCTCGAGTACGGCCATCCGATCTTCGAAGTGTTTCGCGCGCCGCGCAGCGGCGATTTCTCCGCGGTTCCCGTCTTCCAGTATCGAAACCTGACCGCGGCCAAGGGCGCGCAGGTACTCGCGCGCTTCGATGCCGGCTCGCCAGCCGTCGTCGAGCGGCGCGTCGGCAGCGGACGAGTCGTGATCTGGGGATCCACACTGGACATGTCGTGGAGCGATTTGCCGAAGCGGCCCGTCTTCCTGCCGTTCGTCCATCGAACGGTTCGCCACCTGGCGAACTACAAAGAGCCGCAGCCCTGGGTCACGGTCGGGCAGGTGCTCGACCCCTCGGCGACACAGGTGCTTCACGGCCAGCGGATGGTCTTGACCCCCTCGGGTAAGCGGGTCCCGATCGATGACGAAGGCTCGGACGTGGTGGAGCTGAGCGATCAGGGCTTCTACGAGCTGCGGGGCGAAAACCAGAGCGTGACGGTGGTGGCGGTCAACGTGGATCCGGCTGAGGCTGACCTGACCCCGATGGATCCCAAGGAAATCGTGGCCGCGGCCGTTGGACTGTCAGGGTCGCAGGGGTCGGGCGCTTCGGGTGCGCCGCAAACTCCGGCGGAAAAAGAGAAAAATCAACGGCTGTGGTGGTATCTGCTGTGCGCCGGAATCCTGCTGCTGGCCGCCGATACGTTGCTCTCGAACCGACTGGCAAAAACCTAAGCGGAGCGGCCGCTTCGGGCGTATTCTGAACAGACCGCGCGCACGCTACCCCTGCGCTCTGCGGTCTAGGCGCGCAGGCTAAAGCCTGCGCTCTACGGTCTAACGGGCATCAGGCCCCGTAGCGCGGCGGCTTCAACCGCCGCGTTGATGTATCCGTAGAGCGGAGGCTTCAGCCTCCGCGTTGATGGGGAACCGAGGGTTCAGACAGAACCCGCGGAATCACAATCGAGGGACTCATGCTCGAGTACCTGCGCCGTCAAGGCACGTCACCCAACAGCCTCCTCGACATCATCTCGGAAGTACGTACGCGCTGGCGTCTGAAGCTCGCGCTGAGAGGCGCGCTCTGGATCGCCGTGATCGGCTTCGCGCTGTTCCTGTTGACGGCGTACGCGCTGGAATGGACACGCTTCAGCGCGGAGGCGATCATCGGGGCGCGCGTGCTGATGGTGGTCGCGCTCCTCGGTCTGGTCGCGTGGTTCCTGGTGCGACCGCTGCGGCGCCGCGTCACCGATGAACAGGTCGCGCTCTATCTCGAGGAGCACGAGCCGTCGCTGCAGGCGACGCTGCTGAGCGCGGTGGAGACGAGCCGCGAAGGCCATGTGCCGGAATCGGCTGCGCTCGTTCGCAGGATCATCGAGCAGGCGATTGAAGCGTGCGCGCGCATCGACGCGGCGAGGCGCGTCGAGAGCCAGCCGCTGCAGCGATATGCGCTGGGGATTGGCGGCACGGTGCTCGTGGCCGCGCTCGCCATGCTGGTCGGTCCCGCGTTCCTGCGCCATGCGATCTCGGCGATCGTGCTGATCCCGAGTGTGCAAGCGGCGTCGCCCTATCGCATCGATGTGACGCCCGGCGACATCACGGTTCCCAAAGGCGCCGATCAGCAGGTCACTGCGGCGCTCTCGGGATTCAATTCCGAAGATGTGCAGGTGATGGTGAAGCGGACCCCGGGTGGCCCCTTCGAGCCGCTGCCAATGGTGCGCAACAACGAGACCGGCAAGTACGAGGGCATGGTCTTCGACGTGATGGCCGCGCTCGACTACCAGGTCATCGCCGACGGCGTGCAGTCGAAGATTCATCATCTCAAGGTCGTCGACGTTCCTTACGCGCAGCGCGTCGAGCTCGAGTACCACTTCCCGGCCTACACCGGGCTCGAGCCGCAGAAGATCGAGGACGGCGGCGACGTCGCAGTGCTGCGCGGATCGGAAGTGCGCGTGCACATCTTCCCGACCATGAAGACCGGATCGGGACGACTGACGCTGAAAGACAAACAGCCGATTCCGCTGAAGCTCGAAGCCGACGGCACGTTCTCCGCGGCGTTCACCGCCGATCAGGAGGGGTATTACCGCGTGGAGTTCGACGCGCCCAACGGTGAGCACGTGATCGGTTCGCCGCAGTACACCATCGACGTGCTGGAAGACAAGCCGCCCACGATCACCTTCTCGAAGCCGGGGCGTGATACGTCGGTGTCGTCGATTGAAGAAGTGTTCACCGAAGCCAATGCCGTCGACGATTACGGCGTGCGCAATCTCGAGCTGGTGTACTCGGTGAACGGCGGCGCAGAGAAAGTGATCAAGCTGTTCAACGGCACCAAGCGGCTGCCGGAGGTGACGGCGGGCCACACGTTCTACCTCGAAGAGCTGAACGTGCAGCCGGGGGACGCGGTGTCGTACTACGCCCGTGCGAGCGACAACGACGCTGTCGGCGGATCGAAGCAGGCGTCGAGCGATCTCTACTTCCTGCGGATCAGGCCGTTCAAGAAGGACTTCCGTCAGGCGCAGTCGCAGGGTGGCGGCGGCGGGGGCGGTGGCGGCGGCGGGGGCCAGGTCGAGGCGCTGTCGGAGCAGCAGCGGCAGATCATCTCTGCGACGTTCAACGTGCAGCGCGATCGCAAGAAGGTCACGTCCGACAAGCTGCGCGAGAACTCGAAGGTCGTGTCGCTCTCGCAGTCGCGTCTGCGCGAACAGGTCGAGGGTCTGCTCACGCGCATCAACAGCCAGCTGATCGAACGCGATCCCGCGTTTGCCAAGATCGGTGAGTACCTGCCGCAAGCGGTCACCGCCATGAAGGAGGCCGAGGGCAAGTTGAGCGCCGCCTCGCCGGATCAGGCGCTGCCTCCCGAGAACAAGGCGCTGCAGATCCTGCAGAAGGCCGAAGAGGAATACGAGACGCAGGTTCAAGTGAGCCGGCAGCAGGGTGGCGGCGGCGGAGGCGGCGGTGCCGTGCAGCAGGAGCTTGCGGCGCTGTTCGAGCAGGAACTGAACAAGATGGCGAGCCGCTACGAGACCGCGAGCCAGGCCTCCGAGCAGAATCGCGATCGCGAGGTCGACGAGCTGCTCGAGAAGCTGAAGGAGCTCGCCCGTCGTCAGGAGCAGGAAGCGGAGCGGCTGCGCCGTCGCGCGATCGAAGGGCAGCAGGGGAGCGGCGGCAGCAGCGGCGCGCAGCAGCGTGCGCTCGCCGATCAGGTCGAGGAAGCGGCGCGTCGTCTCGAGCGGCTGTCTCGCGAAGAGCAGCGGCCAGAGCTTGCGGAGGCCGCTCGACAGATGCGCGAGGCGGCCGATGCGATGAGACGCGCGGCGGCGGGCGGCGACGCGAACGCGTCGGCCCAGGCGCAGGCCGCGCTCGAGCGACTGCGGCAGACCGAGAAGAAGCTGCAGGGATCGATGACGCAGCGGGCGCAGCGTGACATCGAAGACGCGAAGCGGCAGGCCGATCAGCTCGCCCGCGATCAGCAGGAGATCGCCGATGCGGTGAAGCAGCTGCCCGCGAGCCCGCAAGCGCGCGCGCAGCAGGCGGCCCGCATCAACGACAAGAAGGATGAACTCGATGCGAAGCTCGGTCAGCTCGAGGGCAACCTGGATCGTGCCTCGCACGACGCGAGCCGCGACGAGAAGCAGGCGGCGCGCAAGATGTCTGAAGCCGCGGGCGCGATCCGGGACAACCGGCTGCGCGATGCCGTGAAGTACTCGCAAAACCTGGTGCGCCGCGGAACGAATCAGTCCGCGAACGCGGCGGAAGGCGATATCTCGCGAGGGATCGAAGAAGTGCGTCAGCGGCTCAATGAGGCGCAGGCGGCACTCGGTCAGGGACAGCCCGGCGACAAACGCAATCAGGCGCTCGACCGCGCGTCCCGTCTGGCCCGAGGTGCGGAGTCGCTCCAGGAGCGCACGCGCGAGCGCGCGCAGCAGGGCCGCGATCAGCAGGGCAAAGAGGGCCAGCAGGGCAAAGAGGGCCAGCAGGGCAAAGAAGGCCAGCAGGGACAGAATGGCCAGGGCAAGGAAGGCCAGCAGGGTCAGGGTCAGCAGGGCGGCAAGGGCCAACAGGGTCAGAACGGCCAGGGCGGTCAACAGGGCGGCCAGCGAGGCGATGGTCAGAATGGCGGCAATCGGGGCGGGGTCGGCGATCGCGCGGATGCCGGTGGGTTCGGCGGCTACGATCGCGGCGCGTATCGAGGCGGATCAACCTGGGGCGGCTGGTGGGAAGGTGGACGATTGACCGCCGAGGACGCCCGACAGTTGCGTGGCGAGGCGAGGCAGTACGCAAACGACGCCGAAGCGCTTCGCAACCTGCTGCGCAGTGAGAAGATCGACCCGCGTGAGCTCGACGAGATCGTGAAGGCGCTTCAGCAGCTCCAGGACGAGCGCGTGTATCAGGACGTCAAGGAGCTCGCCCGTCTGCAGTCATTCGTCGCCGAAGGGTTGAAGCGTTTCGAGTTCGGCCTGCGTCGCCAGGTCAACGCGGATTCGGGTGCGCTTGCGCTGACCGGATCAGACGAAGTGCCCGAGGAATTCCGGCCACTCGTCGAGCAGTATTACAAGTCGCTCGCGAAGACACCGCGGTGAAGCGCACTCTGCTGGTGGCCGCGCTTGTCCTGTGTGTGGCAAGTGCGGCCGCCGCGCAGTTTGGACGCTTCGGCGGTTTCGGCTTCCGGAACCGATTCCCTCCTCATCCTCCGACCAAAGATACCTTCGGACACGGCTTCAATTTCTGTCGCGGCATCTACACCAGCAACCGTGGTGAGGCCGGCGGCACCGGGTGGACGACCGACTATCCGGATGCCGACATCAACTTCTCGATCCGCCTGTCGGAGCTGACGAAGATCCGCGTCAAGTTCGACGCACAGCAAAAGCCTGATTTCGTGACCGTCCGTCTCACCGACGACGCGCTCTTCCAGTGTCCGTTCGTGCATATGGAGGACGTCGGGACGATGGAGCTGAGTGACGCGGAGGTCGAAGCGCTGCGCGCGTATCTGTTGAAGGGCGGGTTCGTGTGGGTCGACGATTTCTGGGGGCCGCTCGCATGGGAGCAGTGGACCGAGGAGATCGGCCGCGTGCTGCCGTCGACGCAGTATCCGATCCGTGACCTGACTCCTGAGCATCCCATCTACAAGGCGCAGTTCGTCATCAAGGAGTTCCCGCAGATCCCCTCGATTCAGCACTGGCGCGGCAATCCCTACTCGACCTCCGAACGTGGAGAGGACAGCGCGACCCCCGAGTTCAAGGCGATTTCCGATTCGCACGACCGCATCATGGTGCTGATGACGCACAACACCGACATCTCCGATGCGTGGGAGCGCGAGGGTGAGGACCCGCGCTACTTCTACCAGTTCTCGCCGAAGGGCTACGCGGTGGGCATCAACGCGATGGTCTACACGATGACCCACTGAGCGCGCTCTGCTCTCCCTGCGATCGATCGCGCCCTCGCTATAGAATCGCAGAGTATGTCCTCAGGCATCCTGCTGACGATTCTCGGGCTCATGGCCTCCAACGTCTTCATGTTCAGGTAGGACGGAGACCCACCCGTGTCGACTCCTCCGGGCAAGAAGATCTGCGACAACATACTCGAGACCATCGGCCACACGCCGCTCGTGCGCGTCAACCAGATCACGCGCGGAGTGACCGACGCCACCGTGCTGGTGAAGCTCGAGACGTTCAACCCCGGCAACTCGATCAAGGATCGCATCGCCATCCGCATGATCGAGGACGCGGAGCGTTCGGGACAGCTGAAGCCCGGTGGGACGATCATCGAAGGCACGTCAGGCAATACCGGTATGGGCCTCGCCATCGTCGCGGCGATCAAAGGCTACAGGTGCATGTTCACGACCACTGATAAGCAGTCGAAGGAGAAGATCGACGCGCTGAAGGCGTTCGGTGCCGAGGTCATCGTCTGTCCGACTGACGTCGACCCCGAGGACCCGCGGTCGTACTACTCGGTGTCGTCGCGGCTGCAGCGTGAAATCCCGGGCGCGTGGAAGGCCAATCAGTATGACAACCCGTCGAACACCGCGGCCCACTATGAGCAGACCGGACCCGAGATCTGGGATCAGACCGACGGCAAGGTCGCGCATCTCGTCGTCGGTGTCGGGACCGGCGGAACGGTGAGCGGCATTGGACGGTTTCTCAAGGAGCGCAACGCCGCGATTAAAGTCTGGGGAATCGATACCTACGGCTCGGTGTTCAAGAAGTACAAAGAGACCGGCATCTTCGACAAGAACGAGATCTACCCGTATATCACCGAAGGGATCGGCGAGGATTTTCTTCCCGGCAACGTCGACTTCAGCCTGATCGACCACTTCGAGAAAGTCACCGACAAGGACGCCGCCATCATGACGCGGCGGCTCGCGCGCGAGGAAGGGATCTTCGCGGGCAATTCCGCAGGCGCCGCCATGGCGGGTGTCATTCAGCTTGCCGATCGCTTCAAGAAGAACGAGATCGTCGTCGTGGTCTTTCACGACCACGGCACGCGCTACCTCGGGAAGATGTACAACGACGATTGGATGCGCGCGAAGGGATTCCTCGAGGTCACCGGCATGACCGCGCGCGATCTCGTGGCGATGGGCGTGTCAGGGGAGCTCTGCGCCGTCGAAGCGTCCGAGCCGATCGAGACCGCGATTCGGGTGATGGGGGAGCACGATTTCTCGCAGATCTCGGTGACGAAGAACGGACGCATCATCGGCTCGCTCAACGAGGCCCATCTCTTCGAGGAGTTCGTCCGTCAGCCGGATCTCAAAGGCAAGTCGGTCGAGGAGATCATGCAGCCGGCGTTTCCCTTCGTCGATATCTCGACTCACATCGAGCTGCTCTCGACGATGATCACCTCCGAGAACCCTGCCGTGCTCATCCGCGACTTCAAGACGGACAAGACGTTCATCATCACGCGGTCTGATGTGATTCGAGTGCTGACGCACGTACGGGGAGAACCGGGCGAAGCGACACGCTGACACGCGTGCGCGTCTCTTCCGTCAGCTGACGTGTCGCGCGGTGTCGGTCAGCCTCACGATCCTGGAGGCGGCGACTGCGGCCGCCTTGAGCGCATCGAATTCCACGAGCCGTGGCTGATAGTCCGGTGCGAATGTGACTTGAAGCACCGCCGATTTATCGCCGGCAATCGTGAAATAGACCGACTCGCGCCCGTCGTTGTCCGCAACCGGGACGTCGCGGAGTCGGACTTCGCTCTGGCCCACCAGTGTCATGACGCCGGCCTCGAACTCGGCGCGCAGGGCCTGCGGATCGACACCGCGTGCGGCCTTCTCGTGCACGAGATCGACCAGTCCGGCCAGATGTGTGTCCACATCAATCGGTTCGGTGCTGGCCGGCATCAACGCATCGAAGGCGGAATCGAACACAGCCGCAGCCTGATACATCACTCCGACGCGATCTGCTGAGGCGACTTCGCTTCGAACGATGCGGGCGGGCATGGTGACGTCTCGGCTGGGACCCCACAGACGGAACGTGGTCGTCTCGCCGGACGGTAAACGGCTGCACGATTCGACGAGCAGACCACTGCTGGAGATGTTGATCAGCCGCAGATTGACGCCCGATGGCACGTTGATCTCCGAGAACCACGGCAGCTGCCAGCCCTCCCATCGCTTCGCCCGTTCGCGCATCGTGAACACGTCCTGGCAGAGCGGCGTGGCCGTCTGCAGGGCCTCGATCGGTTGTTGCGCGGGAGACGGGACGACCATCCCCGGCTCCTCGACGGCGGCGACCGCTCTTGCGATCGTCGCCTGGGTGATTGCTCCATCGATCCGCGTGTCAATCGGGCTGATGCCGTACGACGGCACCAACGGCGTTGAGCGGCGCCAACGCAGCAGCGAGAACAGGCCTCGTGGCTCTGGCTCGGGCGTCTCGGGGATCGGTTCGATGGCAAGAATACGAGTCATGATATTGGTCGCCTCTTCTGAGGCGCTCGCGTGCTGATGAGGGCAAGTCTCAGGCCGCCCCGTAGTTGCGGAAAACCACACATAATTGCCCACGTTTGCGCTATCTGGGCGATTGATGAGGTCTGCCGAGAGAGGACCAATAGTCCCGGCTTTTCCGGCTTTCTCGCTGAGCGTGCAGGGGTGCGCAGCGTTATGCGGTCGTTCACTCACGGCCTTCGTCGGCCATCTCCTCGGCGACGATTGCGGTGTGCACCGCGGCACCCTGCAGCATCGGCACCGCGATCGCCGTGATCGCGCGACGCCAGTCGCCCTCGAGCTCGTCGCTCCACGAGATGGACGCGGATCGGATCGCGCGGACGAGCGCCTCGCGCACGACGAAATAGTCCTGCGGCTTCGCGCCCCAGTGCACGTGCTGCACGCCGAGATCCCGGAGCGATTCCTGGAGCGCCGACATGTCTTCGAGATTCTTGACCACCAGGGCGAGCGCGGCTTCGAAGTGTCCCTGCAGCGAGGTCATGTCCGCCGGAAACAGCGCGCGCAGTGCGGGCGTACTCGTGAACAGTTCGTGGTAGAAGCGTGTCGCCAGCGCACGTGGCTCGGTGGCGACGTGAGCGAAGCTGCTCTTGAGTCGTGCGATGCGCTCGGGTGTCATAATGTCGCCGCCTCGTGACCTCTTCTCCTCAGGATCCTGACCGGCCTGGTTCGTCCGGCGAGCTCGTGCCGGAAGTCTATGACGAACTGCGAAAGCTCGCGAGGGCCAGGCTAGCCCGGGAGCGCCAGCCGAATCAGACGCTTCAACCGACCGCTCTCGTCCACGAGGCCTATCTGCGTGTCTCGAGTCAGCCACGCCAGTGGGATCGGCGCGGGCATTTCTTTGCCGCCGCTGCGCTGGCGATGCGGCGCATTCTGGTGGAGCGTGCCCGTCACTATCGACGCATCAAACACGGCGCCGGCGGCGAACACATCGAGGCGGATGACGCGATCGCCGGCACCGATCCCGATCTGACCGACGTTCTCGCCATCGACGAAGCCCTGTCGCGTCTCGAGTCGACCGACCCCCGCAAGGCGAAGATCGTCACGCTGCGGTACTTCGCCGGCCTCAGCATCGAGGAGACCGCCTCGGCGCTCGATCTCTCGCCGGCCACTGTGAAAAACGAGTGGACGTTCGCGCGTGCGTGGTTGTTCCGCGTGCTCGGCTCGCGTGATACATCCTCTGGCGGCGGTCCGACATGACCGAGCCCGTCAGCCCGGCAGAGGCGATCTTCCTCGCGCTGGCTGATCTCGCTCCCGCGGATCGCGAATCGTTGTTGCAGGAGCGCTGCGGTCAGGACTCGCGGCTGCGCGCAGAAGTCGATGCCATGCTCGCGGCCATCGAAGCTCCCGATGATGGCTTTCTCGATCCGGCACGGATTCCGGTGCTCGACATGGCCGCCGTCGATGGTCCGCTCCAACCCGGCACGGTGCTCGGCGATTTTCTCGTACTCCATGCGATCGGGTCGGGAGGGATGGGTGTTGTCTACGCGGCGCAGCAGGACCGCCCCCGACGCACGGTTGCGATCAAAGTGCTGCGTCGAGGGTTTCGGCACCCCGAGATCCTGAGACGGTTCGAGCGCGAGGCCGAGGTGCTCGGCCGGCTCCAGCATCCCGGCATTGCGAACGTGTTCGCGTTCTATCGCGGCGATCGCCACGTGCCCGCGCATCTCGTGATGGAGCTCGTGAGCGGACCACCGATCACGGAGTACGTGCAGGCGCAGGGGCTCGGCCATGCGGCGCGCATCGAGCTGCTCATCGATGTCTGCCAGGCCGTGCAGCATGCGCACGAGCGCGGCATCATCCATCGGGACCTGAAGCCGGCAAACGTGCTCGTGTCAGACAGCGGCCTGCCCAAGGTGCTCGATTTCGGCATCGCGCGTGCGACCGGGCTCGATTTCCACTCGACGATCCAGACCGCACACGGGCAGCTGATCGGCACGCTCGCCTACATGAGTCCCGAGCGGTTGCGCGGAGGAATCGAAGTCGATGGCCGCAGCGACGTGTATGCGCTCGGCGTGATGTTCTATCGCTTGATGGCAGGACGCCTGCCGTTCGACATCGGCGGCCTGCCGCTCGTCGAGGCAGCGCAGCGGATTCTTCACACCGATGTGCCGCCGCTCGGATCGATCGACGAGAGCTTCGTCGGTCCGATCGAGCAGGTGGCCCGACGCGCGATGGCGCCCGATCCCGATCGACGCTATCAGTCGGCGGCGGAACTGGCCGCCGATCTTCGCGCCTGTCTCGACGGGCGTGCTCCATCCGCAGCGGTGTCACTCGATGATGATGCCGCGTCGCGTGCAGTCTCTCAGGTGCTCGCTGCCCGGAGCGTCGATCTGAGACTCATCGCGCTCGTCCTCGTGGGCGGCGCGGTCATCGTGCTGGATGCCAGCACTGGCATGCAGCTCGCCGCCATACCCGGTGATGGAACGCCGATCGAACGCCTCTCGTTCGATGCGGACGGGCGCCTCGAGATAAGAAGAACAGGCTCGACGATCGAACGCGTGCCCATCAGGTTCAGTTGATATGGTCCGCTGGTGGACCATATCAACTGGAAGAGTACCGCCGACAACCGGCCACGACAGCGATCTGCCGGCCGCGCCAACGGAGCGGCCGGTCCCGATTCGCGATGTACGCACCACTAGGACGCTTCCGCGAGCTGCTGCGCGACACCGGCCTTCATCGTCGCCGCGAGCACGCCGTACACCGTGGTCCACGCGTCCTTGACCTCGGGCGTGAACGCAGAGCCGAGCCCCTTCTCCAGCGTCCAGAGCAACGCCTCACCGACTGTCTCGTAGTGCCGGTCGACGACCCCGTAGTTTGCATGGCGACGACCCAGATCCTCGAGGACGGGGATCAGCCGATCGAGACGGGGAAGTCCCTTGACGGCAGCGGTCAGCATGAACATCAGCTTTCGGCGCTGCTCCGCCATGTCCCCCCTGAACATCGACTCGAGTGTGGGGTCGATCTCGAAGAGTCGCCGATAGAAGAGCGCCGCCACGTCGTCGGCGATCGGGGCAACCACGGCGAAGGTCTCCTGAACGAGCTCGATCTGGGTCATCGTCGGCATTGGTGTTTCACTCCTTCTGTCACCCAATGCGACGTTTTTCGGAAGAGTGGCTAACGGAGGTGACGGAGGAAACGGATTAACAGGAGAAACGAAGGAACGGAGACCGAGATTAGAAGTCATTTCACAAACCCCGCAACAGAAATGAGGCAGCCTCATTTCGGCCCGACAGCGGCGGTCTCGAGCATCTCGCAGGGACGGGGGTGCGCATCCCTGTTCTAGCGCGGAGACTGCAGCAACTGGTCGAAGCAATCGTTGTCGACCAGACTGACCTGGCAGCGGCATACGACTTCACTCTTGACTACGTAAGGCCACGGAACTTTGCAGAACGACAGGGCGTCAGCGACGGCGTCTCACTCTTCACCGCTCTGAGGGAGCAGATGGGACTGCGACTGGTACCCCGGCGGGGGCTGGTAGAGGTGATGGTGATAGACAGCGTCGAGCGACCGACGGAGAACTAAGAGGACGTCAACGGAACGGCTCGTCGCCGATCGCGGCTGACGTCGCACAGGATGTTAGAGAACGGTAGTCACCCAGTGTTGACCGGGTCTAGCTTTCTCCGCTTCTCCGTTCCTCCTGTTCATCCGTTACCTCCGGAACCTCCGTTACCTCCTTTCCTCATCGTTCAGCCCGCGCCCCCTCGCGAGTTGCGCGGCCTGTGTCAGGAGGTAGTTGCGCTCAGGAATGCTGGTCGTGCGTTCGGCGGCGATTCGATACTGCTCGATCGCCTGCTCGTGGTTGCCCGCCAGTTCCAGGAGATGCGCACGCACGGCCGCGAGGCGATGATGCCCGGCGAGCCGTTCGTCTGCATCCAGCGCTTCGAGCCGAGCGAGCCCGGCGGCGGGGCCGTGGACCATCGCGGTCGCGACGGCGTGATTGAGCGTGACCATGGGATTGTCGGACATGCGCATCAGCAGACCGTAGAGCGCCAGTATCTGCGGCCAATCCGTTTCTTCCGCACGAGGCGCTTCATCGTGGAGGGCGGCGATTGCGGCCTGCAGCTGATAAGGGCCAATCGCTCCCTTGGAAAGGCTTGCGGTGACGAGCGCCTCGCCTTCCTCGATCAGCGCGCGATCCCATCGCGATCGATCCTGCTTCGTAAGCGAGATCAGCTCGCCGTCGGGGCCCGTCCGGGCGGCGCGGCGCGCATCGGTGAGGAGCATCAGCGCGAGGAGACCCGTGACTTCGCTGTCGTGTGGAAGGAGACGATGCACGGCACGAAGAAGACGAATTGCTTCACGCGTCAGATCGCTGCGTTGCAACGACGGCCCCGAACTGCTCGTGTAGCCTTCATTGAAAATCAGGTAGAGCACGTGGAGCACCGCCCGCAGCCGCTCCGATCGCTCCTCATGGGTCGGCATGCTGAACGGAACGCCGGAGGTCTTGATGGTGTGCTTGGCGCGGGAGATCCGCTGTGCCATCGTGCTCTCAGGAACGAGAAACGCGTGTGCGATCTCCGCCGTCGTAAGGCCGCCGACCGCACGCAGCGTCAGCGCGATCGCAGACGACGCGGTGAGCGACGCATGGCAGCACATGAAGAGGAGGATCAGCGTGTCGTCGTGCTCTACGGCATCGTCGTCTGGACTTGGGACCACGGGATCGATCTCCGACATCACCAGGGTTTCGCGGCGACGGCGGGCCGACTCGGCACGCAGGTGATCGGTCAAGCGGCGCACCGCAACCTGTATCAGCCATCCGCGTGGATTGTCGGGCCGGCCGTCTCTTGGCCACTGCGCCGCCGCGGCGACGAGCGCCTCCTGTACGGCATCTTCCGCAGCGGCGAAATCGCCGCATCGCCGAACGACCGCGCCGAGCACCTGCGGCGTCAGCTCCCGCAGCAGATCCTCGGCGTCGGCGTCGAGCGACGGGGTGGTCACGGCACATCAACCGGCGGAGCGCTCATGACCTCCCTGACCTCGATGGCCATGTTGAGCGGCTTGCCCCCGGGTCCTGGCGCGGCCGACGCACGAGCGGCGATCGCATATGCGCGCGCCGGCGTGTCCACGTCGATGATCCAGAACCCGGCGAGGAACTCCTTCGATTCGGGAAAGACGCCATCGGTGATCGGGATGCCATCCTTGCCGGCGCGCACGAGCTTCGCCTGCCCGGGGGTGGCCAGGCCTTCGGCGCTGACGAGCTCACCCGCTTCGCTCAGTTCCTTGTTCAACCGTTTCATGAATCCCACCATGGCCTTCACTTCGTCCGGCGTCCAGTTCGCGACCTGCCAGTCTCCCGTGTTGCTTGGCGCGTTCATCATCAGCATGAACTTCATCGGTCTGCTCCTCTTCGATTCTCACTCATTGTCGGGTGTGGGCCGCCTGAAGGCGGCCCCTACGAACGTGCCCTCGTAGGAGCGGCCGCCTTCACACTCGTAGGGGCCACCTTCAGGTGGCCCACATCGGGCCACATCAGTAAGTCGGAGCAGGCATCGCTTCCTCGACACGGCGGCCAACCAGACGGCGCGCACGCTCGTCCAACCCTGCAGCGGGGGGAGCGATCCGATGCGAGCGCTGGCGATTTTCGTCATTGCGGTAGTGCTGGGAAGCGGCTCGGCCGCGGCTCAATCGATCTCAGGCGACGCGCTTCCGCCTGTGTTCATGGGCATTCACCCGGTCGCCCCAGTGTCCGGTGAGGGCGCCTGGACGCTGCAGGTGATTTCGCGCGGTGGCGTGATCGACGGCGGAACCGTCGACCTGATCATCACCTCCACCGGACTCGTGAAACATGTGGGCGGCGGGGAGCGCGAGCGAATGGGCACCGGCGAGCTGAGCACGCTCACGCGGCGGATTCGCGGGATTTATCCATCGCATTGGGCGATTGGCTCGCGTCTCGGCACCTGCAGCGACTGCGTCACGACGCTACTCGTGCTGACCGTGCGGGAGCCCGATGCCATCCGCACCTACACGGCATTCTGGGATGCGACGACACGCGGCGGTATTCCAGCTGACGTGCTCGAGGTTCATGACCTCGCCGTCGGCCGCATCAGGCAGGTCTCTTTCGGCAAGTAGGTCGAAGGTCATTCGGCGCGAAGCGTCTGCGCGGGATCGGTACGCACCGCGCGAACCGCCGGCGGCAGCGCGGCCAGCGCCGCCGCGATCCCGAGCGTGAGCAACGGCATCGTTAACGAGACGACGTCTGTAGCTTTGATGTGAAAGAGCAGCTGTTCGACCATGCGGCCGAACGCCACACCTGTTGTCAGTCCTACGAGCAGTCCGCCACCGACAGGCGTGATCATCGCCGCGGTGACCCGCCGGACGACATGAGCGGGGCTCGCTCCCAATGCCATGCGAATACCGATCTCGCGACGCTGTTTCACGACGGCGTAATTGAGCACACCGTATAAGCCGATCGATGAGAGAAGAATCGCGAGCACCGCAAAGAACGACGACAGCAGCGCCACGAGTCGCTCGAGCACGAGCTGTCGACGCACGAACTCCTTCTGGGAGGCGACGTCGCGGATGCGGATGTCGGTGACCGACCGCGATGCCGCCTGGCGCAATGCCGGAACGAGTGGCAGCGGATCATTCGTCGTGCGCAGCATCAGTGCGGCGTTGAGTTTGTCACCGATCGGCACGTAGACCGTGGGAGGTACAGGATCACGCACGGTTCGGTACACCGCATCTCCTACCACGCCGACGATCTCCGCCGTGGTCTCCGCGTTCCTGAAATCACCGACGATCACGTGACGCCCGATCGGCCGGTCGCCGCCGAAGTAGAGTCGGGAGAACGTCTTGTTCACGATCACGACACCACGCGCCACTTCGTTCGGCTCGCCTGCCCGCGGAGCCTGGTCGCCCTGCTGGAAATCGCGTCCGTCGATCACCTCGATGTGCATCGCGGCGAAGTAGCCAGGTGATACATCGATGAAGTACGGGGGCCGATCCTCAGTACGGCGACCCGACACCCGCACCGGTGCGCTCCAACCATTGCCCGAGAGCGGGGCCCATCCTGCAAGCGCCGCTGACTCGACACCTGCGAGTCCCCGAATGCGATCGACGAACTGCTGCCACTCGGCGCGGGGAGAGCCTGCGCTCGTCTCGGCTTCCATCACGAGCAGACGCTCGGGCGAGAAGCCCAGCGGCTGATTCGACAATCGAGCGAACGTGGCAACGAACAGCCCGGCGACGAAGAGGACGAACATGCACAGCGCCATCTGCGTACCGATCAGCATGCGCGTCAACCGGCGGTGTGCGTGTGGATCATCGTCGCCCTTCAGCGCACGCAGTGGATCGACGGACGCGGCACGACGAGCCGGCGCGACGCCGAACACGAAGGTCACGGCGATGGCGAGAACCGCTCCGAAACCGAGCGTGCGCCAATCGATGTCGAGGATGAGTCGTACCGGCTGTTCGAGCTGGACGAGCGAGACCACGAACGGCGCCGCCCACCAGGAGAACGCAGCCCCGACGACCGATGCCATGAGCGCCAGCAGCGCGCTTTCTATCAGCGCGAGGCGAATCAGACGCCAACGGCCTGCGCCGATCGACGTGCGAAGCGCCATCTCACGTGCGCGCGCCACCGACTGTGCGCTCAGCAGATTCGCAACGTTCGCACAGGCGATGAAAAGCACGAGCGCGACCAGCGCCGTCAGAATCAGCAGCGGACGTCGCAGGTTGCGCTGAATCGACGACGTGCCTGTACCTGCGGGGATCAGCTGAAGGCGCTCGGCGAGGAAGGCGTCGATGAGCGCGCGCGGAGTGCCCTGGGCGAACGTCTTGACGGCCGCTTTGTGATCGGCCATGTAGACGCGCTCCGCCAGCTGACGCACCTGCTCGGGCGTAGCACTGGCGGCAGGGCGCATCCACAGTCGGAACCACGTCCACCCCGGTTTGTCCAGCGCGTCGGTGTTCATCACGGCGGGAACGAAGACGTCAGTGATGCGCCCGGGCTCTGTGCCGGTGAATCCAGGAGGCGCAACGCCCACGACTTCGAAGCGGATGCGTCGCGAGCGGAACGTGCGTCCGACGACCGTCGGGTCCTGTCCGAACCGTCGTGTCCAGTACTCATGGCTGATGACGGCGACCGGATGCCCACCAGGATTCACGTCGTCGGCAGGTCCAAGCAAGCGGCCGAGCGCGGGCTGGAGGCCGAGCGTGGGGAAGACGTTCCCGGAGAGATACTGTCTGAACGCGCGTTCGAATTCGTCACCGAACGCGATCTGCTGCGGCGAGCTCGTGCCGACCACCATCACCTGCGCGCGGTCGCCGATGGCTTCGGCGTATCGCCGGTACGTCGGGTAGTCGAAGTCGTCGCTATACTCCATCTCTCCTCGTGAGTTGAGGCGGGTGAACGCGAACGCGAAGAGACGTTCGGGTTCCGCAACAGGAAGAGTGCGCAGAAGCACAGCGTCAACGAGGCGCACCGCCGCGCTGGTTGCGCCGACCGCAAGGCCCAGCGAAAGAACGGCGGCCACCGTCGCGATCCGATGCTTCCTCAACTGCCTCGACGCACACACGAGATCGGACGTGAGACCTGCCAGCCAGGGCAGACCGCGCTGATCGCGGACGGCATCCATCGCCTGTGAGACGGCACCGGCCTGCAGCCGCGCGGCGCGCGCGGCGTCCGGTGCTGCGTCTCCGCGACCGGCTGCATCATCGGCAGCCAGTGCGAGGTGCGATCGGAGCTCCTCCTCGAGGTCGTCATCCCGCCGACGGGTACCCAGCGCGCCGAGAAGACGATCGACCCACTCACGGATGATCCGCATGTCGTCTCTCCGCTCAGGCCTCGCCGCGAAGCAGCGCGTGCATGATGGCCGTCATGCGGTCCCATGCCTCTCGTTCCTTCACCAGCTCGCGCCGGCCGGCCGGCGTGAGCGCGTAGAAGCGCGCCTTGCGGTTGGTGTCGGTCGTGCCCCAGGTGCCTTTCAGCAGCCCGCGCTGTTCCAGGCGCATCAATGCGGGGTAGAGCGTCCCCATATTGAGCTGCAGCGCCCCGCCGGAGACCTGCTCGAGGCGCGCGGCGATGGCGTAGCCGTGCTGCGACCCGAGGGCGTCGAGCGTCTGCAGCACCATCAGATCGAGCGTGCCCTGGAGCACGTCGGTCTTGCCGGCGGCTTTATTAGACATGCCAATGGAGTATCACGGGCTGCATTAGGACGTCAAATGAAGAGAATCAGGCGACGGCTCTATACTGTGGCGTCCGCCTTCGCCCAAGGCTACGGCGGGACCGCCGCTACGACGTTCGCTTTGTAGCGGCGGGCCTTTGGACGGCCGACCGGAGGCTCGCCATGAAGAACGCGTTGCTGCTGCTCGCCCTTGCTGCGGTGTCGCCGAGCGTCGCGTCCGCGCAGACGAACGACGAGCTCGTCGACGACGGGCGCAACACCGACAACGTCACCACGCAGAGCATGGGCTATCACCGTCGCAGCTACAGCCCGCTCAGGCAGATCAACACGTCGAACGTTCGGCGGCTCGTGCCGGTCTGGAACGCGAGCATGATGAACGACATGGGCGAGCTGGCGGCGCCGACGGTCTACAACGGCGTGATGTACGCGATCAACGGGAAGTGGACGTTTGCGATCGACGTCGAGACCGGCCGGCAGATCTGGCGGACGCCGGTCGTGCTCGAGCCGACCGTGACCCGCACCGCGATCACGAGAGGCGCCGCGACGATCTACAACGGCAAGGTCTTCCGCGTCACGATCGACAACCACGTGCTCGCGCTCGACATGAAGACGGGCAAGGAGATCTGGAATCAGAAGTTCGCCGACGCGAAAGAAGGCTATTACGCCACCAGTGCGCCAATCATCGCCAACGGCGTGCTCATCTCCGGCATGGCAGGCGGCGAGACGACGACGCGAGGGTTCCTCGACGGGTGGGATCCGGAGACCGGGAAAAAGCTGTGGCGCCGGTACACCATTCCTGAGCCCGGTGAAGCCGGGTCCGAGACCTGGCCGAAGAACAGCGACGCGTGGAAGTACGGCGGGGGTCCGACGTGGCGCTCGGGTTCGTACGACCCAGAGCTGGATCTCGTTTATTGGGGCGTCGGCAACGCCGAGCCCTATGACCCACGGCCCCGCGAGGCGCTCGACAGCCTCTACACGTCGAGCGTCCTCGCGATCCGGCCGAAGACCGGCGAGATCGCCTGCTATTTCCAGTACACACCCAACGACGTGTACGACGTGGATGGCAACGACGAGCAGGTGCTGGCCGATCTTCCGGTCAACGGTCAGATGCGCAAGGTGATGATTCAGGCCAACAAGAACGGCTTCATGTACGTCCTCGACCGCACCAACTGCAAGCTGATCGCCGCGCATGCATTCGTCAAAGTGAACTGGGCCTCCAAGATCGATCCGACGACAGGGCGGCCCGTGCTGACCGATGTCTACAAACGATTCCTCGCGGGTGAAGAGGTCGAGATCTGGCCCTCGCGCGGCACCAACGCCGTGCCGATCTCGTTCGACCCGAACACCAGGCTGATTTACGCGAGCACGTGGAACCTGCCTCGCATTCAGAAACTCGGGCCGCCGCCGCCGCAGACACTCGGCGCGAGCACGACCGGTGTCACCGCGCGTCTTCCAGAGGTGAAGGCAGGCGATGTCTACGGATACTTCCTGGCCATCAACCCGGTGACAGGAGAGAAGAAGTGGGAGGTCCCCTTGACCGACTTTCCCAGTTCGGCCGGGATGCTGACGACGGCCGGGGGTCTGGTGTTCACGGGCAAGCTGTCGGGCGAGTTCGTCGCGCTCGATCAGGCCACTGGCAAGACGCTGTGGCAATTCAAGACGGGATCGTCGGTCAACTCGACTGCCATCACCTACACACACAACGGTCGTCAATACGTCACGATCGCATCGGGCCTCGGCGGAGGACTCGCAAACCGCTATGCGGCCGATAAGGTTCCGACCGGTGGATCGATTTGGACATTCGCGTTGATGCCGTGAGGACGTGGCGTTTACAGATAGTTCACACGCTGTTTGCCCGGTTGTGAGCAGCGGCCGATATTTTTCCCTCTTCCCGACCGCGTTCGTCGCGGGTCACCACCACGTGGAGGAGGGTTCACTTGAAGCACACGACACGCTCGTTCGTGCAAGAAACAGCTGTCGCCAGAGCGATGTTCGCCGCACTCGCATTGCTCATCGTCGGAGAGTGTTCGACGACGCTGGCGCAGGGTCACAACGGCAACGGCGGCATCATGGGCAACGCCAATGCGTCATACGCGATTGGGCTATGGGGGGATCTCCCGTATTCATCGATTCAAGAAACCATCGGCCTACCCAATCTGATCGACGACATGAACAGCCAGAAGCTGGCGTTCACGGTGCATGACGGCGACCTCAAGACCGGAAATGCGGCTCCTATCTGTGACGACGCGTTGTATCTGCGTGCGCTCGGTTGGTTCAATTCGCTTGATGCACCGGCGATTTTCACGCCTGGCGACAACGATTGGGTCGACTGCGATCGTCCGAACAACGGCGGCTTCTCGTCTCTGGAACGTCTCTCTCACGAGCGTCAGCTCTTCTTCTCGTCTCCCACCACGCTTGGACGCAGCCGGTTCGTTCAGGAAGTACAGTCCACGCCGCTCTGCCTTGGCGAGCGCGCGAATCACACGCGATTCTCCGAAGCGTGTGTGGAGAATCGACGATGGACGTACGGCCGCGTGACGTACGCCACGATCAACGTCCAGGGTACGTGCAATAACCTGTGTGGCGACGGCCCGGATCCCGCGGAGTTTGCCGCGCGCAATCCAGCGAACATCGCCTGGCTGCGAGAGACCTTTGCTGAAGCGAAGGCGCTCGGCTCCGTCGCTGTGATGCTGATCGCACAGGCCAATCCCGGATTCGACAAGACAGACGGCACGCGCACGTTGCTTCGTGACCCCAACACGCTCATCCAGGATCCCTCCATCAAGGATCCCGACGGCTACTTCGACTACCTCGCTGCGCTCCGCGACGAGGTGACGGCGTTTCAGCGCCCGGTCGCGTACGTCCACGGCGACTCGCACTACTTCCGTATTGATCGCCCGTTGCTGAATGCCGTCGGCGTACGCCTCGAGAACTTCACGCGCGTGGAGACGTTTGGTGACAACGCATCGAATGTGACCCGGACCAACGACGTGCAATGGCTCAAGGTGCTCGTCGATCCGGACAGCCGCGAAGTGTTCGCCTACCAGGCGCAGATCGTCCCTGACAATCGAGTGGCTGTGCCCGCCCCCCAACAGTAAAGCGATCCCGCTGACGCGTGAGATCGCTGACGATGTCGGTGCGATCCTCCTGACACTGTCAGCAGGATCGCACCGACAGGGTCCGGCTCAAGCCGGACACGACGTACGGTCAGCCGCTGCGTCGACGGTCCGCGAGCCATTGCTCGCTGACGGGGCTGAGCTCGCCAGGTTTGCGCCACGCCCACGGGATACGCCGTCGACGAAGGCGCAAGAACGCGTATCCGGTGAGGACGAGTGCACCGATCAGAATGGTGGGTAGCGCGATGAAACCAGGCATGGGTTGGATCCGAGAAGGACGATGGAGTTCAGGGTCTTTCGGAAGAGGTATCGGACAGATCCCGGTTGGGGTTTACGATCAGCGCGATGACTCGTGTCGCGTTCTTTGCCGCGACGTTCCTGTTGCTTGCTGCTGCCATCGCAGCGCTTCTTTTCGTCTTTCAACGACGAATGATGTACTTCCCCGACAGTCGCGTTCCTGCGCCTGGCGAGGTCGGCATTCCGCATGCCAACGAGACATCGTTCCCGACCGCCGACGGCCTGACGCTTGCCGGTTGGTTCGTGAGGGCCCAGAGTGGAGCTCCGGGGCCGACGGTGCTCGTGTTCAACGGCAACGCCGGCAATCGCGCGTATCGCGCTCCACTTGCGCGGGCGCTCGGCCGATACGGTTACAACGTCTTTCTCTTCGACTACCGTGGCTACGGCGGAAATCCCGGGTCGCCGACTGAAACCGGACTCGCCGCTGACGCTCGCGCCGCCCGTGCGTATCTCGCGAGTCGGTCCGATGTCGACGCGACACGGATCGTCTACTTCGGGGAGTCACTTGGAACGGCCGTTGCCCTCGCGCTGGCCGTCGAACAGCCGCCCGCCGCACTGGTGCTGCGATCGCCCTTCGAGTCGATGACCGACGTCGGCAGCTTTCACTATCCGCTATTACCAGTGCGTCTTCTGTTACGCGACCGGTTTGCGTCGAAGGAAGTGATCGGTCGGCTTCGCTCGCCGCTGTTGGTCATTGCCGGTGACCGGGATGAGATCGTCCCTCTCGATCACAGTCGGCGGCTCTACGAGTCGGCCCCGTCGCCCAGGGAGATGCTCGTCATCAAAGGGGCTTCTCACAACGATGACGAGCTGTTGGCTGGAGACGAGATGATTCAGGCGATCATTCGGTTCGTGGACCAACACGCGAGACGGGAGTAACGAGGGGATCATTGCGTCGCCGTCGGCGCTGCGGCTGGGTCGATGCTGTACAGCAAAGAGGTGAACATCATCTCTTCCCACGTCTGATCGCCCCACCAGACCGTCGCCTTCGGATCGGGATTCGAACGATTGGCAGTGGAGTTGTCGTACCACGCGGTCGCATGAAGTCTGGTGCCGCTTGGCAGCTTGAGCGGACGCTTGAAGACGTATTCGGTCTGCCACTCGAAGTCGTACTTCGGCACGGATAGAAGCACGTCGTTCCGGCCATCCGGATACGTGACCTCATAGCTCCATCGCTTCCCGCGCACATGCGTGTGCGGCAGCATGCTCCACAGCGTCACGTCCCGATTGATCGTCAGCTCGGCGTCGACGCGGTGATCCGGTGCTCCCGCCGGAATCTCGAGGCTGCCGTTGATGAGCGCCGCCAGACGCAGCTCGGTCTTCGGCGGCGCTGGCGCAAACACCAGCCCGATGCTGGTCCGATCGCTCGTCGGCTTGCCGGTCGGGGTGTAGTGCATCTGAAACACGATCGTCGATCCTGCGGGGATTCTGGTCGCCGTGCCGCTCGGGTAGATGCGGCTCGAGGTACCGGGAACATATCCGCCAAAGGACGCCCCTAGACGTTTCGGAGCGGGGCGATCGTCTGGCCCAGGCGCTTTTCGTTGATCCTCGGGAAGCTCCTTGCCGCCGGTCTGGCCCGCTGGAATGTCCATGCCGTCGGCGAAGGTGAACAGCGGGGTCGGCCGCGGACCGGACTGCGCGGGCGGCGGTCCCGGCGGCGTGGGCGGCGCTGGCGGCCTCGCGTAGACGATCACGTGATGAACCACAGTGCGGTTGCCAGGGCGTACTTCGTACGCCTGAATCCACTTGTCTTCGGTGAAGCCGGTCGGCACTTCGAAGTATCGATACGCAACCGTGCCCGATGCCGGAATCGGATAGTCCTCCTGCATCGTCAGCACCGCGTCGGGTTGACCGATCGTCCATCCCTGCGTGTATCGGGGCGGTGCCGGCAGATCCTTCGCGTCACCTTCAGGCGCGCCGGCGGCGGCCCATTTCGCGATTGTGTCCTTCTCCGCAGCCGTCAGTCGACGGTCGTTCTCGAACTCGCCAACGCCGGGTGCTGCATGCCACGGTGGCATGATCCCAGCCTCGACGCGCGCAGCGATCGACCGCGCCCACGGGCGCGCATCGGCATACGTCATCAGCGACATCGGTGCGATCTCGCCGGGCCGGTGGCACATCGTGCAGTGCGCGAAGAGAATCGGGGCCACGTCCTTGCTGTACGTGGGACCAGCCGAGGACGAAGACTCAGACTGCGCACCCAGCCGGACCGATATCCCCACACCCGCGAGCAGGAGGAACGCCACCATGAGGCCTCGACTGGTCATGACCGTCTCCTAAGTGATCGGAGAATAGGGCCGCGATGGTCCCAAGTCAACGGCGCTCGCCCCTGATCTGTCGTGGTAGACACCTACCTACCGGTCGGTCGTCATCCGTGCTAAGTTCTCCCCTCAATTCGAACGGGTCCGGTCCGGTCACGAGCGGGAGGACACAATGAGAGCGCCGTTCCAGCGTGTGTTGGCGCTGCTCGGGCTTGTGCTCCTCGTGAGCACAAGCGTCGCCGCCCAGGCGACGACGGGCAGTATTGAAGGAGTCGTCACCGACAACCAGGAGCTCCCAGTTCCGGGTGCCACTGTCACGGTTCGCAACGTCGAGACCAACGTCAGTCGGTCGCAGGTGACCGGCTCTACCGGCAGCTACCGTTTTCTCAACATGCCGGTCGGTAACTATGAGCTGACCGTCGAGCTCACCGGGTTCGCCCGCTACGTTCGTGCCGGAATCACGCTCGCCGTCAATCAGGTGGCTGTCGTCGAGGTGCAGGTCAAACCTGCGGCGCTGACGGAGGTGGTCGAGGTCCGGTCGGATGCGCCGCTGCTGAATACCGTCAACGCGGAAGTCGGCGTCCGCTTCGACACCCAGCGCGTGGCCGAGCTCCCGGTCATGGGCAGCCGGAACATCTTTACCCTGGCGCGTTCGGCGCCTGGCGTCAGCGAGCTCGCGAGCGGGCAGACGAACTTCGCATCGGGAACTGCCGAAGCGAACTTCTCGTCGAACGGCGCGCGGCTGCGATCGAACAACATCATGATCGATGGGCAGGACAGTAACGACCCCAGCGTCACCGGCCGCCAGCAACCGATCAACAACACCGATATCGTCCAGGAGATCCGGCTGATCACCAACCAGTTCGCTGCCGAGTACGGCCGTGC
Organism: Vicinamibacterales bacterium; assembly: GCA_035263125.1. Classification (GTDB taxonomy): domain Bacteria; phylum Acidobacteriota; class Vicinamibacteria; order Vicinamibacterales; family UBA2999; genus Gp6-AA40. Next base: position 37,992 of record DATFRP010000002.1, read on the forward strand.
GGCCGGCTCGGTCATGAATGTCATGACCAAGAGCGGCAGCAACGACTTCAGGGGCACCGGGTTCTGGTTCCACAACGACAACGATCTCAACTCGCGCAGCAATCTCGACAAGGCCGCCGGCCGAACCTCGGCGCCCTTCCGCGTCGAGAATCAGGTTGGCGGCACGCTCGGTGGGCCGATCGAACGTGGACGCACGTTCTTCTTCGGCTCGTTCCAGCGGTGGACGGATCGCCGGCTCGGTTCCGGATTCACGCTGGATGGTGCGCCAAGCGAGGCAGGCCGCGCCGTTCTTCAATCAGTAGCGGCCGGACGTCCGCAGGTGCAGGCCCTGCTCGATCACCTGCCGGCCGGCACCTCCAACGGTCGATCCGCCACGTTCACCCTCGCGGGCCAAGCCTATGTCGTGCCTCTGAGCTCGTTGACCGGATCAGGCTCGCAGGCCCTCGACAACAATCAGGGGACGGCGCGGGTGGATCATCAGCTCACATCGAACCACACGCTCGTCGGCCGTTACCTGTTCAGCGACACGCCAACCGATAACACCGGCACCGTGCAGGTGACGCCGCCAGGTCTCACCGCCAACAGCCCGACGAACAGTCATTCGTTGAATGTCTGGATGAACAGCGTCTTTGGCGCCAGGACTTCGAACGAGTTCAGGGCCGCGTGGTCGCACCTTGGCACCGTCACCGAGGCCGACGATCCGAAGTCGATGGAGATCCCGTCGCTCGAAATCACCGAGCTCGGGATGTCGCAGTTCAACAACGCAACCAGCCGCACGGCGATCGGTCTGGCCGTGAACCTGCCTCAGTTCCGGTACAACGACACCTATCAGTTGCAGAACAACCTGACACAGGTGCGCGGCAATCACCTGCTGAAGGCCGGTTTCGACGTCCGGCGTCAGTACGTCAAGAGCTTCTTCTTCCCGACGATTCGCGGCCTCCTCAGGTATCCAACGCTCAACGCGTTCGTGAACGACACCGCCGAGGCGGCCAACATCAACAAGCCACTGCCCGGCGGAGAGGAAGTCAACTACTACCGATGGTGGGATCAGTATTACTACGTGCAGGACGACTGGCGCCTCGGTTCGCTCTCGCTCAACCTCGGGCTTCGATACGAGCTCCCCGGCAACAACATCGCGAGCCTGATCGATTTGAACCAAGCGATCCTTCAGGCGAACAACAACAACCAGGTGTACGCGCTGAATCCGGTGCCGGGGACCGACAAGAACAACTTCGAGCCGCGCCTCGGCTTCGCCTGGTCACCGACGACCGAGAGAAGCGGCATGCTCGGGTGGATCACGGGTGGTGACAGGTTCGTCGTCCGCGGTGGCTACGCGCGCACACACGATTTCGCGTTTCTGAACATCGCCCTGAACATCGTCAGCTCGTTCCCGTACGTTGCAGCAATCAACCGCAGCAACCTCGCCAATGCCTTCACGCTCCTGCAGTCGACACCCGCCGGCGTGCCGGCGGGGACCGATCCCAACCAGCTGACACGAACGGTCGTGGCTTCGGATTTCCGTGCCCCCGAGTACGACCAGGTCAGCCTGGGCGTGGAACGCCAGCTTGCCCAGGACCTTGCGTTGCGCGTCGGGTACGTTGGAACGTTTGGACACGGTTTGTTCCAGACGCTCGACGGCAATCCACGGCTGCCGTTCAACACGCAGCGGCAGGATCCATCGCGAGGGGTCATCCGGCTGCGAGCGAATACCGCCGAGTCCTGGTACCACTCTCTTCAGACGCAACTCGACAAACGCTTCAGCCGTGGGCTGAGCGCGGGTCTGGCCTACACGTGGAGCCGCTTCGAGGACACCGCGTCGGAAATCTTCAACCCGTCCGCGGGCGAGGTGGCCGTCGCGCAGGACTCGTTCGACCTGGGAGCGGAGAAGGGGCGCTCCACGTACGACCGGCCCCATCGGCTCTCCGGCAATTTCGTGTGGGAGCTACCCTGGCAAAACCGTCAGCAGGGTCTGGTCGGAAAGATCCTCGGCGGCTGGCAGCTGGGCTCGTTCTTCACGTTCCAGAGCGGTGCCCCGTTCACCGTGCTGAACGGATCCGATCCTACGGGAGCCCTGGCCGGGATCGACGGGCTCGTGGGGAATGCGATCCGGCCGAACCTGAACACGAACCTCGATCTTTCGAGCATGTCGGTCGAGGAGATTCTCAGGGCTGGAGGCGCGTCGCTCTTCCGCCCGCTGTGCGGGAATCCGAGCCCGACGTGCGCCGGCGAACGTGTCGGCAACGTCCCGCGCAATTCGCTGAGAGCCGACGGCGTCGCGAATCTGGACATCGGGATCACGAAGAACACGCGGTTCGCCAACGGACAGAACATGCAGTTCCGCATCGAGATGTTCAACGCGACCAACACCCGGAACTTCGGGATCCCCGACGGCCGGATCAACTCGGCGAACTTCCTGAACCAGTGGGCGACCAATGGTGGCAACCGCCGGATCTGGGCGGCGATCCGTTACACGTTCTAGCGTTTTCAGAAGGATGTAGTGTCCGCCTTCAGGCGGACACTACAGCTCGACGTCCGGCTGAAGCCGGACACTACGTCTATTCAATCGCCTTGACGATGTCTTCGACGACCTTCTTCGCGTCGCCGAACACCATCATCGTCTTGTCCAGGTAGAAGAGCGGGTTGTCGATGCCCGCATAACCCGACGCCATCGAGCGCTTGTTGACGACGACGGTGTGCGCTTTGTGGGCTTCGAGGATCGGCATGCCGTAGATCGGACTGCCTTTCTGCTCGGCGAGCGGGTTCACGACGTCGTTGGCACCGAGGACGAAGGCGATGTCGGCGGCACCGAAGTCGCCGTTGATGTCCTCCATCTCCTGCACCTGGTCGTAGGGCACCTCCGCCTCCGCCAGCAGTACGTTCATGTGTCCGGGCATGCGTCCGGCCACCGGATGGATCGCGTAGCGCACGGACACGCCTTTCGCGATCAGCTTCTGCGCCATTTCCTTCACGGCGTGCTGCGCGCGGGCGACCGCGAGGCCGTAGCCGGGGATGATGATCACGCGTTCCGCGTTCCCCAGCAGAAACGCCACGTCTTCCGCCGAACCCGACTTCACTGCTTTCTGTTCGGTCGATGCCGCGGCTCCTTCCGCGCCGCCGAAGCCGCCGAGAATTACGCTGATGAACGACCGGTTCATCGCCTTGCACATGATGTACGAGAGGATCGCGCCCGACGATCCCACGAGCGATCCAGCCACGATGAGAAGCGGGTTGTTCAGCGAGAAGCCGATGCCCGAGGCCGCCCAACCCGAATAGCTGTTCAACATCGAGATGACGACCGGCATGTCCGCGCCGCCGATCGGAATGATGATCAGCACGCCCAGCACGAACGCGATCGCCGTCATCACGATGAACGGCGTCCACAGGCCGTCCGGCGCGGCGGTCACGAATGCGATCCCGAACACGATCATCGCGATCGCGATCGCAAGGTTGACGAAGTGCTGGCTTGCGAAGACCACCGGCGCGCTCGAAAACAGCCTCGAGAACTTGCCGAGTCCCGCCAGCTTCCCGAAGGCGATGATCGATCCGGAGAAGGTCATCGCGCCGACGAAAGTGCCGATGAACAGCTCCACGCGATTGCCGGCCGGCAACGGGTTCTCGATGCCGAACGACATCGGGTTATTCACTACCGCAATGGCAATGAGCACCGCCGCGAGGCCGACCAGTGAGTGCATGGCCGCCACGAGCTCCGGCATCTGCGTCATCTGCACGCGCCGCGCGACGAGCCAGCCGATGGCGCCCCCGATCGTCAAAGCGCCCAGCGTCAGGTCGACCCGGCGCGTGATGAGCAGCGTCGTGAGGACCGCCAGCGCCATGCCGGCGATGCCGAAGCGGTTGCCGCGACGTGCGGTGGTGGGGCCTGACAGTCCTTTGAGGGCGAGGATGAACAGAACGCTCGCGACGAGGTAGGTCAGCGCGACGACGTTCGGGGACATGAACGACGTCACTCCCTCTCCTTGCGATCTTTCTTCTTGAACATCTCGAGCATGCGCTCGGTTACGAGGAAGCCGCCGAACGTGTTGATGGCCACGAGCGCGACCGCCACCGCTCCGAGCAGAGTGCCCCGGTTGACGCCGCCGGCGCCGGCCGCCAGGATCGCGCCGACCACGATCACCGAGCTGATCGCGTTGGTCACGCTCATCAACGGCGTGTGGAGGGCAGGCGTCACGTGCCACACGACGTGATAGCCAACGAAGATGGCGAGGACGAACACCATCAGATTCGTAATGAGCGGGTCGACGACGACGCCATGCGGCATGTCAGCTCCTGAACGTTCTGCCGTCGATGCACACCAGCGTCGCGGCGATGATTTCGTCTTCAGGGTTCATCGTGAGCTCGCCCGTCTTCGGATCGAGGAGCAGGCCGAGAAAATGCAGCAGGTTGCGTGCGTAGAGTGCGCTGGCATCGGCAGCGAGCGAGGCGGGCGCGTTATCCGGTGCCGCGATCTTGACTCCGTGGCGCACGATCACATGACCGGCCAGGCTCAACTCGCAGTTGCCGCCTTGTCTCGACGCGAGGTCGACGATCACCGAGCCGGGTTTCATGCCTTTGACGGTCTCCTCGGTAACGAGGAGCGGTGCCGGTCGACCAGGGATGAGCGCGGTAGTGATCACGATGTCGGCCGCCTTCGCGCGTTCGGCGATGAGCACCTGCTGCCGCCTCTTGTAGTCGTCGCTCATCTCACGCGCGTACCCGCCCGCCGTCTGCTGCGCTTTCAGCTCCTCCTCCGAGAGCGCCACCTCGACGAACTTCGCCCCCAGCGATTCGACCTGCTCCTTCACCGCCGGCCGCACATCGAACGCTTCTATGACCGCACCCAGACGCTTGGCGGTGGCGATGGCCTGCAGGCCCGCGACCCCCGCGCCCAGCACGAGGACGCGCGCCGCCTTCACCGTTCCGGCGGCGGTCATGAGCATCGGCATGAAACGGCCGTACTCGTACGCCGCGATCAAGACAGCCTTGTAGCCGGCGATGTTGGCCTGTGAGGACAGCACGTCCATATTCTGGGCGCGGGTGATGCGAGGCAGGAGTTCCATGGCGAACGCGGTCACCCCGGTGTCGGCCAGCGGGCGGAGGTCCATGTGCGGGGACAGCAATCCGATCAGCAGGCTTCCGCGCCGCAGGAACGGCAGCTCCGATGTCTGCGGGCGCTGCACCTTGAGGAGGATGTCCGACTGATAGACGTCGGTGGCGCACCCCAACGACGCGCCGACTGCGACAAACGCCTCGTCGGGGATGCTGGCGCCGATACCAGCGCCGTTCTGAACGATGACGATGTGGCGGCCACCCGCGGTGAGCTTCTTCACCGTCTCTGGCGTGGCAGCCACACGTGTTTCGCCTGGTTCGGTTTCGGCAGGGATGCCGATGCGCATCAGTTGAATCCCTCAGTTGCACCCGGATTCAACTGACCGGTTGCGGATTCAATTTTATACGGATCACCACCAATCGCACCGATCCGGCAGTCGGATCGCACTGACAACGTCAGAGATCTCGCAACCGCCCGCCGTCAGCCGGCTCGCACCAACCCGCGTCAGACGGGATCGCAACGACCCACGTCAGTCGGGATCGCACCGACAATCGTCAGAGGGATCGCACCCGAGGCGAACCGCCTACGGTGCCCCGCTGTCCGTAAACGTGTTGCACGCATCGACACGCCCCGACTCGAGCCCGCGCTTGAGCCAGGCCACGCGCTGCGTCGACGATCCATGCGTGAACGATTCGGGGACGATGCGTCCCTGCGTCTGCCGCTGCAACGTGTCGTCGCCGATCGCAGCCGCCGCCCGCAATCCTTCTTCGGCATCCCCAGGGTCGAGCACGCCGCGCTTGGCCTCGTAATAGCCAAACACGCCGGCGTAACAGTCGGCCTGCAGTTCCTGTCGAACCGAGAGCGCGTTGCCCTCGCGCTCGCCGGTGCGTTGACGCGCAGCCTGGAGACGCTGTGAAATGCCGGTCAGCGTCTGCACGTGATGTCCGACTTCGTGGGCGACGACGTAGGCGCGCGCAAAATCGCCCGGCGCGCCGAAGCGCTCGTCCAGCTCCCTGAAGAACGACAGATCGAGATAGACCTTGCGATCGGCGGGGCAATAGAACGGTCCCATCGCAGACTGCCCGACACCGCATCCCGACTGCGTCGCATCATTGAAGAGCACGAGCGCCGGTCTCTCGTACATCCTGCCGGCCTGTGCGAACAGCTCCCCCCACGTGTCCTCGGTATCCTTCAGGACGACGCTCACGAACTTGTACTGGGGATCGTTGGGATCGGCTGTTTGATATTGACCGCCGTCGGTTGGTGGCTCGCCCGTGTCGATGATATCCGCCGGATTGCGACCGGTGAGTGCCGACACGAGCAACAGGAGGATGAGTCCTCCCAGTCCGCCACCGACCGCAAGTTGTCGCCCGCCCATGCCGCGGCGGTCTTCGATGTTGTCGCTGCCTGCCCGTCCTTCCCACTTCATGAGCCGGATCTCCCCGGGGACAGTCCATTATCGGACTCTTTGAGGTCACTCCTGTAACGGTCGCTCCGTTGTCGCGACTGCGAACTCGCGGGCCAACCAACGGGCGGCCAGCTCTAGAAGTCGCTGATGCATACCACTAGTATCCTTCAGTCATGAATCTTGGATTGAAGGACCGCGTGGCCATCATCACCGGCTCGAGCAGAGGACTGGGTCTGGCGAGCGCGAAGTCTCTTGTTGAGCAGGAGTGCCGCGTCACGATCTGCGGACGAACTCAGGCGACGCTCGACGATGCGCGTCGTTCTCTCGTCGGCGTGGCTGGGCGCGACGATCGGGTATTGGCGGTGAAGGCCGATGTCACCGCGGCCGAGGGCGTGGCTGACGTCGTCGATCAGACGATGACGAGGTTCGGCCGCATCGACGTGCTGGTCAACAACGTCGGCTTTGGTGGCGGAGCGGGATTGCTCGACACCTCGGATGCGGAGTGGCAGTCCGCGTTCGATCAGACGCTCGTGCCCGCGGTCCGCGCCTCGCGACTGGTCGTGCCTCACATGAAGGCAGGCGGCGGAGGCGCGATCATCATCGTCGCATCCATCTACGGGCGCGAGGCGGGGGGACGGATGACGTACAACGCGATCAAAGCTGCCGAGATCAGCCTCGCCAAAGCGCTGGCGCAGCAGCTGGCGTCGTCCAACATCCGCGTGAACAGCGTGTCGCCGGGATCGATTCTCTTCGAAGGCGGATCGTGGTGGAAACGTCAGCAGGCGGATCCCGTCGGGATCGGCGAGTTCGTCAAGCGCGAGCTGCCGTTCGGCCGCTTCGGCCGGCCCGAAGAAGTGGGCGACGTGGTCGCGTTCCTCGCGTCGCCTCGCGCGAGTTGGATCAGCGGCACGTCCATCGTCGTCGACGGCTGTCAGAGTCGCGCGTTTTAGGGAACTTCATCTTGGGTCGCCCGCCATGTACTCCGGGCTTATAAAACAAGCCCGGCCTACACCGTCCCCCAAGTACTTAGCGACAGTGTAGGCCGGGCCTGTTCTTCACGGCCCGGCGTTCTTAACGTGAGTCGGAGCGCCAACCTGCGCCGGCGTACTCCGAGCGTGCCACTTCGCTGTAGGGCACGGGGCTGACGATCGCGCGCATCTCCATCTGCTCATGCCGCTCGACGGTGAGCTTGGCAGTCCCCCCGTTCTCCTCGCCCCACACGAAAGTCACTTCACTGCCGATGATCGCGTGCTCGGTGTCGAGAATCGCGAGCGTCAGCATCCGGCCTTCGTTGGCGCTGTAGCCCACCCAGGTCGAGATGCCGATTGTCCTGCCGTTCTTCGTGACCTTGTCGTACGGGTGCATGGAATAGACGGCCGAAGGAAATTCGATGAACTTCGCTCGACGACCCTTCTGATACTGACTGCCGATCGCCTGCATCACATCGTTCGTGTCGAGCGCAAGCGTCACCTTCTTGCGATGCGGCCCCTTCGCGAGCTTCTCGAGCGCCTCGCGGCCGATGAAATCGTGATCGAACTTCACGTGCGGACCGTAGCCCAGGTCCCAGGGAGTCAGATAGTAGTCCTCGATCTTCGGCGAGTCGAAGCTGCCGCCGATCGACGCGTTCGCCTCGTAGCAATTGGCCGGGAGCCACTGTCGATACGGCTTCATCTCGCTGCCGGTATAGACAGCGGGCAGCGGCGAGGGAATCCACCCCGATTCGAGCGTGTTGGCCGAGTAGGCGCGGCCGCCCACCAGCCGAAGACCGAACTGCTCGCCGGCCTTGAAGATCGCCTCGCGCACGGCATCGCCTTCTGCGTACGGTCCGAACAGCTCGAAGCCGGGCTGCCCGGCCATGCCGTGCCTGAGCAGGCGCACCGGCTTGCCCGCGATAGTGACGCGTCCCATGTTGAAGAACTTGAGCTCCGGAGGCCGCGTGCCCAGCACGTTCTCCATGACGGCCATCGCGTTCGGGCCCTGGAGCTGAAAGCGGTAGGACTTGCGGTTGAACGGATCCGGGCGCGCGGCCGAGCGTTCGTCGAGCTCCACCTTGACGTCGTAGCCGCCGGTGGCCGCATGAAAGCGGATCCAATTCAGCACCGGAATGCGGCCGACGAGATTGAACTGATTCGGGCCCAGGGCGAACAGGATGACGTCGCCGATCACATGGCCGCTGTAGCTGCAGGGGACGAACTGCTTCGCCTTGTCAGTGACGAAACCGGTGAAGCTGTTGACGCCGAGACGCGTGAGGAGTTTCAGCGCGTCAGGTCCTTCCACCGCCAAGTCCGCCATGTGGTACGACTGATTGAAGAGGACGCAGGTCTTCTGCCAGGCCTGGGTTTCGTCTCGCCAATTGGTGTATTCAGGCGGCACCCCGGGATAGGCGTTGGGGCCGGTCTGCAGATTGCGCAGCAGTCTGACCGGGTCGCCCGCCGCTTGTAAAACGTCCTCGAGGCTCTTCTGACTCATCCGTTCTCTCCCTCTCGCGTCGTGTCGACGCCTTGCTCACTCTCGGCCGTTTCGCAGTGAGAAATGTATTTCAGCGGCCGCAACTCATCATCATTGCCCAGTCGGCGCTCCGGCGCAAACGCCCATGACGACCACCTATCGACGTTGTGCTTCGACCACATCGTCGCGTGGTGCCGAGGCCACGCCGGCCCGGGGTCCACGGCGGACGTCCCCATCGCATCGACGCTACTGTTTGGTACTTCACTTGCTCATGCGAGAGCAGGTACAGACGCCGCCATGCAGAAATCTTCATTCTGGGCGCTCGCGTTTTGTGTCGTTCTGGTCTGCGCGGGTTGTGACGAGAAGACTTCGTCGCCATCCTCTCCATCGCCTTCACCGTCGCCGTCGCCATCACCAGCGCCGTCGCCCGGTCCCGGCACGCTGACACTCACCGGAAAAGTCACCGCCACCCCCTTGGGGGAGTCAGTTGGCGACGTGCAGATCGAGGCTATGCACGGCGGCGATCCGACCGTGCTCGTGACCAGCGATAGTTCCGGCGCGTACACGCTCAAAGGCCTCGTCGCCCAGCAGTACGTGGTCCGTGCAACGAGAAATGGATACAACGTCCGCAATCAGGATGTGACGCTCGCGAGCGACATGCGGCTCGACATCGTCATGGCCCGCAACCAGGTTGCGGTCGCGGGTTCCCTGACGGAGGCGGCACCGTGTTCTGCTCGCATCGACGACGCACGCGTCGAGATCGTCGACGGTCCCGATGCGGGCAAATGGGTCTTGTCAGGTTCATCAGGGTACGCCCTCGCGGGCGTGTCGTGGGGATCGTTCCGGCTGCGCGCGTCGAAGTCGGGGTACAGCACGGTCGAAACGATGCTGAACGTGCCGCCGCCGATCGCGATCGACGGCGCGAGCGCCCGACAGAACTTCGAGCTGCAAGGCACCGCGCCTCGATTCTCGATGGTCGGTGACCTTCGCAACCGCATGGTCGAGAGAGGCGGCGCGGTGAACGGCGCGCTCGTGCAGATTGTTGGCGGGCCGAATGCGGGCCGCTCGGCTACCAGCGCGAACGGCTCGTATCAGTTTCAGAACCTCATCGCGGGTGCGACGCCGCTGCGCGTCTCGCATCTGGACTATCTGACCGAGACGCAGGAGGGCGCAGGTGCTCGAGTGTGCGCGGACGGCGCGCGTTGGGATATTCGCCTGACACCGGTCAACGCCACCTTGAACGGCATCGTCTCCGATGCGCGGAGCGGCGGACCGGTGCAGGGCGCGCTCGTACAAATCCTCGATGGCGCGCCCTCGGGAAAATCCGCGGTGACCGACGGAAGTGGTGCCTATGCGATCGCCGGCATTTCCGGATCGTTTACCGTGCGTGTGTCGAAACAGGGCTACGTGACGGTGGAACGGATGATGACGACCGGCCCGTTCCTGGCCGGAAACTTTCAGCTGACCCCGGGTACGTAGTGTCCGGCTTCAGCCGGACCTTACCCGGCGTTTGCGAACGTGTATCCCCGTTCCTGCGCCCGATTGACAGCGACGATGCCGGCGGCGACGAGATGCGCGTTGCGAATCAGGTTCGACGCAAGCTCCTTGTAGATCTCGTCGGCGTTGCCTTTCGTCGCTGCAGCGATCGCGCCGGCGAATCGATGGGTTGCCATATCGCACACGGCAAAGTGCACACCACGTGCGATCAGTGAATCGAGCGTCACGCCGTTGTTCGGCAGCGCCGCGAGATGCGTCTGAGAATTGTAGACATTGGCCGACGGACGCATCTTCGTCTTCGGGTCATCGAAGCCGCCGGCGGCGTCTCCGATCGCCATCCCGTACTTTCTCCAGATCGGATCGGCATAGGCGAAGCACGTCGAGTTGTGGCGCGCGACGATCACGACTGCCGCGTCGGTGTTGCCAAGGCCGTAGCCGCTTTGATTGGCCGCGAAGAAGTTGTTGGCATAGAGCAGGCCGCTGCCGAAGCCACTGGGGCTCGTCGTGTCGATGACGAAGCGATGGCTGCCCGGGATCTGGTCGAGCCAGTCGTCTTGAGCGTGACGACCCGGCTTCCACGCGCCAGCACCGGGTGACTGTGCACGTGCCGGCCGGTTGTTCAGCATCACGCCGCCGAATGCGGCCGCGCCTGCTGCGAACCGAGAGAGGAACGAACGTCGCTCGCGCAAAAGTGTGTTCGACATAACTCCTCGCAACTCGGGATTCTACACGCTTCGCACTGCTTTCAAGGCGGCGGCGGCTGCGTTGGCCATGAACATGGTATCGACCCCGACAACGATCATCGTGAAGTGCTGATCGATATAGGACTGCACCGCCTCGGCGGTCACCCCGAAGATGCCGATCGGCAGTCCAGCCTCGGCGCAGGCCTCACGAACGCGCTCGATCGCTCCTTTGACCTCTGGATGATCGACCGCACCGGGTCGTCCGAGGCTGGCCGAGAGATCGTACGGTCCGATGAGCACGCCGTCGACGCCGTCGACGCGGACGATGTCGCGGATGTGCTCGACGGCATCACGATGCTCGGCCTGAACAATTACGGCGGTGTCGTCATTCGCGGTCGCCATGTATTCGCGCACGCTCAGTCCGTACCCGTGCGCTCGGGCGATGCCAAGGCCGCGCTGCCCGATTGGCGCGTACTTGGCCGCCTGCACGATTCGCTGGGCGTGGTCGACGGAATTCACCTGCGGCGCAATGATGCCGGCGGCGCCGATGTCGAGCGCCTTCTTGATCGGTACCTCGTCGCCCACCGGAAGACGGATGACGCACGGTGTTGCACCTGCGCCCTGCAGCAGCGCCTGCATCTGAAACGGCTCGAGCGGCGCATGCTCGGCATCGATGAACAGCCAGTCGAAGCCGACGGCTGCCATGATCTCGGTGACTGCTGGCGTGTTGAGCGTGAGCAGGGGCGCGACGAGCCGCTCACCCGATCGAAGCCGTGCGCGGAACGATGGTGTCATGACGTCTGTCGTGTGCGTGAGGAGAACGCAAAGAAGTACACCGGAATGCCAGCGAGCACAATCCCGAATGTCACGCTGGTCCAGCGGGGATCGGCGACGATGGCGTTGCCGACGAGATAGACAACGCCGGCGATGAAGATCGCCGGAAGCACAGGGTACGCCGGCACGCGGTACGGACGCGGCAGCGATGGACGCGTGCGGCGCAGCCGATAGAGCCCGGCCACGGCGAGGCCGTAGAACGGCCAGATCGACAACACGAACGTGTCGCTGAGCTGCTCGAAGCTGCGCGTCAGCACGAACACGATGCCGAGCGCCGCCGCGAGCGCGATCGCCACGTAGGGCGTGTGATAACGGGGATGGACGCGAGCAAGCGGCTTGAACAACAGACCATCATTGGCCATCGCGTAGAAGATGCGAGGCGCAGTCAGCATGATGCCGGTGAGTGTGCCGAGCGTCGAGAGCATGACGACGACGGAGATGAACGCAGTGCCGATCGGACCGACGAGCGTCTGCATCGTGTCGGCGGCGACCAGCGTCGAGTGCGACATCCGATCGATGCCGTTGACGTACAGATACGCGCCGTTCGCCGCCAGATAGATCGCGATGATCGCGAGCGTACCGCCGACGATCGCCCTCGGCAGCGTGCGGCCCGGCTCGTTGATCTCGCCGGCAGAAAACGCGACGTCCGCGAAGCCGTCGTAGGCGTAGAGCGCCGAGATCAGCGCCAGGCCGAACAGCTTGGGATCGATCGCGGAAACCGGAGTCGCGGCAGCGATCGCCGGCGCAGGGGCCGGCGCAAGAATGACCGATGCGAGCACCAGAATCGCGAGCCCCCCGAACTTGGCCAGCGTTGAGGCGCCGGCAATTGCGGCGCCGAGCTGAACGCCGCGAATGTTGATCACGGTCGTGACCGCAATCGACGCTGCAGCGACGTAGTTGACCAGCTGACTTCCGGGCTCAGGGGTGACGCCGATCGAGCGCAGCAGGTACTCACTGAAGACGGTCGCCAGCGCCCCGACCGCCGATGCCCGGATCAGCACCAGTTCGGACCAGCCAAACAGGAACCCGGCGAGCCGGCCCCAGCTCTCGCGCAAGAACACATACCAGCCACCAGTCTGTGGAAGGGTCGCGGCGAGCTCGGCGACCGACAGCGCGCCGCACAGCGAGATCAGGCCTCCCAGCAGCCAGACCGTCATCATCAACGTGGGGTCGGGTACGCGCGACGCGACGACCGCCGGCGTGCGGAAAATGCCGGAGCCGATCGTGATCCCGACGACCAGGCCCATCGCGGACCAGAAGCCGAGACGGCGCGTCAGCTGAGAGCTGCGCGCAGATGTGGAGACCGGGGCGCTCATCGGACGAGATAGCGTACGCCAACTACAATGAAGTCGGAGGGCAGACATCCCTGAGCGGGGATGAAGGCCCGCCCGATGCGATGACCACGGCCTCTTCCCTGACCGGCACGACGATTCTGCAGTACCACATCGGCCGCCGCCTTGGCGCCGGCGGAATGGGTGAGGTTTACATCGCCGAAGATACGCGACTGGGGCGTCAGGTCGCGCTGAAGTTTCTGCGGGCCGAACGTCAGCGCGACGGCGAGAGCCGGGCCCGCCTGATTCGTGAGGCGCGCGCCGCGTCACTGCTGCAATCACCGAATATCGCCGTCACCTACGATCTCGTCGAGCACGACGACCTGATGTTCATCTCGATGGAGTACGTCGAAGGTGAGCTCATCGCGGAGCGGATTGCCCGAGGGCCCCTGCCTGCGGCCGACGCCGTCGACGTCGCGGCGCAGGTGTCCAATGCCCTCGAAGAAGCGCACGGCCGCAACATCATTCATCGCGACATCAAGAGCGCCAACCTCGTACAGACGCGCCGCGGCCTCGTCAAGGTGCTCGACTTCGGGCTGGCAAAAATGGACCTGCCCGGTTCGAGCGAGGCGACGCTGCGGGCGACCGCAGAGTTCCAGGTGACGGCACCAGGCATGGTGCTCGGGACGATGGCGTATATGGCGCCGGAGCAGCTGCGGGGGGAAGACGTCGACTACCGTGTCGACCTGTTTGCGCTTGGTGTCGTGATGTACGAGATGCTGACCGGACAGCTGCCGTTTCGCGGAAAGACGGTGGCCGACATCTTCGATCGGATCCTGCATCAGGAGCCGGAGCCGATGGGACGGTCGAATGAGATCTCTCCCGAGATCGAGACCATCGTCCGGCGCGCGTTACAGAAGGTGCCGTCGCGCCGTTACCAGTCGGCGCACGATTTCTATGTCGATCTGAGGCGCGTGTTCCGCAAGCTCGAGGCCGGCATCAGCAGCACCGGTGTCTATGTGCCGCTGTCGGAGTCAGGCCAGCGCAGCCTGGCGGTGCTGACGTTCACCAACGTCACCCGCGAACCGGCCGACGACTGGATCGGCACGGGCATCGCCGAAACGCTCACCGCGGATCTGCGCAACGTGCACAACCTCGATGTCATCAGCCGCGCGCAGGTCTTCGAGCTGCTCAACACCATGCAGCCGGGCGCGTCGCCGCCCGACGATCGGCTGGCGATCGAGATCGGCCGACGGCTCGGGGCCTGGTGGGTGGTGTCCGGCGCGTATCAGCGATTGGGCGATCGGATTCGCATTACCGCGCAGCTGACCGAGGTGTGGACCGGATCGCTCCTGCGCACGGTGAAAATCGACGGCCGCGTCGACACCATCTTCGAGCTCCAGGACCGCATTGTCTTCGACATGAGTCGAAGTCTCGACGCGAAGCTGGGTCCGGAAGAGGCGGCGGCGATCGAGCACGACGACACGAAGTCTGTCGAAGCCTTCGAGGCGTACTCGCGCGGCGTGCTCAACCTCCGCTCTGCCGGGCGCGAGGCAATCGATCGCGCGATCGCCCTGCTCGAGCGTGCGGTGGCGCTCGATCCGGCGTACGGCGTTGCCTGGGGGACGCTCGGAGGCGCATACAACCTCAAGGGTCAGTTTCTCGGGCTCTCCGATCTGCATCACAAGGCGATCGACTATCTGCGCCGCGCGATTGATCTCAAACCGTCGCTCGTGAGCGCGCATGTCTGGCTCGGAAGCTCGCTGTTGTATCTCGGCCGGGTGGACGAGGGGATCGATGCGCTTACGAAGGCCGAGTCGCTGAACCCAGATGATCCCGACGTGCATCAGGCGCTGGCCAGAGCATTTTGGATGTGGCGGGGCCAGGTGCCGGAGGCGATCGCGCAGCTCCATCGCTCGATCGCGCTCAATCCCGAAGCAGGGTATTCACATCTGCAGCTCGCCTTTCTCGAAGCGCTGAGTGGTCACTTGAATGAAGCGGAAGCGGCGGCTCGCCAGGCGATCGAGCTGCAGGAGCGCGCGATGTCAGGCACCGAAGGCCTGCTGATCGTCGGCGCCCACGCACGGCTTGGCTACGTGCACTACCTGCGGCGTGACTACGACGCCGCGCTGGTTGAATACCGTCGCGAGCTCGCCTACGTCTCGACCGGCGACCACGCGCTGCGCGAACGGACGCTGATCGAGCTGCATCAGAAACTGTCGGCGCTCCATGATGCGCGTGGGGAAGCCGCGGATGCCGAGCGGTTCGGGGACCTGGCGATCTCGTCGCACCAGCGCCGCGTAGCGGCAGGGGCTGACGACCCTGCGACGCGGTACTACGTTGCCGCGGTGTATGCGCGTCGTGGCGATGTCGAAGGTACACAAGAGCACCTCGCCCTTCCGCTGCAACGATTGCCCGCCTTCACACGCTGGCGGCTGCCGAGAGATATCGACTTCGACCGTGTGCGGGAGGAGCTTTCACTGTAAGAGCGAACGGAGTATACGGAGACACGGATTAACAGGAGGAACGGAGTAACGGAGATCAGACGGACGCCGACATCGTTTCGTGACCTGAGTGCCTCCGTACGTGCTCCGTTACTCCGTTGCTCCTGCGAGTCCGTGTCTCCGCTGCTCTCCGTTGCTATGTCTTGCGTCCGACCGCAACCAAGGAGAGACCGATAGGAGGAGTAAGGACGCGCTCGATGGGGAGTGCCCAGGGGGCGACGAGGGCGTCGAACAGCTTCACTTGCGCGAGGCTGTGCGTCCTCGATTTGCGGATGTGCGAGTTGTACATCCATCCCAGCAGACCGACCGGATTGGTGTAGCGAAGGAGTTCGATGTCGAAGCCGGCATCGGTGAACGCCTTCGCCAGCGTCGGTTTCGAGTACCGTCGATGGTGACCGAGCTCGGCATCGAGCGGCCCGTATGCGGCCTGGACGGCTGGCACGAAGATCAGCGACTTGCCGCCGGGAATCAGAATGTCCTTGAAGGTCCGCAGCGCCGCGACGTCATCGGCGATGTGCTCCAGCACGTTGACGCAGACGACCGTATCGATCCGGTGGCTCACCAGTTCTGCGCGATCGCATTCCTCGAGATGGCAGACGCGCAGCGTGAACCGGGGATGACCCCGCATCGCGTCCTCGGCGCGGCTCGCGCAATTCACGTTGGGCTCGATCCCGATCACCATGTCGGCAGCGTCGGCCAGCGGACGGCTCATCGTGCCGATGCCCGACCCGACCTCGAGCACGCGTCGTCCGACGAAGGAGCGGAAGAGATCGAACAGGTGGGCGCCGTAGCGGCGCGCCGCCTGCATCGTCTCGAGATCGTCGGCGGCGTACTGCTCCTGCGTCTGCGTGTGCCGCCGGTCGATATGTTTTGCCTCGATCATGGCCGTCCGCACGGTACCATACGTCATCCCGATGACCCAAGGAGATGCCACCGCGCACGGCTTGTTCGGATTGAGCACCCCGCCGGAGCCGGACGCGGACGGACGCATCCCGAGGGATCAGGAGGGGACTCCTTCGACCAGGCAGATCAGGCTGGCCGCGCTCGCCAGCGCGCTCTTCTACATCGTCGTGACGGCGATTCTCGGACGCGATGTGCTGGCGCATCTCAGTACGACCGTGGCCCACGACGCGGGCGATCCGCTCCTCACGGCCGCGATCCTGAAGTGGAATGCGACGCATTGGCCGCTGACCGACGCCTGGTGGCAGTTTCCGATCTTCTATCCCACGCGCGACACGATGGCGTTCTCCGAGCATCTGCTCGGGCTCAGTGTGATCGCCTCGCCCATCTACTGGATCACACGCGACACGCTCGTGACGTCCAACCTGGTCACGCTGCTGACGTTTCCGTTGTGCGCGATGGCGATGTACGCGCTCGTCTTCAGGTTGACGCGAAACGTGGCGGGCGCATTCATCGCGGGTCTGGCGTTCGGGTTTGCGCCGTACCGGATACCGCAGCTGCCGCACGTGCAGATGCTCGCCGCCTTCTGGGCTCCACTCGCGCTGCTCGGCCTTCACGCGTATCTCGAGACGCGCCGCCGGCGCTGGCTGGTGTTGTACGGCGCGACGTGGATGCTGCAGGGCGCGACCAACGGCTACGCGCTCGTGTACTTCTCGATCCTGATTGGGCTGTGGGTCGTCTGGTTCGTGCTGCGACGCAGTGACTGGCGCGCGCTCGGTGCCATCAGCCTCGTGACGGCTGTCGCCGCGCTTCCGTTGGCCGCGGTGCTCCACCAGTACGTACTCATTCACACACGGCAGGCGTTCTTTCGAAGTGTGGCGGAGATCGTGACGTTCAGCGCCGACGTCGGCGGGATCCTGTGTGCGGCCGCAGACTTGAGCGTCTGGGGCTGGCTCCGCGTGTCGTGCCGCGGCGAGGGCGAATTGTTTCCTGGCCTCGTCGTGGTCGTCCTGTGGCTGATCGCGTCCATCCGCAGTGTGAGGCGCGTGGGGGTCGCATCGACATCGAGCAGCTCGAGGCTGATCGCTGTCGTGCTCAAAGCCTTCATTGCCATTGGCGTGATCTACCTGGCCATTGTCGCGTCGGTCCTCCTGCACGGACCGTGGCGACTCGACATCGGGGTTCTGCACATATCGGTCACTTCCGTGCGGAAGCCCGCACTGATCGCATTGGGGTGTCTCGGCATCGCGCTGCTCCCGCCGCTGATGCGAGGTGCCGTCCACCGATCATCAGCGATTGGCTTCTACCTCATGGCGTCGGTCGCCACGTGGCTCCTTGCACTCGGCCCAGTCATCAGGTTCATGGGCGTTCCCTCGGGATTCCCGGGACCGTTTGCGTGGCTCCTCGCCCTTCCCGGTGCATCGGGGCTGCGTGTGCCGGCCCGCTTCTGGCTCATGACGACGCTGTGTCTGGCGATCATCGCGGGCATCACGTTGCCCGAGATCATCCGCGGCCGCTCGCGCAGAGTTCAGCGCGCACTCATTGCGCTCGCGACGATCGGATTGCTCGCGGACGGGTGGACAAGCGGGATCCCGGCAGTTGCTGCACCGGCCCCGGTTCCAGGCGCAGAGTTCCTGCGCCGCGCGACTGTGTTCGAGTTGCCGGCCGACGGGACGTTTCGCGACATCACGGCGGTCTTCCAGGCGGTCGAAGGCGGCTGGCGCACGGTCAACGGTTACAGCGGGTTTCAACCGAACTACTACTTCCCACTCGTCAGTGCCTCGCGGAACGAGTCGAGCGATGTCGTTACACCCTTTCAACGGCTTGGAGAACTTCGGGTTCTCGTTCCGAGTGAGGCCCCCCGACTGAAGGCCCTGTTAGAGGCGCAGCCCGGCGCCACGCTGATCGCGCAGAACGGCTCGCTGATTCAGTACCGGCTTCCTGCGAGAAAGGGAGAGGATGCCCAGGTTGCCGGGAGACGGGTGGAGATTCGCGAGGTGCGTTCCGAATGCTCGTCGACGTATGTGCATGTGGTGAAGGACGGCGACGAACAATCGCTGTGGCTGTGTTCGCTGACCGACGATCGCCAGCCACTCATCGCCGATCTCGGCGGTGTGACGATGGTCGGGTCGATCGTGTACAGCGTGGGCACACAGTTCTGGTTGTACCCACGCACCGTCGATGTGGAGACATCGGAAGACGGTCAGGTGTGGGCACCGGCCAGAACGGGGAGCGTGTTGCACGACGCAATCGTCGCAGGACTTCGCGAACCTGGCCGTCTGCGTATGGTGCTGGCGTTTTCAGCGAGACCGGCTCGGTACGTCCGGCTGCGCGGGACGGCAGGCGAGTCGCAGTTCCCCTGGACGATCGCCGAGCTCGAGATCTGGTCGGACGCGCGCGGAATCCATTGAAAGCGCGGCGGCTTTCGCCTTATGATCTCCGGCCATGCTGCCGGCGCGCCGAGCGAGTCCAGCAAACGATCAGGCGCTCTCGGGGGTCCTCGACCGCCTGACTGGCGGCGTGACCGAACGCCCGGATCGGCCGGATGCCTGGGTCACGGCGATACGGCGGCTGCCGGCCCTCGACCCTCGATACGCACCCTTTCCGGATGGCACGGACGAACGCCTGCGCGATGCGCTGCGCCAGCGAGGCATCGAGCAGTTGTACACGCACCAGGCGATCGCCATCGAACATGCGCTCGCGCATCGCCACGTCGTGATTACCACGCCGACGGCGTCGGGAAAGACTCTCTGTTACAACGCGCCGGTGCTGAGTAGTGTGCTGCGGGATCCTTCGTCACGTGCTCTCTATCTCTTTCCAACCAAGGCGCTCGCCCAGGATCAACTGGCGGAGCTGCACGAGTTGTCCGACCTGCTGTCGCGTCGCGCCGAGATGGAGATCGGCGTGTTCACGTACGACGGCGACACCCCGCAGGATGCCCGCCGCGCCATTCGAGGACGGGCGCACATCGTGCTGAGCAATCCCGACATGGTGCACTCCGGGATTCTCCCGCACCATCCTCGCTGGGCGAAGCTGTTCGAGAACCTGCGCTACGTAGTCATCGACGAACTGCACGCGTATCGTGGTGTGTTCGGCAGTCATCTGACGAACGTCGTGAGACGACTGACACGCATCTGCCGGCACTATGGATCGAATCCGACGTTCATCTGCTCCTCGGCGACGATCGCAAATCCACGGGAACTTGCCGAAGCGCTGGTCGAGCAGCCGTTCGAGCTCGTTGCCGAAAGCGGCGCTCCTCGTGGCGAGAAGTTCTTCCTCTTCGTGAACCCGCCCGTCGTCAGCGAGCAGTTGGGTATTCGTCGATCGTATCTGGCAGAGACCCGACGACTCGCCGCGGAGTTCCTGAAACGGAAGCTGCAGACGATCGTCTTCGCGCAGAGCCGTCTGGCCACGGAGATCCTGACGACCTATCTGAAGGACGATTTCGGCGGCCCCCCGGGCACGACCGACGAGATCCGTGGGTATCGAGGCGGCTATCTCCCGCAGCGTCGTCGAGAGATCGAGAAAGGGCTGCGAGAGGGAACGGTCCGGGCCGTCGTGTCGACCAACGCTCTCGAACTGGGGATCGATATCGGCGCGCTCGATGCGTGCGTCATGGCAGGGTATCCGGGCACGATCGCGGCGACCTGGCAGCGCGCGGGGCGAGCGGGACGCCGGAGCGGCCGCTCGGCCGCGGTCCTCGTTGCCAGCAGCGCGCCGCTCGATCAGTTCGTGGTGCGCAACCCGTCGTACTTCTTCGACGCCTCACCCGAACATGCACTCGTGAACCCCGACAACCTGCACATCCTGGTCGACCACGTGAAGTGCGCCGCGTTCGAGCTGCCGTTCACGACATCCGATCGGTACGGAAAGCACGACGTGCAGGAGGTGCTCGGTGTGCTTCAGGAGAGCGGCTTCGTTCATCGATCGGCGGATGGTGAGGGCGAGGGCGTCTGGCAATGGACCAACGAGTCGTATCCTGCCGATGCCGTCAGCCTGCGATCGATTTCGTCGGACAACTTCGTCGTTGTCGATACCACCAACGGCGCCGATGTCATCGGCGAAACGAGCTTCACGAGCGGACCGTCGACGCTTCATGAGAGGGCGATCTACCTCGTGGAAGGCGCGCTCTATCAGGTGGAGCGTCTCGACTTCGAGGGCCGCAAGGCCTACGTGCGACAGATCGAGTGCGACTACTACACCGACGCGATCACGTACTCGAGGGTCACGGTGCTCGAGACGTTCGAGCACCGAGCGACTGCGTCGCATGGCGAGGTCCACGTTTCATCGAGGGTCGTCGGCTTCAAGAAGATCAAGTTCTACACCAACGAGAACGTGGGGTCCGGCGAGCTCGATCTGCCCGAGCAGCAGATGCATACGACCGCGTACTGGCTCACGATTCCGCGCGAGGTGATGGCCGCTCTCCCGTATGCGGCCGACGATCGCCGCGACGGTGTCGTCGGGCTGTCCTTCGCGATGCGGCAGGTGGCGCAGCTGCTGCTGATGTGCGACCGACAGGACATCGGCATCTCGATCGGGAGCGGCGAGCACGGCGACCACACCGACGTGACACGGACAGGCCGGCCTGCCACGAGCGAAGTCGAAGGGGTGACGCTGTCGGACGAGCCGCGCATTTTCGTCTACGACAGCTACCCAGGCGGCATCGGTTTCAGTGCGCCGCTGTTTGCCATGAGTACGGAGCTGCGCCGGCAAACCCGCGAGCTGATCGCTTCCTGTGAATGCCCGCATGGATGTCCGGGCTGCGTCGGCCCGATCGGCAACACCGGCCCGATGGCCAAGAACGTGGCGCTTCGAATCCTGGAGCTGCTCGACACGGCGCAGATCGAGTCGGCCGATCACGCGCAGGCGGCCTCGCTATGACGTCGCTGAGCGATCGTCTTCGTAGTGTTCTCTCGACGGGACAGTGTAGGCCGGGTCTTTCAGACCCAGCGGCGCTTGACACGAGGCGTCACGCCGGGTCTGAAGACCCGGCCTACACTGCGGGAGATCTGCTCGAGGGCGAATGGTGCGATGCGGACGGCGGACGCTTCCTCGTTGTCGATCGCAGTTACTCGCCCGGTCATCGACACGGAGCGATGTCTATCGCTGACGCGTTGCCGCCCTCCGATGGCCTCTGGCCTCGGCTCTCGTTGTTAGCGGACGGTGCTGCGATCTCCAACCTGCTGTTCATCGATCTCGAAACGACCGGCCTTGCCGGTGGGGCAGGGACCTACGCATTTCTCGTCGGCTGCGGCTGGTTCGACGGGGGCCGCTTTCGCGTGCGGCAATTCGTGCTCACGAGCTTCGCTGCCGAGCGTGCGCTGCTGCAGGCACTCGTGCCGATCGCACGCGATGCCGGTACGGTCGTGACCTACAACGGCAAGTCATTCGATCTGCCGCTGGTCGAAACGCGGTTCAGCCTGCATCGAATGGACACGCCGTTCGCCGAAATGCCCCACATCGACATGCTGCATCCCGCCCGCCGGTTGTGGCGCGGACGCGAGCCGAGCGGCTCGCGTTCTTATGACGAGGTATCCGGTCGCGACAGCTGCCGGCTCAGTGCGATCGAGCAGGTGCTTTGCGGACACCGGCGTGAGGGAGATGTCGCCGGCTTCGAGATTCCGGCGCGCTACTTTCATTTCGTGCGGACCGGCGATGCGCGTCCGCTCGAGGCCGTGCTCGAACACAATCGTCTCGACCTGTTGTCGCTTGCGTTCGTGACCGCGCGGGCCGCGCAGCTGCTGGAGGACGGCGCCGCGGCTGCCCGGACCGCGCGCGAAGCGCTCGGGCTCGGCCGTCTCTACGAACGCGGCGGACTCACGACCGACGCATGGCGATGTTTTACGCGGGCGCTCGAGATCGATGACGACGATTCAATCACGCGCGCCGAAGTGCTCCGTGCCCACGCGGTGCTCGCGCGTCGAATGCGTCGCTTCGAAGATGCGGCTTCGTCGTGGCGTCTGCTACTGGATGTGCCTGAGTGCCCGCCGGCGCTGAAACGCGAAGCGTCAGAAGCGCTGGCCGTTCACCTGGAGCATCGGTTGCGCGATTATCAGTCTGCGCGAGGATACGCAGCGCAAACGCTGCGCGGGGATGTGACGGACGCCCGCAAACAGGCTACGCTGCATCGTCTGGCCAGGTTGGATCGCAAGATTAACGAAGCGCCGGGCCTAGAAAAGAGGCCCGGCCTACACGACTCGTTGTTCTGAGCGAACTGTGTAGCCGGGCCTGTTCTCGAAGCCCGGCGTTCGTGGCTTCGGGCTACGCCGTTGCCGCTTTGCTGGTCTTCTTCTTCGCCGCTGCGGTCTTCGTGGCCTTGGCCACCTTCACCGCCTTGGCTGCGGTCTTACGCTGCTCGGACGTCTGCGCGCCGAATTTCTTGGTGAACCGTTCGACGCGTCCCTCGGTGTCGATCAGCTTCTGGCGTCCCGTGAAAAAGGGATGGCAGGCCGAGCAGATTTCGAGGTGCAGCTCGGGCTTGGTCGAGCGCGTCTTGAACGTGTTCCCACACGCACAGCGAACCTCGACCTCCTGATACTTCGGGTGGATCCCTTCCTTCACGATGGTCCTCTCTTCAGGCGCGCCCTCGGTCGTAGGAGCCGCCTTCTGGCGGCCCATTCGGGCCCAGTGCAAATGAAAATTATATACCAGGGCGACAGGCCCGCAGGCTCACCTGCCTGTTCTGCGAGACCGCGACGGTCGGATCCTCGACGAATTCGGCCATAATCCCGGCGCCGAGATCCCGCTCGTCATTGCTGCCGTGCTCCGAGGGACGCCAGGTACGCGAAACGTGCATATGCGCCTCGAGTGTCCGTTGTCCGTCCGGAAGCGTCACCCCGATACTGACTGGAGTGGGGGTCTCCAGCGCTTCGTCTACTAAGACGCCGCACGGGCTCGTCAGGGTCACATGCACCGGCTCAGCCGCCATATCCGGGTGCTGGGCCCATACGCGTAACACGAGCCACCGCGTCTTGGCTGGCCAGATGAAGCTCGCATCACCCTTGGTCCAGTTGAACTCGCGGCCTTTCATGAGCTCGGGCGGATAAGTACCAACCGCGTAGAGCCGCTGAGCGCGGCGCGCGCGTTCCGTGACTGCGAGCGGGCCACCCGCCAGCACCAGCTGGCCGCCAGCATACGTGACAGCCAGCAAGAGTGCCGCGATCCACGCCCAGGTCGGGGTGGTGCGTCCCGCCACCCGCGCGGGGAAAGGCATCAGCCAGGTGGCCCACGCGACGAGCAGCATGAACGTCAGCATCACGATCGGCGTCTGCGTCGGCACCTGAATGAACGAGCTGATGCCGAGCGCGACGAGCAGGCCGCGCACGATCGTTGCCTCGAGCCGATACTCGGCACGCGCGCGCGCAGTGGCGATGTACCAGACGAGGACTGCGGACCAGATGAACAGGAGGGCGCTGCCGAGCACACCGAGCTCGGAGAGCTGATGGCGCCACCAGTTCTGGGCGTTGTCGAAGGGCAGTGCGGCGTCCGCCTGTAGCCGCCAATAGTCGGGCGAGAGAATCTGATAGCTTCCGATGCCGACCCCGACGATCGGATGCTCGCGAATGATCTGATTGGCGATCTGTCCGTACGGTCCGCGAGTGAAGATCGTGCTGAGACCCGAGCGCGGCGAGGCTGGGATCTCCGCAAGCCGCTTGGCCGGTCCGATCGTGCTCGACGTGGCGACAATGATCACCACGAGTGCGGCGACGCCTGCAGCGGCCCATTGAAGCGCTCGCCGCGCACGCGCGTCCGCTGATGACCAGACACTGGCGAGAAAGGTCGCTCCCGCCACGACTCCACACAACATCGCCGCGCGTGATCCCGACATCCACAGGCCGGCAAGGTTCACGACGAACGCGAGGAAGGCGATCGCGTTGATGACGCGCTCGTCCGTGTCTCGCGTGGGGTCGAGAGTGCGCGTCACGCGCAACGCGAGAAACGCGATCGGACCCGCGAGCGCCGCGCACATGCCGAGCGCATTCGCGTCGAGCAGCGTGCCGGTTGCGCGCGCCAGCGAGGCCCAGAAGGGCGTGCTCAGGAACTTCAGATCGACGGTGCCCTGATACACCGCCACCAGGCTCGACAGCGTCGCTCCGATCCAGATGCCGTGGGCAACAGGGACAACGGCCTCAGGCCTCTCCTCGAATCGCTCGCAGGCCCAATCGAGCCAGAGCAGTCCAAGCAGTTGCGTCCAGACCACGAACAGGAGCCAGGCCGCAACCTGTGGCGCTGACAGCATGGCCCATGAGTTGATCGCGGCCTCGTCGGTCAGCAGACGCGTGCTGAATGCGGTTTCACGCGCGAGCAGCACCGGCCACGCCAACGCCAGCGTCAAGGCCCAGCCCGCGGCAAGAACACGCCAGGGTGCTGGAAGCTTCCACCGCGACCATGAAGAGAAGCGCAGGAGAGAGGCGGACACGCCTCCCATCCAGAACAGATCGAGCACGGGACCCTCGCGTGCCGTCAGCGCGCGAAGGATCGCCGGTGCCAGCATGGCGCAGGCCACCCAGCACACGAACAGTCGGGACTGCAGATGCCTGGAGACGGCAGCGCCCAATACGATCGCTGCGATCGTCACAACGCGCAGGGCCGGGGTGAGATCCGGATGGAACGCGAGCAGCAGGAGAACGATCAGCAGAACCGACGCTGTTGCGGCAGTTTTACTGAGGCGCTCGAAGATGGGCACGTGACAGTGTAGGCCGGGTCCTGCCTTTTGGACCCGGCGTCCAACGTTACGAACTGAAACGATGCTTCAATAGCACCCACAGCGCGACGACGCCGTCCTTCCAGCCGATCTTCTTGCCCTCTTCGTAGCTGCGGCCGTCGTAGGTAATCGGCACTTCGTACACGCGGTAGCCGCGCTTGAAGATCTTCGCGGTGATCTCGGGCTCGATGCCGAACCCGTTCGACTCGAGGTCGAGCCCCTGCAGCACCTCACGACGCATCACCTTGTAGCAGGTCTCCATGTCGGTCAGCATCGTGTTGTACAGCACGTTGGTGAGCAGCGTGAGGACCCGGTTACCCAGATAATGCGTGAACAGGAACACGCGGTGCCGGCCGAGAAAGCGCGACCCGTATACGACGTCGGCGCGCCCTTCGACGATCAGCTCCGCAAGTAGGGGAAATTCTTCGGGCGAGTATTCGAGGTCGGCATCCTGGACGGCGACGATGTCGCCGGTCACTGCCGCGAAGCCGCGGCGCAGCGCCGCGCCCTTGCCCTGATTGTGCTCCTGCAGCAGCAGCGTGAAGCCGTGTTCCTGCTGCAGCTCCTGGAGCCGTTCCCGCGTACCGTCCTTCGAGCAGTCATCCACGACGACGAGCTCGATGCGCATCGGCACCGCGAGAACGCGTGGCACGATCTCGTCGATCGTCGCCCGTTCGTTGTAGACGGGCATGACGACCGACAGCAGCGGCGACTGAAGTGCCGTCCGGACGCCGTGCTTTCTGGCGATGGCTGGAGAAGGAGTCTCCGCCGCCGACGCCATTAGTGGCTCATGCCTCCCTCGTCGGGACCGGCCGCTCCGTTGTCACGGCCGGCTGGTCGCGGTCGAGGCTGGTTGTGGGTTGTGCCCTTCCAGTCGAAGCGATCCATTAAGACTTGCCTGCCGCCATGGCCGCCAGGAACTCGGCGTTTGTCTTGGTCTTGCTCATCTTCGACAGGAGCAGCTCCATCGCTTCGCTGGGCGACAGCGGCGTCAGCACCTTGCGAAGGACCCACACGCGATTGAGTTCTTCCTTCGGCAGCAGGAGCTCCTCTTTACGCGTGCCGCTCTTGGTGATGTCGATCGAGGGGAACACGCGACGGTCGGTCAGCTTGCGATCGAGATGAATTTCGGAATTGCCGGTGCCCTTGAACTCCTCGAAGATCACTTCGTCCATCCGCGACCCGGTATCGACGAGCGCCGTGGCGACGATCGTGAGCGAGCCACCCTCTTCGATGTTGCGGGCCGCCCCGAAGAACCGCTTCGGCCGCTGCAGGGCGTTGCTGTCGACGCCGCCCGAGAGCACCTTGCCTGACGCCGGGACGATGGTGTTGTAGGCGCGCGCGAGACGCGTGATCGAGTCGAGCAGGATGACGACGTCCTTCTTGTGCTCGACGAGGCGCTTGGCCTTCTCGATGACCATCTCCGCCACCTGCACGTGGCGCTGCGCCGGCTCGTCGAAGGTCGACGAGATGACCTCGCCGCGGACCGAGCGCTGCATGTCGGTCACTTCTTCCGGCCGCTCGTCGATGAGCAGCACGATCAGATACACCTCGGGATGGTTCCTGGTGATGCTGTTGGCGATGCTTTGCAGCAGCATCGTCTTGCCGGTGCGCGGCGGGGCGACGATGAGACCGCGCTGCCCCTTGCCGAGCGGTGTGAGCAGGTCCATCACCCGTCCCGAGAGGTTCTCGGGCTCGGTCTCCAGATTGACCTTCTGTGCCGGATAGAGCGGCGTGAGGTTCTCGAAGAAGATCTTCTCCTTCGTCTTCTCGGGCGGCTCGAAGTTGATCGCCTCGACCTTGATCAGGGCGAAGTAGCGCTCGCCGTCCTTCGGGGGCCGGATGACACCGGACACCGTGTCGCCGGTGTGCAGATCGAACTTGCGGATCTGCGAGGGCGACACGTAGATGTCATCGGGCCCGGGCAGGTAGTTGTAATCGGGTGCGCGGAGGAACCCGAAGCCGTCGGGCAGCGTCTCGAGCACACCTTCCGAGAAGACATTGCCGCTCTTCTCGGCACGCACGCGGAGGATCTCGAAGATCAGCTCCTGCTTGCGCATGCCCGTCGCGCCGGCAATGTCGAGCTCCTTGGCGATCTTGGTGAGTGCGGAGATGTTCATCTCCTTCATCGCCGAGAGCGAAATCGTTTGTGCGGGGGCGGCCTGAGCTGGAGCGGCGGGATTCGGCGCGGGGGCACCGTTCTGCGCGGTGCGTTCCTTGTCGCCCTTATCAGGTGGGGCGGCGGTTGCAGTGCCTATGCCGCCGTTGGTCTTGGCAGGCTTGCGATCATCTTCCACAGGTCATCCAGTCCTTCGCCGGTGCGCGCCGAAACCAGCGCCACCGGCACATCAAACAACGTTTTCAGTTCACGAACGTGACGCGCCCGTTCGGCGCGTGTCAGTTTGTCCACTTTGGTTCCCACGATACCGAGTGCATAGAGCTGCGACTGCAGCCAGCGCGCCGCCTCCATGTCCGATTCGAGTCCAGGGTGCCGCGCATCGATGAGCAGCAGGACCCCTCGCCGGCCCGGCCGCCTGAAGTACGCGTCCACCAGCCACTCGAACTCGCGCGCCGCGGCATCGCGGGCCGCCTGGCCCGAGCTCCCGTGAGGAGCTCGCGCATACCCATACCCGGGGAGATCCACCAGGTAGTGCGGCGGCATCGATCCCCGCTGCACACGATAGACGTTGGCGAGCCGCGTTTTGCCCGGCGCGGCACTCGTGCGCGCGACCTGGCGCTTCACTAGAGCGTTAATCAAGCTCGATTTGCCGACGTTGGATCGACCTACCAGGGCGACCTCTGGAAGCCCGTCGCGCGGAAAATCCTTCGCGCTTGCCGCACTCGTAACGAATTCCGCTACAACAGGACTCAGGGCTCAGGCCTCAGCCCTCAGGGGGTTGCAGGCTCGAGGCCTCACCCACTTCCTGAGGCCTCGGGCCTGGGCCCCGGGGCCCTCTCTCTAATGCGGACGTGTATCGCCCGCCGGTTCCGTGACCTCAGCTGCGACGACCGGCGTGGCCGGGATGCGGGCCGGCAACGGCTCGGCCAGCGCGATCTTCAGCACTTCGTCCATCGTCGACACCATGTGTACGTCGAGCGTGTCGAGGACGTTCTTCGGAATGTCCGCGAGGTCCTTCTCGTTATCGCGCGGCAACACGATGTTGGTGACCCCCGCGCGATGCGCGGCCAGCACCTTCTCTTTTACGCCGCCGATGGGAAGAACCTTTCCTCGCAGCGTGATCTCGCCGGTCATCGCCACGTCGCGGCGCGTCGGAATCTTCGTCAACGCCGACGCCAGCGCGGTTGCCATGGTGATGCCCGCCGACGGCCCATCCTTCGGGATGGCGCCTTCCGGCACATGCACGTGGATGTCGATCTTGGAGTGGAAGTCCTCGGGCAGATTCAGCTCTGCTGCCTTCGACCGGACATAGCTGAGCGCCGCCTGTGCCGATTCCTGCATCACGTCGCCCAGTTTGCCGGTGAGCGTCAGCTTGCCCTTGCCGGTCATCAGTGTGGCTTCGCTGACCAGCAGCTCGCCGCCCACCTCGGTCCACGCCAGCCCGGTTGCGATGCCGACCTCGTTGCGCTCCTCCGCGAGCGACGGACGGAAGCGGGGCACGCCCAGATACTCGGTGACCTTCTCCGCCGTGATGTCTTCCTTGAAGCTCTTGCCCTCGACGACGACCTTGCGGGCAACCTTGCGGCAGATCGACGAGATCTCGCGCTCCAGATTGCGGACACCGGCTTCACGGGTGTAGCGCTGGATGAGCGTCGAGATCGCCTCGTCGTGGACGACGATGTTGTCGGCCGTGAGGCCCGAGCCCTCGATCGCCTTCGGTGCCAGGAAGCGCTTGGCGATTTCCACCTTCTCCTGCTCGGTGTAGCCCGCCAGCTGCAGCACTTCCATGCGATCGCGCAGCGCCTGCGGCACGGTGTGCAGCACGTTGGCGGTGCAGATGAACATCACGTTCGACAGGTCGTACTCGACGTCGAGGTAGTGATCGAGGAAGGTGTTGTTCTGCTCGGGATCGAGCACTTCGAGCAGCGCCGCCGACGGGTCGCCGCGGAAGTCCATCGACATCTTGTCGATTTCGTCCAGCAGGAACACCGGGTTCTGCGTGCCGGCCTTTTTCATCA
This sequence comes from Vicinamibacterales bacterium, assembly GCA_035263125.1. Classification (GTDB taxonomy): domain Bacteria; phylum Acidobacteriota; class Vicinamibacteria; order Vicinamibacterales; family UBA2999; genus Gp6-AA40. The sequence continues at coordinate 67,422 of DATFRP010000002.1, forward strand.
TCTGGATGATCTGGCCGGGGAACGCCCCGATGTAGGTGCGGCGATGGCCGCGAATCTCCGCTTCGTCGCGGACGCCGCCGAGCGACAGACGCACGAACTTGCGGTTCATCGCGCGCGCGATCGACTTGGCGAGTGAGGTCTTGCCGACTCCGGGAGGTCCCGAGAAGGTGAGGATCGTCGCCTTCGGCTTCTTGACGAGCGAGCGGACGGCGAGGAATTCGAGGATGCGGTCCTTGATCTTCTCGAGCCCGTAATGATCTTCGTTGAGGACCGTTTCGGCGTGCTTGAGATCGCGGTTCTCGCGCGTCTTCTTGTGCCACGGCACCGCGATGAGCCAATCGAGGTAGTTGCGCGAGACAGTGGCTTCAGCCGACATCGGCGGCATTGCCTCGAGGCGCTTCAGCTCCTGGACCGCCTTTTCCTCGACCTCCTTGGGCATCTTCGCGGTTTCGATCTTCTTCTTCAGCTCGTCGATCTCGCTGCCCTTCTCGTCCTTGCGACCCAGTTCCTTCTGGATCGCCTTCATCTTCTCGTTGAGGTAGTACTCCTTTTGCGCCTTCTCCATCTGCTTCTTGACGCGAGACTGGATACGGCGATCGACCTGGAGCTTGTCGACCTCGATTTCCAAGATTCCGGCGATGCGGTTCAGACGTTCGATCGGCGAGATGATCTCGAGCAGGTTCTGCTTCTCGTCGACGCCGACGAGCAAGTGCGCGGCAATCGTATCCGCGAGCTTGCCGGGATCGTCTACGCGCACGGCGGCGATCATGGCGTCGTACTGCAGGTTGTTCGAGAGCTTGACGTACTGTTCGAACAGCGACACCACCCGGCCCATGGTCGATTCGACCTCGCCGGACGCTTCCTTCTGCTTCGGCAGGACTTTGACGACGACCCGGTAGAAGCCCTTGTCTTCCTTCCACTCGACGGCGCGCGCGCGATCGATGCCCTCGACCAGGACTTTGATGTTGCCGTCCGGCAGCTTGAGGCTCTGCACGACGTTGGCGACGCAGCCCATCGTGTAGATGTCATCCGGACGCGGATCGTCAACCGAGGCATCGTGCTGCGCCGCGAGGAAGATGCGCTTGTCCTTCAGCAGCGCATGATCGAGCGCACGCGTCGACGACGGCCGGCCGATGACGAACGGCATCATCATGTGAGGGAATACGACGACGTCCCGGAGTGGAACGATGGGCAGTGTCTCGTAGACTTCCATTCAGGTCCTTGAAGGGGATATGAGGTTAGGAGGCAGGGGCACAGTGCTGCCCTCAGATAACTATAGCGTAGACAGCGCTGGCCCTGACTCCTGACCTCTGCCCCTAACCGGCTTTTTCGATCAGGGTAATCGACTTGTCCTTCGCCTCGACGATGTCGCGCGTGACCAGGACTTCGCGAAGCTTCTTCTGACCCGGTACTGAGTACATGAGATCGAGCATCAGATCCTCGATGATCATCCTCAGGCCACGGGCGCCGATCTTCCGTGACAACGCCGACTCGGCAATCGCTTCGAGGGCATCATCGGTGAAGCGAAGCTTGACGTTCTCGTACTCGAACAGTTTCTGGTACTGACGCGTGATCGCATTGCGCGGTTGCGTCAGGATCTGAACGAGCGCCGGCTTATCGAGCTCGTGCAGCGTGCCGACAACCGGCAAACGGCCGACGAACTCCGGGATGAGCCCGTACTTGATCAGATCCTCGGGCTCCACAGCCTCGAGCGTCGAGCCGATTTCGCGTTTCTGGACGGACTTGACTTCGGCCTTGAAGCCGAGCGTCTTCTTGCCGACGCGGCGATCGATGACCTTGTCGAGGCCGACGAACGCGCCTCCGCAGATGAAGAGGATGTTCGTCGTGTCGATCTGGAAGAACTCCTGGTGCGGGTGCTTGCGCCCGCCCTGCGGCGGCACGTTGGCCACCGTGCCCTCGAGGATCTTGAGCAGGGCCTGCTGGACGCCCTCGCCCGAGACGTCACGCGTAATCGAAGGGTTTTCGTCCTTCCGGCAGATCTTGTCGACTTCGTCGATGTAGATGATGCCCTGCTGGCACTTCTCGATGTCGCCACCGGCGGCCTGCAGGAGCTTGAGGATGATGTTCTCGACATCCTCGCCTACATATCCCGCCTCGGTGAGCGTGGTGGCGTCGACAATCGTGAACGGGACCGACAGCAGCTTGGCCAGCGTCTGCGCGAGCAGCGTCTTGCCGGTGCCGGTCGGGCCGATCAGCAGAATGTTCGACTTCGTCAGCTCGACGTCGTTGCGGCTGCGCGGCTGCTTCTGGATCTCGATCCGCTTGTAGTGGTTGTAGACCGCGACCGCGAGCTTCTTCTTCGTGCGCTCCTGCCCGATGACGTACTCGTCGAGGAACTTCTTGATCTCAGGCGGGGAGGGGAGCGCCGACCGGACGCCGCGATTCTCGAACCGATTGTCGTCCGCGATGATGTCGTTGCAGACTTCAACGCACTCGTCGCAGATGAAGACCGTGGGACCCGCAATCAGTTTGCGGACGTCGTTCTGGTCCTTGTTGCAGAACGAGCAGCGGAGAATCTCGGTCTCGCCGTTCTTCTTGACCATGTGTGTGTTGGGCTGTTGACTCCGGTCGCTCGGGTCTTCGGTGCTGAGTGGTGTTTCGGCCTCAATCCGGCCGGAGGCTAGGGGAGGCTACATCCCCGGCTCAGAGGACGCCGGGACCCGTACTCCAGGGCCACCCCGATACTACACCCGTTTCCGGATGACGTCATCGATTATCCCGTAATCCTTCCCCTGGTCGGACGACATGATGTAGTCGCGCTCAGTATCCTCTTGAATGCGCTTGAATTGCTGACCTGTATGCTGCACGAGAATTTCGTTGAGCCGCTCGCGCATGCGCAGGATTTCGCGTGCATGGATATCGATGTCGGTGGCCTGCCCGGCCAGTCCCTGCATCAGGGGCTGGTGGATCACGATCCGCGCGTTGGGCAGAGAGTATCGCTTGCCCTTGGCGCCCCCGGCCAGCAGTACCGCGGCCATTGACGCCGCCTGCCCGATGCAGATCGTCTGGACGTCGGGCTTGATGAACTGCATCGTGTCGTAGATCGCCAACCCGGCGGTAATCGACCCGCCTGGACTGTTGATATAGAGCTGGATGTCCTTGTCCGGGTCTTCGGCCTCGAGAAAGAGCATCTGAGCGATCGCAAGGTTCGCGATGCCGTCATCGATCGGCGTGCCGATGAAGATGATGCTGTCCTTCAGCAGCCGAGAGAAGATGTCGTAAGCGCGTTCGCCGCGGTTGGTCTGCTCGACCACCATCGGCACAAGCTGGGCGTGGTTCATTGGCAAGGGGTTCGCGGCGGTTAAAGAATCCTAGCACGCGAGAGGGCCAAGTCAACCGCCTTCTCCCGGCGGAGACCGATCAGCAGGCGCGCGATACCGCCTTCCTTCTCGAGTTGTGCACGGAGAGCTGCGGGTGTCCGCCCCGCTTGCGCGGCGAATCGCTCGATCTCGCGGTCGATGTCTTCGGGCGGGACGGTCAATTGCTCACGCCGTGCGATTTCATCCAGGGCGATCGCGCTGGCCACCGACGCCCGTGCCGGCTCGCGCTGGGCTTCGCGGAACTGGGCCCAGTCGATGCCGGCCGTTCGAGGGTCGACGCTCTGCTGCATCAGCTGTCGCGCGAACTCCTCGAGCCGGCGGTCGATTTCGCGCTCGACGAGCGAGGCGGGCAGCTCGAAGGTGACCCGTTCGGAGAGCTGCTTCAAGACGTCGCTTCGCACCTGACGCGTGGCATTGCTCTCGTTCTCTTCCTTGATGTCGGCCCGGACGCGTTCCTTCAGCGCCTCCAGCGAATCGAAGTCTGCGCCCAGATCCTTGGCGAACTCGTCGTCGAGATCGGGAAGCGTCTTGTGCCGGAGCTCCTTCACGCTCGCCGCGTAGGTGACATCGGTGTCGGCCATCTCCTTGACGGCGTAGTCGGCGGGAAAGTGGATCGTAAACGTCTTCGTGTCGCCGGCATTGAGGTCGATCAGCTCCGAGTCGAACCCCGGCGGGTTGGCGGGCGATCCGAGCTCGATGCTCACGTTGTCGTGCCGGTCGACCTGCCCGCCGGCATCAGTGCGTTCGAGATCGACAACGACCGTGTCGCCGAGCGCTGCCGGTCGTCCTTCCACCGGTTCGAACTTCGCCGCCCGCTCACGCAGTCGCTGCAGCGTCTTCTCCACCGCATCGTCGGTGACCTCGGCGGACGGGCGGGTCGCCTGCAGCGTGGAGAGGTCGCCGGGATCGAAGGGAGGGACCGTCTCGATGTTCGCGGTGAATTTGAGCGGCTGCCCCTCTTCGATCGCGACGTCCTTGATATTGGGCGTATCGACCGGCTCGATGCCGCGTTCCTGCAACGCCTCCTCCACCGCGCGGGGGATCAGCCCGTGCATCACGTCATGGAGGATCTGCTCCTTGAACCGCCGCTTGACGAGCGTCGTCGGCACCTTGCCAGGCCGGAAGCCCGGGATGCGCGCCTGCTTCGTGTAGTCCTTCGCGATGCGATCGATCTCGGCATCAACCACGTCGGTCGGGATCTCGATCGTGATGGTCTTGCGCGTTTCTGAGACGTCGGTGAGCTCGGTCTTCACATCTCTAGGTATACCGCGTCTTCGGCACTTCCCACCAGTCGGCAGGTTTCTACGGGCACGTTCACATTGATCACGAATCGACTACACTCGGAACATGCCGGGGTGGTGAAACGGCAGACACGCTGGTCTTAGGAGCCAGTGGGGCAACCCGTGCAGGTTCGACTCCTGTCCCCGGCACCACTTGTCAAGCCGCGCTGAATGGGGCCTGACGTGCAGTCGGCCGGCTTACGCGGACTTCTTCTTCCTGGCCTTGAGTCCCGCGGGCATCATGTGTGGCTTCACATCGTCGAGCGAGCGTGCCTGGACGTTCGCGATGATCAGTTCATCCACAGGCCCACGCAGTGAGGCCCGCGAGTTGATCGATCGGCGTGCGGGCACGGGTCGAATCGTGAGCCGCGCCTTCTCCGCAGCCTCGGTCGTGTAGCCACGCACGATCTCCGGGGCGCTCGAATTGGAGACGACGACACGCGCGCCGCGCGTGCACGCGTCAATGACCGCCTGCTGCAGCCGGCGTTGATCGAATGCGCTGAAGCCGCCTGCGGTGTAGTGGGCAAAGCTCGATGTGCGGCTCAACGGCGCGTACGGCGGATCGCAGTAGACGAAATCGCCGTGCCCGACGCCGGCCATCGTCTCGCAGAAGGGCGCGAGATCGATGGACACCCCCGGGCTCGCAAATGCCTTCGCCACCGCGTGGATGTTCGATTCGTCGCAGATGCGCGGGTTGCTGTAGCGACCGGCTGGCACGTTGAACCCGCCACTGCGATTCAATCGGAACAGGCCGTTGAATCCGGTCCGGTTCAGGAAGATCAGCATCGCCGCGAGATCGGGTGAATAGCGCGCGGCGATCGCCTTCTCGTTCGTCGCCGTCAGTCGTAGCTGCGCACGGAGCGCGTTGAAACGGCGATCTCGAACGGCGTAATAGCAGGTGTGGCCGTCGAGACGGTACTCGCGTGCCAGCGCCTTCAACGCTCGGATCACGTCGTTGGTGGAATCCCGCACCATCCAGTAGCAGCCGATCAGATCGGGATTCACGTCCGACAGCTGGATCCGGCATGCGGCCAGTCGTCCGCGGTTCAGGAGATCGAAGAAGACGGCGCCGCTTCCGACGAACGGCTCGACATATCGCGTGAATCGGGACGGATAATGCTCGGCCAGAACCGGGAGGAGCTGTCGCTTGCCGCCGGCCCACTTGAGCAGCGGCCGGACCGCCATGTGAGAAGAGACGCGAATCTGCACGCCATCATGTATCGGTCGATGGATCAGGTTCGGTAGTCCGAGCGCCGGCCGGGGCCTCGACCGGGCTCGGTGTAAACCGGCCGACTTTGCGAAGCGCATCCCGCAGAAGGTACTCGATCTGCGCGTTCAGGCTGCGCAGATCGTCGTTCGCCCAGCGCTGCACCCCTTCCAGTACGCCGGCATCGATTCGAAGCAGAAAGGACTTTCTCTCGCCCACGGGTCTTATTGATGGATCGTTCCGGTGTTGACGATCGGCTGCGGCGCTCGTTCACCACACAACACCACCAGCAGGTTGCTGACCATGGCTGCCTTCCGCTCCTCGTCGAGACGAACGATCTGCTTTTGCGACAGCGACTGCAGGGCCATCTCCACCATGCCGACCGCGCCCTCGACGATCCGCTGACGCGCCGCGATGATGGCGCCGGCCTGCTGTCGCTGCAGCATCGACGCGGCGATTTCGGGTGCATAGGCCAGGTGGCTGATCCTCGCTTCGAGGACTTCGACGCCCGCCTTCAACAGTCGCTGCTGCACCTCCTGCTTCAGGTGGTCGGCCACGACGGCGGTCGATCCCCGCAGCGATACGACGCCTTCCTCGTGTGAATCGTAGGTGTAGCTCGTCGCGGCGTTGCGAAGGGCCGCCTCGCTCTGCACCCGCACGTAGTTTTCGTAGTCGTCTACTTCGAACACGGCTTCCGCGGTCTCGATCACGCGCCACACGACGACCGCGGCAATCTCGATCGGGTTGCCTTCCGCGTCGTTGACCTTCAGGCGCGAGCTCTCGAAGTTTCGTACGCGGAGCGAGATCTTCCTGCGGCTGTAGAAGGGGTTGGCCCATCGCAGGCCGGGCGTCTTCGCGGTGCCGGCGTAGTCGCCAAAGAGTTGCAGCACCTTCGCTTCATTGGGACCGACGATGAAGAACCCACGCATCGTCGCCAACCACGCTATGAAGAGCAGCACCGCTCCGATGAGGTAGACGGAAGCAGACGGGCTCCCGCTCTGAACCGCTCGGATTCCGGCCACCCACACTCGGATGGGAATCGCGAGTGCCAGCAGCAAAAGTGGCAGCGTGAGAAGCCCGGGGGACCCGTGACGCAAACGTTCGCGGACCATCGACGACCTCCAGAAAGCGACGGGCAATGTGCCCGTCTGCATGATGTCTATACGATATCAATTTGTAATCAGTTCCGATGGGGTCGGGAGTCATTACGAAAACGAAATGACTCCCGACCCCCTTATCTGCGGCAGAGCTTTGACCGAGACCCTAAGACGAGGGAAAGCGACGATCTTGCAAACACGCGCGGTGTCCTGATGTACGAGTCCTTCTACGGGTTCGCGGAGAAGCCGTTCAGCCTCACGCCCGATCCCAAGTATCTGTATCGCAGCGAGGCGCACGCCAACGCGTTCGAGCTGTTGTGCTATGCGATCGAGCGGCGCGAAGGCTTCGTCGTGATTACCGGCGCCATCGGATCGGGAAAGACGACCCTGTGCCGCGCGCTGTTCGACCACACCGATCAACGCACCTTCACGGCGCTGCTGCTGAACCCGTTTCTGTCCGAGGAAGATCTGCTCCAGGCCATCCTGCAGGATCTTGGCGTCCTGTCGCGCGGAGAAGAGCGGCAGCCGACCAAGGAGGAACTGGTCAACACGCTGCACGACTTCCTGCTCGCGCTGATCCCGCTCAACGCGAGGGCGGTGCTCATCATCGATGAGGCGCAGAATCTGCCGGTGCCGATCCTCGAGCAGATTCGCATCCTCTCGAACCTCGAAACCGACACGGAGAAGCTGCTTCAAATCGTGCTCGTCGGCCAGTTGAACCTGATCCCACTCCTTCGGTCCGAGGAATTGCGCCAGCTCGATCAGCGCGTGTCGATTCGCTATCAGTTGAAGCCGCTGACCGAGGAGGACACCGGCGCCTACATCTCACACCGCCTCGCGATTGCCAAAGCGTCGCGCGGCGTGGTGTTCTCACCGGCAGCGCAGGGCCTCGTGTATCGATATTCCGGCGGCGTTCCTCGCCTGATCAACATGCTGTGCGATCGCGTCCTGCTGGCAGGCGCCACCGCACAGATCACGCGACTCGACGACGAGCTCGTTGCCGCTGCTGCGGAGGCACTCGACCTGCAGGCCGTCGCACCGCCGAAGGTCCCGTGGTTCGGCCGTCTGCTCGCAGGCTCGTGACGACACCGCAGATTCGCGTGCAGCCTCTGACGCGATTTCGTCGATACTGGTCGCTGACCCACACGCCAGACGCCGAGGTCGATGACCATCCCTACATCTTTGAGCTGCACGCCGATTCAGGCCGCCGTGAGGTCGCTCGATCATCGAGGATCGGTGCTGCTCGGTGAGGTCAGGTGGCGTGCTGGGTGAAGTATTGCTGGCCGCTGGTGCCATCACCGCCCCACAACTCGAACATGCGTTGGCAGAGCAACGGGTGACCGGGGCGCTGCTGGGGGAGACGCTGCTCGCATTGACGTTCATCACAGAGGCCACACTCGCGAGCGCACTGGCGCAACAGGCGGGCGTGCCCTTCATGACGCTCACGCACGAGCTGCCAGACCCCATTGCGCTCGCTCTGGTGCCTGAGCCCTTCGCGCGCAAGCACACGCTCGCACCGCTCGAGGTGAAAGGCGCGGTGCTGCGGATCGTCCAGGCCAATCCGTTCGATGTGATCGCCTTGGACGATCTGCGGCGGCTCACGTCACATCGGGTCGCTGCGACATGCGCGCCTGCCGGACAGGTCCGGGATCTCCTCGACCGGTGCTATGGCAGGCGGGGCAGGGGCGGCGTGTTTGCTCGCCCGTTCGCTGAACCGGCTGTGGTCAGCGTGGCCCAGACCACCGAAGGGACGCAGTTGCTGGATCGACTCGTCGGCGAAGCCGTCGCAAATCAGGCGACCGATCTTCACGTCGAGCCGAGTGAGGAATCCGCAGCCGTGCGCTATCGAATCGACGGAGTGTTCGTGCCAGGAGACGCGGTCCCGACGCCAAGCTACATGTCGTTTCGCAGTCATATCAAAGCGCTCAGCGGCCTCGACGTCAACGACACTCGCGCGGCGCAATACGGTCGCACATCCCATGTCGTGAACGGACGACGGATCGATCTTCTCGTGAACACGATTCCGGGAACGTCCGGCGAGATGATCGCGATCCGTCTGCTCGAAAAAGGCAGGGAGCCTCGCCGGCTTCCCGAGCTCGGGCTGAGCCGACGAGATCTGAGTGTGGTGAGCGAGCTTCTCGAAAGGCCGCAGGGTCTCGCGATCGTGACCGGTCCCGAGGCGTCCGGCACCAGCACAACGCTCTACGCGATGCTGGCGCACGTCGGCGGCGAATCGAGGAACGTCGTCACGCTCGAAAATCCTGTCGAATGTCACGTGTCCGGCATCCGACAGACGCAGATCAGACCTCAGGCCGGCTTTACCTACGCGACCGCCATGCGCTCCGTGCTCCGCGAGAATCCCGCGGTGCTGATGCTTGGAGAGATGCCCGACTCCGACACCGCGGACATGGCGATGAAGGCGGCCACGTCCGGCATCCTCGTGCTGACGACGCTTCGCACGGCTGATGCGGCGTCGGCCGTGCTGCGTCTCACCGACCTGGGGCTCGATTCGTACGCGGTCGCGTCTGGTCTGCTTGGTGTCATCGGGCAGCGGCTGATTCGTTTGATCTGTCGCGAGTGCACCGAGCGTGTCTCGTATGGCGACGAGATGGTCGGACAGGTCGGACTGACGCCAGATCCGGACCTCGTGTTTCAGCGCGGCCGCGGTTGCGCACACTGTCGCGGCACCGGATATCGCGGCCGCACGGGAGCGTTCGAGACTCTGGTCGTCGATGCCGCGATGCAGGTGTTGATTCGATCGCGCGGAGACACGACCCAGCTGACTGCGGCGGCGGTCGACGCGGGCATGAAGACGTTGATGGACGATGCGCTTGCCAAGGCTATTCTCCAGCAGACGACGCTGGAAGAGGTCTTACGCGTCGCAGGAATCGGGACGAAGGAATCAGGAATCGGTCACTGATTTTTTTGCTCGAGCACCGCCTGCCCGTTAATCGTAACGTACTGGTAAACCATCGAGAAGGTCGACTCGCCGACGAAGCGGACGTCGGCCCGAGACTGCATCTCGATCGGTACCCGTACGCCGCTGATGCGCGCATAGTGGCGAGTGATCTCGACACGTCGCGTCCAGAAGGACGGCCGCTTCGACAGCTCTCCCTCCATGCGCACCATGTCGAGCCCCTCGCGGGTCACGAATACCGTACCTTCGACGAGCGCCTGGCTCTTCCGGCGTGGCCGCAGGTGAATCAGCAGCAGGTCGCCGTCCCGATCCTCGTCGACCTCGAATAGGTAGTTCGCGTGCGTAAAATCTGCCCTCGCATCGTTCGCTTCATGCGCGCGACGCTCTTCTTCGAGCGCGGCGACGAGGACATTGCGACGAATGAGCTCAGAGCCTTCTTCGCTGGCGATCTCATACTTGAAGCGGCCGTTGGCTTCGGTAGAGGTCCAGGCCTCCAGTGTGGCGTTCATGCGGCCGCCACGCGTCGACGCGCTGAGCGTGCGACGTGCGCGGTAGCTTGTGAGTGGCGGGGTTGCCGAAGCCAGGAAGCGTTCGACGAGCTCGGCTGAGCCGAGCGTTTTGATATCTGCGATGTTGTCGGCGCGCATTTTGGGTGACGTCATCAGCGAAAGGACAATCGCACAGATGAGACTCACCACGACTCTCACGGCCGAACGGAGTGCAAGAGGGTGACCGAAAAACACTCGACCGGTGATATCGTGCGCGACCTTCGATGAGGGTGTTCACTGTTGCCGACGTCCTGGACGCCGAGACGTGTACATGGGTCAGGCGGTCGATGGATTCGGGCGCCCACGTACCGGCGGAGATCCTCCGTGACTCGATCGATGTGGAACGCGACGCGCGGCGCGCAATCGAGGTCGACGTTCCCGACGAGGTGATTGCGCGCGTCGAGTCGCGCCTCGACGCGTGTCGCGACGACGTCGCCTGGTTCTACGGGCTGTCACTCCACGGCAGAGAAGGTGCCGGGTTCCTGCGATATGCGTCCGGGGGGTTCTACGGCCCGCACGTCGATCGCGCCGAGGTGCCCTCGTGGCCTGACGCGGCGCGCCGCGCGATCACCGTCGTGCTCTTTCTGAACAGTTCGTGCGAAGCGGAGGCACGCGGTGATTTCAGCGGTGGCCGCCTCAGACTGTTTCCGAGCGGCGCCGACGCCGTCGAGATCATCCCGAGACGCGGCACGCTCGTCGCGTTTCCCGCGTCGATCGCCCACGAAGTGACGCCAGTGAGCGGCGGCGCGCGCGATGCGGTCGTCGACTGGTATTACTGACGCTCGGAGGTGTCCTCGAGATGAGTCCAGTGCAGCAGTCGATGGACCCATGGCGCCAGCACGATTCCCATCAGACCGACGAAGACGAGGCCGCTGAACAGCGCGTACAGCGCTGAGAACAGCTTCGCGGGTGCGGTCTCCATGCGATCGACCGGACCCATGCCGCCGAGAATCATCGATGCGTTGAGAAAAGCATCGAGCCACGGCAACCCTCCCAGCCACGCGTAGCCCACCGTTCCGATCGTCACCGCGATGACGACGATGACCGCCGCCAGCGCGACATGGAGGGCCGCCCGCTTGAGGAACTTCCGCCTCGGAAGCAGCGGCCGGTGTCTGCGCTCGTACGGATGTGCAGCCGCCACAGCTCACCGTGTGACGCGTGTGATCCAGATGCGTTCGATGCGGCCCATCGCTGCGCGATCGTACACCGTTCGCGGAACGGAGAGCGCAGGCTTCCACCGTCGCCAAGGCTACAGCGGACAGCTGCCGTCCTTCGTCCTTAGGACTTGGTGCTTAGCGGCCGTCCCTGGTCCGTGGTCCGTCCTTGGTCCCGTGGTCCATGGTCCGCTGCGTGGACCATGACCTTGGACCAGAGGGCGGACCAAGAACCAAGCACGAAGGACCAAGGACGCGCGCTACGTCGATAGGAACTGCGCGCCAAGGCCACGCTCTACGGTGACGAAAGAAGCGATCTCCAATCGACCAGGGCGGTGACCGGCGTCGAGACGACCGGTTGCGCTGGCAGCAGCGCCACGATGGCATCGCGCCGGTGGGCGACGTCGAAGTCACGCACGCCAGGCACGTCGATGACGGAGCGCGCCGCCAGGAATCGCAGCGCGGAGCCCTCTGCGCGACTCGATGACGGGTCGATGTCTGCGCGCATGATGCGTGTGCCACGCAGGAACAGGATCGCGCTGCCGTCGCGGCGCCACCGTGGGCGTGACCCGCCCGCAAGCGAGACGCGGACCCTCGACGTGCCCTCCGAGGTCACGACGTAGACGTCCGGTTGTCCCGATTCGTCCGAGACGTAGGCAATCCATCGGCCATCCGGCGACCAGCGACCGTCGGTTTCGCTGAAGCTGCTTTTCAGCAGCACGTGCCGATCGCCTGTCGCCGGTGTGAACGTCCAGAGATCGAAGCCGCTTTTCGGGTCTGGCGCGTGAAGCAGCACACGTCCGTCCCTCCAGTCGGTCGGTGTCTCGTCCAGCGGCGATCGCAAGAATGGTTCGTCGGTCGCTTCCGTCTGGTGCGCGGTATGCACGAACAGATCGGGCTGCCCTTTCTGCAGCGATCGGAACACGATGCGTTTTCCATCGGGCGACCAGACCGGATCGCTGTCTGCTGCCAGGGCCAGCGTCAACGGTTCGAGGCCGCCGCCTCCGGTCGTTGGAACGACGCGAATATCGAGCGTTCGGATCAGCGGGGCGGTCACCGTCAGCGCAACGTATCGGTCGTCGGGAGACAGACGTGCCTGCCAGTAGTCGGCTGGTTCGCCGATGGTAGTCGGAGGCGAGCCTTCGAGCGAGAGCCAGGTCAGCGCACGCGCGCGTGGCGCGAACGGGGCAGACAGCAGCAGTCGCGCGGACGCGGCGAAGAGTCCGCGCCCTGATGCGCTCACGCCGACGCCTGAGGCGAGCGAGGTCGCCCGGCCGACGAGGACGCCGGTGACTGGATCGTAACGCTGAGCGAGCAGCACGTTGTCGCGGATGAAGAGCAGGAGATCGCCGACCAGTTGCGCGTGCCCGCCGGTCGTGATCAGTTCGTGTTCGCCTTTCGGCTCGACCAGCCTCGCCACCCGGCTGCCATCGTCGCGCACCGCTGTGTAGACGAACGCACCGTCGGCGGCCGCGGCGATCGGAAACACGTGCGCGCGATCGCCGGTGCGCAACGTCGTGGCGTTCGTGATCGTGCCGCGCTGCAGATGACGGATGGGGCCGCGTGACTCGGGCGAGAAGAGCAGCGATCCGTCGGGAAGCCACGTCGCGCCGGCCGGAGCGGACGCATCGGCGAGATCGCGTACGACGCCGTCGGCCAGTGAAATCTGTTTGAGTGTGCGCTCGCTGAAAAAGGCGATGACACCGCCCGTTGGCTTCCACGCGGGAAGTTGTGCGCCGTCGGTTCCGCTCAGAGCCTCGGCGCGATCGGCATCAACCGCCCGCCGCCAGAGGCGCGGAGTGCCGTCGGTGGTCGCGACGAACACCATCGATTGGTCGTCGGGTGAAATGGCGGCATCGAGCGCCTCGTCGCCCGAGCCCAACTCGGCGCCTGGAGGCGCCGCCAGCGAGAGACGCACAGGCGGCGTTGGCGACGGCGGCCGTTCGCGAAGATGCCGAACGGCCGGCCACGCCAGTCCGATCGCCACGACGAGCAGGAGCGCCGCGACGATACGGAGCGCCATCGTTTCGGTCGAACGATTACGTCAGAATTTCCGCGACCATGTTGCCGGCCATCGCTCGACGACCACTTTCTTCTCTGTGTAGAAATCGATCGCGTCGCGTCCCTGGGCGTGCAGATCGCCGAAGAAGCTGTCTTTCCACCCCGAGAACGGAAAGTACGCCATCGGCGCTGCGACGCCGACATTGATCCCGACGTTTCCTACCCGCGTCTCGTAGCGGAACTGGCGCGCCGCAGAACCGCTCGACGTGAAGAGGCACGCCATGTTGCCAAAGGCCGATCCGTTGACCAGATCGATCGCCGCGGCGACCGAGTCGGCACGCATGACGCTCAAGACCGGACCAAACACCTCCGTGCGCGCGAGCTCGCTCGACGGGTCGACATCGCTCAACACGGTAGGGCGCACGAAATTGCCGCGCTCGAATCCAGGGACCTTCGCGTTGCGTCCATCAACGAGCGGCCTGGCGCCGGCGGCCACACCCTGTGCGATCAGCCCTTCGATCCGCGTGCGGCTCTCGGGGGAAATCACCGGTCCCATCTCGATGCCCTTCTCGAGCCCGTATCCTACCGTGCGCGAGGTGGCGGCATCGCTGATGTGTCTGGTGAACGGCGCGGTTGCATCGGCGACCGTGATGACGACCGACGAGGCGAGGCAGCGCTGACCGGCGCAGCCGAACGCCGAATCGGCCACGATCTTCGTCGTCATCTCCATGTCCGCATCGGGGAGGATGACGACGGGATTCTTCGCGCCGCCCTGGCACTGGACGCGCTTTCCGTTGGCCGCCGCGCGGCTGTATATGTAGCGCGCGACCGGCGTCGATCCGACGAACGAGATCGCCCTGACGTGCGGATGATCGAGTAGCGCGTCGACCGCATCCTTCCCGCCGTGCACCAGGTTGACGACACCCTTGGGAAAGCCGGCCTGTTCGATCAGCTGCAGCACGCGCGCCATCGTCAACGGCGTCTTCTCGGACGGCTTGAGCACCACGGTGTTGCCGCATGCGACGGCGTACGGCAGGAACCAGAGCGGAATCATGCCCGGGAAGTTGAACGGCGTGATCACGCCGACGACCCCGACCGGCTGCCGAATCATCAGCTCGTCGATGCCGGACGCAATGTCCTCGAGATTGCTCCCCATCATGAGCGACGGGATGCCAGTCGCCACTTCCACGTTCTCGATGCCGCGTTTGAGTTCGCCTTCGGCTTCCGCGAGCGTCTTGCCGCATTCCTGCGTGACCAGCTTCGCGATCTCGGTGAAGCTCGCATCGAGCAGCGCCTTCAGCCGGAAGAGCGGCTGAATCCGATCGCCCGCCGGCACGCGACGCCATTCAGTCCACGCAGTGAGCGCAGCCTGCACCGCTTTGTCGACGTTGTTCGCCTTCGACATCGGCACCGACGCAATCACATCGCCGGTTGCGGGATTGCGAACAGGAATCGTTTCGGCGCCGGAGGCGGTCTCCCACTGGCCGCCGACGAAATTCAACAGTGTGTCTTGCCCGATCATGCTTGCTCCTTTGCCACGGAGGACACGGAGGATGTGGCCACGGAGATCACAAAGATCACGGAGGCAGGCACGGAGTTGTCTCCGTTCCTCACCCTTCGTGTTCTTCGTGATCTCCGTGGCCCAAAGTCTCCGTTTCTCACCTTCGTGTTCTTCGTGATCTTTGTGGCCAACATCTCCGTGGCCTCAGTGGCCTATGGTACGACGATGGCCCGGCCCACGATCTCGCCCCGCCCCAGCGCCTGATACCCGGCGTCGGCCTCGTCGAGCGAAAACCGCTGCGTGACCATCGTCTCGGGACGGAAGATGCCCTGGGCGGCGAGACGGATGATCTCCGGCATGTCCGTCCGAGTGCGCGCGCCGTACGAGCCGACGATGCGCAGCTCGCGGCGAACCAGGCGGGTGATTTCCACGGGCGCCGTGGTCCGGCCGGGTGCGATCCCGACGGCGACCATGCGGCCCCCGTCGCGGATCATCTCGAAGGCTTGCGTAAAGGTCTGCGGCAGGCCGAGCACCTCGAAGGCGATGTCGACCCCTTTGCCATCGGTCAGCTCGCGCACGCGCGCGGTGGCGTCGGTCTTCGTCGCGTTGACGATGTCGGTCGCTCCGAGGCGGCGGGCAGCGTCGAGCTTGTCGTCGCGCACATCGACCGCGATGATCTGAGACGCCCCGAAGGCACGGGCGATCTGAATGATGTTGATGCCCACGCCGCCGGTCGCGACCACGGCGATGCGTTCGCCGCCGCGCAGATCCGCACCGTGACGAACCGCTCCGTACGCGGTGAAGATCGCGCACCCCAGCACTGACGACTCTTCGAGCGGCAGACCATCGGCGAGCGGGAAGACGTCGGTGGCGGGAACGACGGCGTACTCGGCGAGACCGGCCATCGAATACATGGCGATCGGCGAGCCATCCTTGCGACGCAGGCGCGACGTTCCGTCGTAGAGCGTGCCCTTGAGACGATTCATGGCGAAGAAGCTGTCGCAGAGATCGTCGCGTCCGGTGCCACATGCCGGACAGAACCCGCACGGCATGATGAACGCGCTGACCACACGAGTGCCGATCGCGGGACCCGGGACCCCGGGGCCAAGTGCGGCGACCGTGCCGGATATCTCGTGCCCCATGACGGCAGGCGCCGGGAACGCGACTTCGGCCTTCATCACATGAAGGTCGGTGTGACACACGCCGCACGCGCTCACGCGTACGA
Source organism: Vicinamibacterales bacterium (assembly GCA_035263125.1). Lineage (GTDB taxonomy): Bacteria > Acidobacteriota > Vicinamibacteria > Vicinamibacterales > UBA2999 > Gp6-AA40. Next base: position 83,693 of record DATFRP010000002.1, read on the forward strand.
GCACTTCGCCGGCGCGAGGCTCCGGCATCGGAATCTCCTCGACGTGCAGCCCGCCCGGGGCACGATCGAGGATGGCAGCTCTCATAGTGGACATAGATGGACTCTAGGCTTTGCCTCTGGGCTTCAGGCTCCTGGTTGCGTGCCGCTGCGTTTCGCTCCGGCTTTAGGATGCTATCTCCCAAAGCCCAAAGCCCAAAGCCCAAAGCCTACGCCGTGATGTCTTCCTGATGTGTCTCGGACGCCACGAGAACGGCGACGATCGTGACGGCGGCCATGAATATGAGGTACATCGCCAGCAGGTTGCGGCCGTAGTTGCGCAGCAGCCACGTGGCAATGAAGGGCGACAGGCCGCCGGCGAGCACCGACGACAGTTGTGCGCCCAGGGAGGCGCCGCTGTAGCGGACGCGTGTCCCGAACAGCTCGGCGAGAAATGCGCCTTGCGGGCCGTACATCGGCGCGTGCGCAAAGATGAACACCAGGAACATCGCGACGGCAGCCATCAAGGGCGATCCGGTATCGAGCAGCCAGAAGAGCGGAAACGCGAGCACTGCGACCCCAATCGCCCCGAACAGATACACGGGCCGCCGCCCGATCCGATCGGACAACGCCCCGTAGAACGGAATCGCCACCAGCTCGCAGGCCGCGCCGAAGAGCATCGCGTAGAGGATGGTCTGCTGGGTCATCTTGACCTGCTGCGTGGCGTACACGAGCGCGAAGACGCTGTAGATGTAGAAAGCGCCGTTCTCGGCGAAGCGGGCCCCCATCGCCAGCACCACCTGCTTCGGGTATCGGGTCAGGACTTCGAGGATTGGCTGTTGCGATTCGGAGGACGACTCCTTCAGTCTGGAAAACGCAGGCGTCTCGAGAATCCGCATGCGGATCATGAGGCCGACGATGACGAGCAGTCCGCTCAGGAGGAATGGCACGCGCCATCCCCAGGAAAGAAACGCTTCTGCGGGCTGATTCGCAAAAATCGTGAAGACGGCGGTCGACAGCACGAGGCCCGCCGGCACGCCAATCTGCGGCCAGCTTCCGTAGAACCCGCGCTTTCCAGGCGGGGCGTGTTCAACCGCCATCAGCACCGCTCCGCCCCATTCGCCCCCGACGCCGAAACCCTGTGCGACCCTGAGCAGCACGAGCAGCACGGCGGCCCAGGGGCCTATCTGCTGGTAGGTCGGAAGCACGCCGATGAGCGCCGTCGCGACGCCCATGATGACGAGCGTCAGCACCAGCATCGACTTGCGTCCAATGCGGTCGCCGTAGTGGCCGATGACGATGCCGCCGAACGGCCGCGCGAAAAATCCGACGGCATACGTGCCAAACGCATAGAGCGTCCCCATGAGGGGATCGGAGTTGGGGAAGAACAGTCGATTGAAGACGAGAGCCGCGGCGGTCCCGTAGAGAAAGAAGTCGTACCACTCGATGGTGGTCCCGATGAGGCTTGCGAAAGCGACGAGTCGGACCGAGCTGGTGCCTGTCTGCGTCCCGGTAGTGGTCATTGGCCGGGACAGTACCACACGCGCGAAGGCCTCAGGGCCTAGGCCCCGGGCCTCAGGGCTGGGCAAGGCCTCGGGCCGCTTCCTACTGAGGCCTGGGGCCTGAGCCCTGAGGCCTAGTATGATTCTGCGTTCATGCATCCCGAACTCCAGGAAGCCATCGACTTGCACGAGGCAATCGTGGCCGAAGCCGGCAACGCGCTGGTCGGCTACGAAACCGAGAAGGCGCTCGCCAACGTCGTCCTCTTATCCGAGATTCCGACCACCTACGACAAGGATCAGCAGCGGCAGGTCAATGCCGGCAACCTGCTGCTGCGCGGGGTGCCCGGTGTGGGCAAGACGTTCTTCGGCGTGATTCTCGCGGCGATCAGCAACGCGACGTTCGCGCGTCTTCAGGGGCGCGCCGATCTGCAGCCGACCGAGATCGTCGGGTTTCAGATGATCAACCCGGCGACCGGCGAGTTCATGACCGAGTTCGGTCCGCTCGCCTCTGCCGAAGTGATCCTGCTCGACGAGATCAACCGCATCCCGCTCAAGTCGCAGAGCGCGTTTCTCGAGGGCTTGCAGGATCGCACCGTGACGGTCGGCAAGACGACCTACGAGCTGGCGCCGTTCAGCTTTGCGATCGCGACGATGAATCCGGTCGAGCTCGGGCAGGGCACGTTCCCGCTCTCGGAGGCCGCAACCGATCGTTTTGCGATCATGATCAACATTCCGTATCTGCGGCCGGAGGAAGAAGAGAAGCTCGTGAGCTTCGATTTCAAGCGCGTGCGTCTCAAGCCGCTCGTCCAGAAAGAGCGCATCATCGACCTCAGGGCGGTCATCACGCGGGAAGTGTTCATGCACCCGGCGCTCGCGAAATACATCCGCCGTCTGGTCGGCGCCACGCGACCCTACAACGCCGAGACGGAGTGGGCGCACAAGTCGCCGTCCGCACTGGTCGAGCAGTGCGTCGATCTCGGCGGCTCGCCACGTGCCACGATCTGCTGGGGGCGGCTGGTGAAAGTCTGGGCGCTGCTGATGCGTCGCCGCGCCGAGGTCTACCCCGAAGACATCCAGGAATTGGCCAAATACGTGCTCATGCATCGTGTCTGGTTGGGCCCGCACGCCGCGAGTCACGGCGTGACCGTCGACATGGTCATCGACGACATCGTGGCCTCGGTGCCCGTCCCGTGATCGGCGATCGCGGGGCGGCGCTCCATGCTCCGAAGCATGTCGAGGACGAGGGCTTCGTCAACCTGCAGGAGATCGCCGAGATCGAGCTCTTCATCCTGAAGCGGATGAAGGAATTCACGATGGGCGATCACGCCAGCGTGTTCAAGGGAGCGGGCTTCAACTTCGTCGGCATCCGCGACTGGGAACCGGGCGATCGGATGTCGTCCATCGACTGGTCGCAGTCGTCGCTGACCAACTTCAGCCCGATGATCACGCGCGAGTTCGAGCAGGACAGCAACGCTGCGATCGTGACGGTGGCCGACGCGTCGGCCTCGACGAGATGCGGCATCGGCGGCGTGATGATCGCGCACGCGATTGGTCGTGCGGTCGCAGCGGCTGGATTGTCGGCGATGTTCTTTCAGGATCTCTTCGGCCTGGTGGCGTTCGACAACTCCTTCAAGCAGGCGACGGCCGCACGGCCGCGAATCGGACGGTCGCATCTGTTGTACTGTCTCGACCTCTACAAGAAGTCGGTGCTGCAGCAGACGCCCGGCACCGGGCACGACATCATCATGGCGATCGAGAGCCAGGTGCGAAAGGCGTCGCTCGTGCCGGTGGTGTCGGACTTCCTGTTTCCCGATGCGAAGCGGGTGATCGGCGAACTGTCCCACCTCAACGCCGTGCACGACGTGTTTCTGCTGATGGCCGACGTGCGGTTTGCGTACGAGGTGCCCTCGCTCTCCGATGGATGGGTGGAAGTGTTCGACGTCGAAAGCGGACGGGCGCGTGTGCTCTCGCGGCGGGAATTACGACAGCTGGCCGGGCGGGTCGGGGAGTGGCAGAACGAGATCGAGCAACTGGCGCGCGACGCGGGTCTGGATCTGGTCCGCGTGGGGCTGGACCGATGGGAGATGGAGACCACGCTGGTCGAGTTCACGGCCGAGCGGCGGCTCCGGAAGATGTAGGCATGAACAAGCACACCAGGATCGGCGTCGCGATGATTGTCGTCGCCGGGCAGTACCTTGCGCTGGCGTACGTCGGGCGCGTCCTTCTGGACGCACCGGTGTACGCGCAGACGACCGTCGCACCAGTGTCGGCAAGCCAGGCTCCGGCGGCGACCGTGCCCAAGGCGGCCCCGAAATCTGCAACCGCTGCTCCGGCGGCTCCACCGCTCACACCGAAAGCCGGCGCGACAACGTCGGATCCGATCCGCTGCTGGTGGAAAGCCGATCGCACCGCGGTGCGCGTGGGCGAACGCTTCGGTCTCGTCCTGACCTGCAGCGTGATCGAGACCGGGCCGATCACCGTGACCCCGGTGTTGAATCAGCTCGAGCCCGGAGCACTCGCGCTGACGCCGTTCGAAGTGGTCAGCGGCGGCCCGAAAGTTGAAGACGTCATCTCTCCGCCGTGGCGATTCATTCAGCGGGAGTACGTGCTGCGGCTCCTCAGCGACGGGTTCTTCGGACAGGACGTCACCATTCCCTCGTTGACGGTGACCTACAACCTGACGTCGGCCGGCACCGGTCAGCAGGGACGCGATCAGACCTACATCCTCCCTCCACTTCCGATGCGGATTCTGTCGCTCGTGCCCAAGAACGCGGGCGACATCCGCGATGCCTCGGGGCAGACATTCGCGTCGGCCGAGTCGCGCCGCTTCCGCGCGACCACGGCCACCGTCACCGCGTGGATCTCATTTGCGTTTGCGATCGTGCTCACACTGTTCGCCCTGTCACGCGTAGTGGGTCTCTTCCGGGTGAGCAGCAAGCACGTGGTCAAGCCCCTGCCGGCGCCCTCGCTTCTGCAGGCGTGTCTCCGGGTGTTGAGGCAGGTGAAGGAAGACGCGGCCCGCTCGGGATGGACGTCCGAGCTCTCGCGTCGCGCTGTCGCCGCGCTTCGCATTGCCGGCGCCACGGCAGTAGGGAAGAAAGTCACGCAGGATGTGGTCACCTCCAGCGTCTCCGAGCGCGACGGTCAGCTCACGGTCTCGAGTGGATGGCCTCGCCGGAAGCGCGTACTGCTGTCGGCGGCGACGACGCCGATGACGATCGCGCACGAGTTGAACAACGGCCTCGGGCCAGATCGACGAATGCGATCGTCGGCCGAATCGATCGCACAGGCGATTGGCGTGCTCGGCGCCGCGGGCTACGGGCGTACGACACCCGGCGATGCGGCCGCGCTCGATGCCGCGCTCGAAGAAAGCACCGAAGCGGTTCGCCGGCTTCGTGCCGGAACACTCTGGCCGCGTCGCACTGCGGCCGCCCTCCGTTCGTTCGTCGGCTTGTGATGGGACAGTGATTCCTCCGATCTCCGATCTGCCGGTCGGGCTTCGCACCTTGTGGGATGAATGGATCCGCACGCGATGGGTCGATCTGCAGTTCGCGCAGGCGAGAACGGCGCTGCTGGTCTTCGTCGTGCTCCTGGCGCTGATCGTGCTCGTGCTGCTGATCGCGATTCTGCGCCGCCAATCGGGACGGACGCAGGTGGCACTGCCCGCGCTGCTGCCGGTCATGCGCCGATCGCCGGTGACGGCCGCACGGCATTTCCCGGTGCTGCTGTTTCTGCTTGGAGTCCCGGTGTTCGCGGTGGCTCTTGCCGATCCGCAGACCGGATTCGCACGCGAGGAGGTGTCGTATCCCGGCCGGCGCATCGCGCTGCTCGTCGACGCGTCGACGAGCATGGTGATCAGGTTCGAATCGAACGCGAAGCGCCAGGGCGAGGCGACGTTCTTCACGGCGGTCGCCGCGGCGGAACAGTTCATCCGGCGGCGCATGGGCGGGCCGTATCATGACCTGGTCGCGCTGATCCAGTTCGGCAACTTCGCCTACGTGGTCACACCGTTCACCAACGATTACGAGAACATTCTGCTCAGCACGCGTCTCATCAGCGATCCGCGCGAGTGGGGCCGGTTCCCTGACTGGGGCACGACCATCATCGAAGGCGTCGATCAGGCGACGCAGCTGTTCAAGACGTTCGACTTCATCAACGCGTCGGGCAACCTGATGATCGTGTTCACCGACGGTCGCGATTCGCAGTTGAATCAGCAGGTCAAGCAGCTCGATCGCGTCGTCACTGAAACCCGGACGTGGAAGATTCCGGTCTACATGCTGCGGACGGCGTACAACCGGCGCGAAGGCGAAGTCCTGCAGGACAAGATCTGGAAGGACACCCTGGAGCGCACCGGCGGACGGTTTTACGCCGCCTACGACGATGAGTCGATCGGACGCGCGCTGCGCGAGATCGATCGCCTGTCGCCGGGACGGATCGAGACACGTGATTACAGCGTTGCGCGTCCGCGGTATGCGGGCTGGACGTTCATTGCGGTCGGCTTGTGGCTCAGCGCCGCGTTGTTGAAATTGAGCTTCGGAGTATTTCGTACGTTCCCGTGAGGATCCCATGAAGAGCTTCCTTGTCTTCCTCATCGCCGCTGTCGTCCTCGCCTTCTTCGGCGCGGCGTGTCTCGGCGTCGCGCGCCTCGAGACCAGCCTGGCCGACGCGCAGCAGCGCGTGTCGACGCTGCAGTACGAAGAGGCGAAAACCAGCCTCGAAGCGGCGAAGCAGTACGCCGATCACGCGCGATGGGTGCCGGTGCTCGGTCGCGACGAGCGCAAAGAGATCCGCGCCCGCGAGGCAGCCGTTCAGTACTGGGAAAAGAAGTACGACACCATCGTTCCGGCGCAGGCCGAACCGGTCGCCGCCGTCGGCGATGAGAACGTCGAGCTGCAGCTCGTGGTTGCCAACGGTGACTATCGTCTCGGGCAGGGGCGCTCGAAGGACAAGGCGTCGACGATGAAGGCGCTCGATGAAGCGGCGGCAGGGTATCTCACGGTGTTGAAGAACGGCACGTGGCATCCCGATGCCGCGTTCAACTACGAGTACATCGTGCGACTCCGCGACGAGCTGGCCAAGGGCAAGAACCCGCCGCAGCCGCCGAAGGATCAGAGCCAGGACGCCGACAACGGCGAGTCGGGCGCGCCGTCACCGGCCACGAGCTCGAAGGGCTTCCAGATCTACATCCCGCTCGAGCAGGGCGAGAAGAACCCTGCGGGTGGTGAGGCCGGGAAGGCGGCACCGAAAGAACGGAAGGGGTAGTGCCGTCCATTCAGCTGGACACGTTCCGGTTTGCATCCCCGGTCTATCTGTGGATGCTGATTGCGCCAGCTGCGCTCCTTGCGCTCTGGGGATGGCGGGTAGTACGCAGGCGCGGCGACGTGCGGCGACTCGCCGCCAAGCGCATCCTGCCGGTGAAGCAGCGTTTCGGGCCGGTGGGCGACCTGGCGTTCTGGGCCTGTGTGCTCATCGCCAGCTGCTTCGGGATCGCGTCGATTGCGCGGCCGCAGGCGCGCATCGGATCGATCCGTAAGGCGAGCGCGGACGTCGTCATTCTTCAGGACGCATCGGCGTCGATGTATGTCACCGATGTGCGTCCCGATCGCTGGCGCCGATCGGTGCAGTTCCTCCGCACGTTCGCCGAGACGTTGAGCTGGAAAGGCGATCGTGTCGCCCTGGCGCTCTTCGCGCAGCTGGCCGCTCCTCAAGTACGCCTGACGAAGGACCCCAACGCGCTCTTCTTCTTCATCGATCATCTCGGCGATCGCTCGCCATTCACCCTCGAGAACGCAACGACGTGGGACACGAACATCGAAGAGGGGATTCGGTGGGGGCTGCGTCTGGTTGAGAAAGATGAAGAGGTCTTCGGGAAAACCGGTAATCCCAAGGCGTTCCTCGTCATCTCCGACGGACAGGCGTGGAGCGGCAGCGTGGCTGCAGCATTGGCGGAAGCGCGCGCCCGGAAGATCCCCGTTCACGTCGCAGGTGTCGGGTCGACAGTCGGCGGCATGATCCCCGAGCCGAAGCGTCCGGATGGCACGCGGCCTCCGCCGGTGATTCGCTCGGTGCTCGATCGTCCATCGCTCGTCCAGTTGGCGGTGGCCGGTGGCGGCGAATACTTCGAGATCGGCGACGAGCCCGACAAGGTCGTCGCGTTCCGCATCATCGACCGTCTCCGACGACGGTCCGACCTGGCGCAGCAGGTGGACAGCTTCGAAGAGTTGTACGGCCGGTTCCTCATGGCGGCAGCCGTATTCGTGGGCCTCGGGATGGTGTTCCTGCACAAACGGACCGATCTTCTGTGGCAGGCGACGGGCGCGGTTGCGGCGATCCTGCTTCTCGTTATGCTGGTGGTCTAGAGACTCGCCTCGAGGGTCACACTATCCTTCATATCTCACTGGCCGCGCGATAGCCGCGCAGTTCCACGCGGTCGTCCACGATCGCAATCGAGAAGACGACGCCGCGCGATCCGCTGCCGGCCGTGACGATGTATTCACCTGCAGGCTTCCCTGTCGGCTTCTGAATCGAGGTGATGAGGTCCGGGTCGATGTCGGCACGCTGAGAGCCGGGAACGCGGTTCACGAGCGTTTTGCGGCGGACGGCCAGCACGATCCGTTCGGCATCGCGATAGGGCACGCCGTCGTCCAGTTCCAGATCGATATGCCAGTCGCCGTCGTGAATACGCGACCGCTCCTCGATCCATGGCCTCGAGGTATTCGCCATCCATCGTCCGACGCGTTTGGTGGAGTCGCGCTGCGGCCAGCAGTTCTTCGAATCGGTGCGAATCAGGTCGAGACCGGTCCAGGTCACGCGGTTGCCGTCGACCATCACATCGGATGAAACCGTCAGGACGTGGCAGCCGGGTGCGAGCGTCGTCGAGACCGCGACCCGGTGAGGGCGATCGATTCCCGCATTGCGAGCGAGCTCGACGATGGCCTTCTTGTCGTTGGCGGTTATGTCGGGCCCGACGCGCCATTCGATCGCGTCGTTTTGAACGGCGAGAACAAGAGTGCAGACCGAACACGCAATCGTCGTGGCTCCGAGCCTTACCAGAATCGTCCTTGGGCTCATGCGCGTGAGGGCTGATTCCTGCTTGTCTGATTCCTGGGACCTTGCCCAGCCCTGATTCCTGATTCCTGATTTCTACAGCCCCACTCTCCCGGAACTATCGCCGAACTTTTCCGACGGCACCTGCAGCACATCGAGCATCGACAGGAGCAGGTTGGCCATCGGTGTGTCCTTGGCGTTGCGGATGTGTCGTCCGCCTTTGAGACGTCCCGAGGCGCCGCCGGCGAGCACGATCGGCAGGTCCGTGTGATTGTGCTGATTGCCATCGCTCATCCCGCTCCCGTACAGCACGAGCGAGTGATCGAGAAGCGTGCCGTCGCCGTCGGGGGTCGCCTTGAGCTTTTCGAGGAAGTACGTGAACAGGCCCACGTGGTAGCGGTTCAGCACGGCGAAGCGGTCGATGTTCTCCTTGACGTTGGAGTGGTGCGACAGCGTATGGAAGGCATCGCGCACGCCGCTCTTGGGATAGGTCGCGCCGCTCAATTCCTTGCACATCAGGAATGTCGAGACGCGCGTAATCTCGGCCTGCCATGCGAGCACCTGCAGGTCGTACATCAATTTGATGTGCTCCTCGACATCCTTCGGGACGCCCGTTGGCGCCGCCGGTACCGGCAGATCGTCCGAGAGCTGCTGTCCGGCCTTCTGGACGCGGCGTTCGATCTCGCGGACGTCCGACAGGTACTGATCGAGTCGAGTCCGATCCGAAGCCGGCAGCTTGCGCTGCAACGCCGCCGCATCGCCCATCACGGAATCGAGCAGGCTGAGCGACTGCGCGCGTCGTGCCTTGCGCTGCTCGGCGGTGTTGCCGTCGCCGAACAATCGTTCGAATACGACCTGCGGGTTGTTCTGCATCGGCAGCGGCGCATGCGGTCCCTGCCACGAGATCGTGTCGCGATACGAACAGCTCAAGCCGTCGCCGCAGTTCAGGCTCGGCTCCTCGATGGTGAGCTCCAACGACGGGAGCGGCGTCTCCTGACCGATGTTCTGCGCCGCGACCTGATCGGCGGTGATGCCGAGCGACGGCTGCGCGCCCACTTCGGCGAATGCGCCGCTCAGGAACGCCGCCGCGGATCGATTGTGATTGGCGGTCGCGCCGCTGCCGTAGGCGAGCGCGTGACGCAGATCGCTGATGATGACGGTCTGGTCGTAGAACGGTGTGAGCGGCTGAAGGATCGGGGTCAGCTCGTAGCCGGCGCCTTCGGCGGCCGGTTTCCACTGCGGCATGATCGCGCCGTGCGGAAAGTAGATCGCGCCGAATCGCGTGCGCGCCTTCGCCGCCGTCTGCCCGAGCACCGTGGCCGCAGGGATCATCGAATCCAGCAGCGGCAGCGCCATCGTGACACCGACGCCGTGAAGGAAGGTGCGGCGTGAGAGATGCTTCTTCGTCAGGAAGCTCATGGTCGATCCTCAGGCACTCGCGCACGCTGAGGCGTGCGCTCTGCCTTTATCCTTTTTTGAAACGCGTCGCTTTCGATTATCCCTGCAACGAGCGATGAGAACCGATTGTTGTTGGCCGCCGCACGCCGCACGATCGCGCGCACCGTGGGCATGTCCTGCGCATGCACGGGTCTCCCCAGCGCGTAGGTCAACAGCTTCTCCGTGGCCGTCGTCATGAACGCATCTGATCGATTGAGCAGCGCCTGTCGCAGATCCACCGGTCCCTTGACCGGTGTGCCGTCGGCGAGCTGCCCGGTTGAATCGATCTTGCCCGGTCCGTCGGTCTCACGCCATTCGCCGATCAAGTCGAAGTTCTCGAGCGCGAATCCCATCGGGTCCATGATCTTGTGGCACGAGGCGCAGACCGGACTCGCCCGATGCATCTCGAGCCGCTGACGCAGCGAGCTGGTCTTGGCGGCTTCCGCGCCACCGAGGTTGGTTTCGACCCCGGGCGGTGGAATCGGCGCCGGAGTGCCGAGCAGGTTCTCCAGCACCCACTTGCCGCGCGACACGGGCGACGTGCGCGTCGCGACTGACGTGACCGTGAGCATGCTGCCCTGACCGAGGAGCCCGCGCCGCGGACTGTTGGCAGGCAGCGAGACGCGGCGGAAGTAGCTGCCGTGTATGTCGGGAATGCCGTAGTGCCGCGCGAGGCGCTCGTCGACGAACGTGTAGTCGGCGTCGATCAGATCGATGAGGCTCCGATCGTCTCGCACGATGGTGCCGAACAGGAGTTCGGTTTCGCGGCGGAACGACCGACGAAGGTTCTCGTCGAAGTTCTTCGCGTCGGTCTGCACGTGATCCAGCTCGCGCAGATACAGCCACTGCCCGGCGAAATTCTCCACCAGCGCATCGGCCTTCGAATCGGCGATCATGCGCGCGACCTGCGGCTTCAGCACCTGCGGGTCGCGAAGCCTTCCTTTGATCGCCACGTCGAGGAGCTCATCGTCGGGGATGCTGCTCCAGAGGAAGAACGAGAGACGAGAGGCGAGGTCGACATCGCTGATGCGATACGCCTGGCCCGCGGCGACCGTCGCGGGCTCCTCCTCGGCCCGATAGACGAACCGCGGCGCGACCAGAATCCGCGCGAGCGCCTGCTGAACGCCCGTCTCGAAATCGCCCGGCTTCCGGCCCGCCTGATAGAAATCCATCAACGTCGCGATCTCGGTCGCGCTGACCGGACCGCGATAGGCGCGTCGTGCCAGCGTCGAGAGAATCGTGCGCGCACACGTCGTCTCCTGCGCGGCCGACGAGGGATGACAGGTGAAGATGCGACGTCGGCTCGGCGTGTCGCCCGGCCCGGTCGCATTGTTGGGCCCGGTGATGACGAGCGTGGGCACTCCACCCGGTGTCGTGAAGACCGCGTCAGTACGGAAGTCCGAATAGATTTCGTCGACGCCTGCACCGCGCTGCCGATCGACGAGCGCGAGCGCGAGGGTGTGCGGTCCGGCCGACACTTTCAGTTTGAAAGCGCGGGGGTTCAGGACTTGGATCGGCTGGCCATCGAGTGTCATGTCGACGGCGCCGCCAACACCGAAGCCGCGCCCGCCGAACGAGAAGTCGTACTCCGCATCGAGCGGAAAGAAGTGCGTGATCACCATGCCGCCCCGTGTGCCGAGCGGCAGACCCTCGATGTGGCGGTCCTGCGCCAGCCCTGGCGCTGGAGCGAATGTGATCTGCACCGGCGCCATCGTGCGCTCGCCGACGGCGAGCCGGCTGATCTTCATGGCCGCCGACACATACCCCTGGATGAGGGCCGGGGATGCCGCAAGCGCTTCGGCGAGGTTGTCGAAGCCCTGACTCGATCCATCCGCGGGAAGCAGCGTGTTCGCGTCGATGTCGAGCGCCAGCAGATCGCGAATCGCATTGGCGTACTCGGTCCGGTTCAAGCGGTGCAGCGCCGGGGTCGCGAGCGCGGCGTTCGGATCAACGGCGCGATCGAGACGCGACTCGAGCTCTGATGCAAACGCGTCGAGCATCGTCCGCTCAGGCTTTCGCGCACCGCTCGGCGGCATCATGCCGGTACGGACCTTCTTGACGACCTTCTCCCACGTCTCTGCATCGGGGCCGACCTTCGTGACGTCGAGCAGATCGAGCGCCAGGCTCCCGGTCTTGAGTCGCTGGTTGTGACACGTGATGCAGTACTGATTGAGGAATGCCGCCTCATTCGACGCGGGCGGCGGAGCAGCCGCGGGCCGCGCTGGAGCGCCCTGGCTGTTGCGAGTGGCGTCGGGGCCTTGGGCGCCATATGTGGCGACGCCGCTGCGGACGATGAGCCCGAACAGGATGAGAAGGAGGACGCGGACCGATCGGGAGAACGCGTATCGCATGGGTAGCTATTGTGCCGCGGTCAACTGCTTGATCAGCGCAATCGTGGTCGGTTTCGGCCGCGCCGGATGCGTCGCCAGGAATACGCCCTCAGCCCACGTGAGCGGCGTGCGCCCTTCTTTGTCCTTCACATCGAGCCTGGCGCCCTGCGACACCAGGTACTTGAGGATCTCGTCCGAGCCTCGGTTGGCAGCGCCGTGCAGGGCGGTCAGCCCCATCGAGTTCACGGCGTTCACGTCCATCCCGAGCTCGACGCACAACCGCACGGCATCGAGCAGTGCCGGCTGTCCCTCGTCGTATGTCTGATCGACCACCCAGTTGACACCGGCAGCGGCCATGAGCGGGGTGGTGCCGGCAAACGTCGGGATGTTCGGATCGGCTCCGTGCTTGAGCAACAGCTTCATCACGGTGAGATCGCCTGCAAGCGAGGCGCTCAGGAACGGCGTCTGTCCGGTGAAGTCCACCCACGCCAACGATCCTGTGATCCGAAGGAAGTCGCGTCTGATCGGCGGCACTTCCTTCGTCCGCACGTTCGGGTCGGCGCCCTTTTCGAGCAGCAGCGTGATCAGATCGAGAAACGGCGCGCGATCGATGCTGTTCTCGAACGAGGCGTTGTCGACGTCCATGTTCCGGGTCTCGACCGCCGCCCAGAGCGGCGTTCGCCCGTACCAGTCTGCAGCCTTGATGTCGGCGCCGCGCTCGATCAGCAGCCGCGCGACATCGGGATGGTTGTTCGTGATCGCCGCGATGAGCGGCGTGATGTCGTTGGCATCACGCTGATTGATATCGGCCCGCGCGTCGAGCAGGGTGCGCACGATGTCCATGCGGCCATCGCGTGCCGCAAACAGCAACGGGCTCATGCCGCCCGGAATCGGCGCGCGCGATCCGCGCTCGGGAAGACCGCCGCGGACGATGCCGATGCCGTGGCCAAAGCCTGGCACCGAGTTGGGGAGGACCCATGACGGCGGCCGCCCTTGCCGGGTCTTCGCTTCGACCGCGGCGCCGCGTGCAATCAGCAGCTTCACGACGTCGGGATGGTTTTCGCGCACTGTCACCATCAGGGCCGTCTGCTGATACGTGTTGTCGGCGAGATCGACGGTCGCGCCGCGATCGAGCAGCAGCGCGATCGCATCGAGCGTGCCGACACGCGAGGCGCTCATCAGCGGCGTCTCGCCGGCGGGATCGAACGCGTTGGGATCGGCGCCGGCGTCGAGCAGAATCCCGATCATCGCTGCGCTGCCGTTGGCGGCGGCGATGGCGAGCGGCGTCAGACCATAGCGGTTGGGCAGCGTGGCGTTCGCGCCGGCGCCGATGAGGAGACGCGCGGTCGGCACGTCATCGACGCGAACGACCCAATGCAATGCGGGCGTGCCGTCGGTGCCGGGTGCGTTGACGTCGACCTTCTGGGCAACGAGCGCGCGGACGGTTGCGAGGTCGCGATTCATCGCGGCATCGGCGAGGCGGGTGGCCGGCTCGCCGGCGTCGGCCTCTGCGCGCGGCGACATCGCGAACAGCCCCAGCACTGATCCGATCAGCAGAGCCCGCGCGCGGGCAGTCCTCCACGTCATCGACCCTCCACAGGCCCACCTTCGCGCCGAGCGGCGCTACGGTGGACAGGCACCCCTTATTAGACGACGGGGTCGGGTCAACGCTCAAGGAGAGGAGCTTGCAAGTTTGGCGCAAATTTCGACCGCCAACTCCCAAAGGAGGATGTCCTTTGGGAGTTGGCGGTTGGAGGTTGGGATTTGGCGAGCCTTACAGGGAGTTCAAGAAAGCGAGCACTCTCCGCTGGTCCTGACTGCTGAGCGCCTTGAACGCCTGCCGTGCCGCTGCGGCCTGATTATCGTGACGCATGATCGCGTCCTCGATGTTCTGGCTCATCGCGTCGTGCATGAACCGGCCGCGGGCTCGCAGCCCCCACAACGGTGCGGTGCGCACCTTGTTTCGCGTCGACGCGCCGCCATTCTGGACGATGCCGTCGCCGGTCCCGATGTCGTGCAGCAGGTAGTCGCCGAACGGGTGGATGCGCTTGTTGCCGACGGCGTTGGCGACGATGAGCGCGCCGCCGTTGATCACCGTTCCAGGCGGTTCGGTGACGATGGTGCGGGTGTGGCAGACGTTGCAGCCGATCTGGTTGAAGAGATTGCTGCCTGCCTGCGCGTCGAACGAGGCGGCGCGTTGCGCGTCGACCGGAGGCGCCTTGGTGGAACGCATGAAGAGCGCGAAGAGCTCCACGTCCACGCCTTCGTTGTCGGGATCAGCCACCGTGTCGAATTGAGCCACCGATCGGCCGTTCGACGTGTTCTCTGTCGGCTGCAGCGGGCTCGTGATCCCCATCTCGTTCAAGTACGCATCGGCAGAGAACGACAGCAGGCTCGCCTGCTGATCCTTCCAGCCGAAGCGGCCGGCACGCGTCGCACCGGGCTGCTCGAAGACTGCCACGTTGATGACCTGGCCTCGCATCGATGACGGCTGCTGCGCCGCGATGTTAGAGAGCGTCGGGCTGCCGATCGCTTCCACGAATCCGGGACCCAGTACACTCAGGGATGATCGGAACGCGACCACATTGCTCCTCGAGTCGATCACCGTCTCCTGGATCGAGGGATCGATCGCTCGATCGTGGATGAGCGACCCTCCCGGGTGATCGACGAAACCAGTCTGGAAACTGAAGAAACCCGCACGGCGTTCGACGACCTGACTGGATCCGCCGAGCACCGGGTTCCCGTGGCATTCCCCGCAGCCATTCGCGTTGAAGACGGGCCCGATTCCGTCGTCTATTCCCTCGTGCGCGTCGAACTCGCCGACCGCCGCTTCAAACGAACACTCGTCAGCGGGAATGTCCGGCGAATTCGTGGAATGCGACAGCGCGGCCTGGTTCGCACAGAACTCCTCGGCAAAACCGTTCGACGCCACCTCGAATCCGGTCGACGCCTCGGTCACCGGTATGCTGCCGACGGTGGTTGCGCGCGCGCCGGGATCCGTCGCCGAGGCTGAGAGCAAGGCGCCTTCCGCCCTCTGTTGCGTCCAGACGCGATCGTTGAACGTGATGACGAGCGCGAGCGCGATCGTCGAAACACACACTCCCACTGCAAAGACACTGCGCATTGCAGACCCTTTCCCCCGAACGGGCGATGACAGAGCGATCAGGCGCGTGATTACCGCGGTGCCGCCTTCGCGCTGTGTGCGTCGAAGGAGCAATGGATGCGCGTGATCAGACGATGGCGGGGAGCAACACCAAGCGTTTGCTATTCTGCCTGTCCTTTCGCGCAAGACAAGCGCGAAGGCTTGCGGCTCGTTGATATTGCTTGTCGAAAATTGACGTCGGTGGATTGCAGGTTCAGGATTCGGACACGCCTGCGCGTTCGGAGTTGTCGGGAGATATGCTGCTTCGCATCGCATCGATGCGATAGACCGACGGAGTGACGCCACACAACTTCTTGAAGTCGCGTGCGAAGCGGTTCGGACTCGTGAACCCGACGTGTGCGGCGATCTCTTTCATGCACAACGTGGTCGTGGTCAGCAGGCGACACGCGGCGCGAATGCGCGCGCGACGAAGAAGTGTGACGAAGGTTCCACCTGTCTGTCGCTTCAGCACACGGCACAAGTGCTCGGTCGACAGGCCGAGCTCGCGCGCCAGCGATCGCACACTGAGCTCCGCGTCCCAATACCGACCGTCGATGGCCTTCACGGCATGCAGCACCTGCGGATGCGTCCAGCTGGACTCAGATGGTCCAGACCATCTGAGATGGCGCATCATCGGCACGTGCGACAGCACGGCCCCGATGAGCTGATCGGCACGCAGCGGTTTTTCGAGATACTCAGCCGCGCCCAACCGCCCCGCTTCGATCGCCGCACCAGGAGACGCGACGCCGGTCACGATCACAGGCACGCCTGATCGCTCATCGCGAAACGCCCGCAACATTTCGATACCAGCAAAGTCGGACAGACGAAGGTCGACAACGACGACATCGACCGGGACCTGACGGTAGAGCGTCAGCGCATGGAGTCCGGTGCTCGCAAGCACAGCACCGAGACCTGCGCTATGCAGAATCTCACCAATGGTCCGGAGGGCGTCGTCGTCAGCGTCGACCACGAGGACGCTGATCATTCACTACCTCTGCATGGGGAGCAGAGTGCACGCATTCTACAAAAGAGCGTGCCGATGAGCTTTGACGCTCGAGCTGGACGCACTTACTCGAGCGAAGAAGCCCAACTGTGCAGCATAGCTAATCCAGAGGAATCGTGCCTGTGTATCTGAGGATGTAGAGTCCGCCGCGAAAGCGATCGTTGGCATAGATGAGGCCCTTCTCATCGACGATCGCGTGATTGATCTGAATGGTCTTGCTAGGGTTTCCAGCAGGGGCGTCCGGGATGTAGTAGCCGATCTCTTCGATGTGCGCCGGCGCATCGATGCCGGCTGGGCCGGGCGCCGCGCGAAACAGCCGCACGCCTCCGTTGAACCAGCTGGCGACGGTCGTGTTCTCGAGCCGCGCGTAGAGCGGTCCCGGCAGATTGGGATGCAGGTTGTGCGCGCCGAATCTCCCGCCCGCGCTGCAGCGCTTTCCATCGTCGGGATGGAGCGGTGCGGTGTCGATGATGACCGGATTGGTTTCCGCGCGGATGTCGATCAACCAGACCAGCTTCGGTGCGTCTTTGCAGTTGTCCTGCGTGTCTTCATCCGACGCCCACGCGAGCTTGCGCGAAAACATCGGCTGGAACGTGTGCGTCCACGCGGGATATGGCGGATGGAACTGCACGCGGCTGATCAGTCGCGGCGTGTACGACCGCGCCCGGCCCGATGCCACCTGCGCGAGGCCGGAGACGTCGAAGATCATCGCGCCGCCGTCGATGTACGCCACGTACGCGCGGTCGGCGTGATCGGGCCAGATCTCGATCTGATGCGGTCGATAGCCATCGTCGAATGGCGCGTGGCGAGGCGGCAGACAGCCGGGCAGACAGCTGTCGCCCTTGCGCGTGCCCGGCAGCCACCAGCGTCCCACCTCGCGAGGCTGTCGAGGATTGCGAAGATCGACGGTCACCCAGAACTGATCGTCGTTCTCATTGGTCGGGACGAAGTCGGGCATGCCGGTCGTCAAATGCGCGAACGCGCCATCGACGAACCACAGGTTGTGCACGCCGCGCGACTGCGGGCCCGATGTGTCGAAGAACGAGAGTTTCAGATCCTCGAGGCTCTTCGCCGTCGAGACGCGAGTGAAGTCGGACACATCGAGCACCCACATGCCTGCCGGCTTGCCGCCTGCCTTCGCCGCCTGATTCGCGACGGCGAGCACGTTGCCCGAGAGTCCGAGCGAGTTGCACCGTGTGATGCCGGGCGCCGCGGATGGAATCTGGTTGACGAGAACCGGATTCTCAGGACGCGTGACGTCGATGATGCTGAGACAGCGCTCCGGCGCTTCGTGGGCGAGATAGAGCACCCGACGCCCGTCAGGCCATTGCTGCAGGGCGAGCCCTTCGCCGCCGTCACCATGCCCGTTCAAGTCGTTGTGACCGACGAGCACCATGTTGCGCGATTCCGGGGCTGGCTGCGTCGACACGAGACTGCCGGTAAGGAGCACGGTGATGATGCACGCGGCTCGTTTCATGCGCGGGTATTCTCTCAGGAATCAGTCCTGAATTCTCACCCCGCCTGCTGGTTCCTAGCCCATGCCTGCTTCCTGATGCCTGCTTCCTGATGCCTGCTTCCTGATGCCTTCTGATGCCAGCACCACCACCGCTTCGATATGCGCCGTATGCGGAAACATGTCGACGGGTTGAATCGCCGCCACCGTGTATCCGTGCGTCGTGATGATCGCGAGGTCGCGCGCGAGCGCTTCGGGATTGCACGAGACGTACAGGGCAAGAGGCGGTGCGATCGTGCTGAAGATTGCCTTCAGCACCGGGCGCTCGCATCCTTCTCGCGGCGGATCCAGCACCACGACATCAGCCCCGCGAGCGTTGACCAGCGCCCGTTCGACCGGCGCCGCGATGAAACGGCAACGGTCTTCGGGAATGCGGTTCAGATCGCGGCTCGCGATGCCGTCGGCGACCGCAGCGCGGTTCTCTTCGATCGCGACGACGCGGTGACCGCGATGTGCGAGCGGAAGTGCGAAGAGGCCCGCACCGGCGTAGAGGTCGAGTACGGTTGCGTGTTCCGGGACGGCGTCGAGCACGAGCTGCACGAGAAGTGCAGCGGCCCGCACGTTGGTCTGGAAGAACGCAGTGGACGAGATCAGAAACGAAATGCCCTCGACGTCCTCACGCATGCGTGCGGGTCCCGCGAGCTGGCGAGTCTCACGGCCGAAGATGAAGGCGTCTCCCTTCGGATGCACGTTGAGATGCAGCGACGTCGGCGCCGCGTCTCCCGAGAGCAGCGCCTTGGTTGCCGCGCGCAGCGGTTTCTCACCGGTCTCCGTCACGACGAGCGTGGCCATCGTTTCCGACGTCCCGCTTCCCACACGGACCGCGACGCTCTTCAACGTTCGCCCTGCTCGCGCCGCTCGGCACGCGTCGCGTACGGCGAACGCGATGGCGTTGCCGCGGTCATCGTGCACCGGGCATTCGCTGATGGCGACGATGCGCCTCGACCCGCGTGCGTAATGACCCATGGCGAGGTCGTGCTGGCGACGGTCAACCGCTCCGAAGACGAAATGGACCTTGTGACGGTACTGCCACGGGTTGTCGAGCGAAGTGGCAACGAGCATCGGCCGGGGTGCGGGTGCATCGGGCACGGCCGAACGTATGAGCCGTAAGAGCAGATCAGTCTTCAGCCGCAGTTGCTCGGGGTATGCGATGTGCTGCCACGAGCAGCCGCCGCATGCCGGACCCGCGCCCGGCGCAAAGTGTGCGCAGCGTGCCGAGACTCGATGTGGGGAGGGACGCAGGACTTCAATCAGCGTCGCGGCGGCGTGTCCTTCGTGCGCGCGCTCCAACTGCACGCGCACACGCTCGCCTGGGATCGTCAGCGGAACCGACACGCGACGACGGCCAACCCTCGCGAGTCCCTCGCCGGACGCCCCGATGGCATCGATCTCGACGACGAGATCGTCTGTGGTCTTCGTGTTCCTGGTGGCCTTCTTCGTAATCGTTGTGTGCGTTGTGGCCACGATCTCCGCGCGCGTCGTGGCTAACGTACGTCCAGCAGCTCGACGTCAAAGATCAGCGTGGCGTTCGGCGGGATGACGCCGCCGGCGCCGCGGCTCCCGTATCCGAGGCTCGGCGGAATCGTCAACGTTCTTCGTCCGCCCACCTTCATGCCCGCGACGCCGTCGTCCCATCCGCGGATGACGTCGCCGGCGCCAAGTCGGAATGGGAACGGTTCGTTGCGATCACGCGAGCTGTCGAACTTCGTCCCCTTGTGATCCGGCCGACCTTCGTCGTAGAGCCAGCCGGTGTAGTGGACGGTGACCCGACGGCCGGCGACCGCCTCGTTGCCGGTTCCAACTTGCTCGTCCACTTTGACGAGTTCGGTGATGTTCGACTGGCCCACGGTTGTGTCCTCCGTTTGCGGCGGACGATCGGTCTCTTCCCGGCATGCCGCCAACACGAGCACGAGCAGGACCATGAGGAAGCTGGTCGTCACGCGCATCAACATCTTGATCTCGAGAGATGCAACCAAACCTCGATTATAGGAGCTTTACAATACCGATCGTGTAATGGGGTCGGGAGTCATTTCCAATTCGGAAATGACTCCCGACCCCATCGAGGAGGATTCTCGTGGCTCTCGCCCGCGGCGTTCGGTTCGTGCTCATCTTCATCGGTGCGGCTGCGCTCGTTTCGATGGGTTCGGTCGTGTTGATGTATCAGGCGGTGTCGCGCGGACCCTCGGTGCCTGCATCGGCAACGCTGGTGCTGAGGCCCGGTGGTGATCTGCAGGAAGTCGCGCCCTACGACGTTGTCGGGCAGCTGTTCGGACGCGAGCCGAACACGGTCCGTGCGTTCGTCGAGACATTGCGGCGTGCGAAGTCCGATGCCCGCATCAAGACCGTGCTGTTGAAGCCGAATGCGCTGCAACTGCCGTACTGGGCCAAGGTGCAGGAGCTGCGCGATGCCGTGCTCGACTTCCGGAAATCGGGGAAGTCGGTCGTGGCCTTCCTCGAGTACGGCGGCGACCGCGAATACTACCTGGCGACCGCCGCCAATCAGGTGTTCCTGCTGCCGAGCAGCCCACTCGATCTGAAGGGCGTCGCGTCGTACGAGATTTTTCTGCGCGGGATGTTCGACAAGATCGGAGCATACCCCGACTTCATCCACATCGGCGACTACAAGTCGGCGACCAATCAGCTGACAGAAAAGGGGTTCACCAAGGCGCACCGCGAGATGGCCGAGTCGCTCAATCGTGACATGTACGATCAGCTCGTGAAGGGCATCGCGCAGGCCCGCAAGAAGTCCGAGGCAGAGGTGAAAGCACTGCTCGATCAGGGCCCGTTCGTGCCCGAAGAAGCGCTGCGCGTCGGTCTCGTCGACGATCTCGCGTACGAGGACGAGCTCGACGATCGCGTGCCGACGCTTCACGCGAGGAGCAAGGACTTCTGGATCGAAGGGACCGACTATCAGCGCGCCGCCGGCCCGAGGCTCGGGAGTGGCCGCTCGCGCATCGCGGTGCTGTACGCCGTCGGCACGATCAGCTCGGGGAAGAGCGGCTTCGATCCGCTGAACGGATCGGTCCTCGGGTCGGACACGATGGTGGAGCAGATTCGCCGCGTGCGCGATGACGACTCCATCAAGGCGATCGTCCTTCGGATCGACAGCCCCGGCGGTTCGTCGATTGCCTCCGACGTCATCTGGCGCGAGCTGATGATCACCCGCGACCAGAAGCCGTCGCGTCCGCTCATCACCTCGATGTCGGATCTCGCCGCGTCGGGCGGATACTACATCGCGCTGCCGGGTCAGGTGATCGTCGCGCAGCCAGGGACGCTGACCGGGTCGATCGGAATCTTCACTGGCAAGCTCGCCATCGGCGGCACGCTCGGCAAGATCGGCGTGACGACGGGGACGGTGACCGCGGGAGCGAATGCGGATATCGAGTCACCGTTTACACCGTTCACGCCCGCGCAGCGCGCCAAGACGCTGCAGTTGATGCAGGGGTTCTACGAGGACTTCGTCGAGAAGACCGCCCAGTCGCGGAAGACCACGCCCGAACAGATTGACACCGTGGCGCAGGGACGCGTGTGGACCGGTGCGCAGGCGCGCGAGAACGGGCTGGTCGACCTGTTGGGCGGACTCGACACGGCAATCGGGATTGCCAAGGAGCGCGCGCACATCCCGGCAAACGAGGACGTCGAGCTCGTCGAGTTCCCCGGTCGCCGCAGTCTGTTTGAAACGCTGTCGGATGAATTCGGATCGAGCCGCGCCGGTATGTGGAACCTCGTGTTCGGCGCTGACACCCGCGCAGTAGGTGCCGTCACCGCGCCAGTGAGACTGTTTCAGCGCGGCGAACCGCTCGCGCTGATGCCTTTTACGTTCGTTCGATGATCACGCCGGGCCTGAAAAGGATCACGCCGGGCCTGAAAGGCCCGGCCTACACTACGACCGCGACGCCGCCGTGAGTCGGCGGAGCACGTCGTCGTTGACTTCGATCTTCACGCCCTCGCGCGCTTTGTTCATGTAGGCGTTGAAGAAGCGTCCGCGCCGCTCGTTGAGCAGCTCTGCGCGGAACGCCTCACGCGCTTGTCGGAGTTTTTCCGGCGTCACATCTTCGCGCTCGACGATGCGTACGATCACCGTGCCTTCGGGCGTTTGAATCGGATCGGTCACCGCGCCGACCGGAAGCGTGTAGACCACCTTGTCGATCTCGGGGCTGACACCGACATCGGGAATCGTCGATGCACGCGGGAGGAGCTCGGTGTCCTTGGCCGTGAGGCCCTGCGCTTTGGCAGCCGCAGCGAAGTTGCTGCCCGCGGACTTGAGCGCGCCGGCGATGTCCGTGGCACGTTGACGGCTCATCTCCGTGGCGCGCAGGCGCACGAGATCGTCGTGCACGCGGCTCTTCACCTCGTCCAGCTTCGGCACATACGGATCCTTCTTCTCGGAGACGCTGATGAAGACCGGACCTCGGGCCGTGGCGATCGCGCTGCTGACCTTCCCGCTCTCGAGTCGGAACGCCTCGGCAGCCACGTCGGGCGCGGCGCCCAGTCCCGGCACCGGATCGTTGCGCTGGAAGAGCCCAGACTCCTGCACCGTCAGGCCGGCTTCCTTGGCGGCCGCAGCCAGATCGTCCGGCCCCTTGATCCGCTTCTCGAGCGCGCGCGCCTGATCGGTGATCCGCTGATCGGCGATCTCCATCGCCAGCTGCTGCTGAATCTGCGGTCGCACTTCATCGAGCGTGCGCGTCGATGCCGGTCGCCGATCGGTGACCTTGATGATGTGGTAGCCGAACTGCGACTTCACGAGATCGCTGATCTGGCCGGGCATCATCTCGAACGCGACCTTCTCGAATTCCGGCACCATGCGGCCGCGACCGAAGTAGTCGAGATCGCCGCCGTTGGCCTTCGAGCCTTTGTCCTCCGAATACTTCTTCGCGAGCTCCGCGAAGTCGGCGCCGCCCTTGGCCTGTTTCAGGATGTCCTCGGCGCGCTTCCTCACGTCCGCATCGTTCTTGCCTGCGGTCTCGAGCAGGATGTGGCTGGCGCGCACCTGCTCCGGCGTCTGGTACTGCTGGAGGTTGTCGTTGTAGGAGCGCTCGATGTCGTGGGGCGGCACGGCGACCTTGAGACGCGCCTGCTCGCGATCGAGCAGCAGATACTTGATCTTCCGCTGTTCGCCCATGCGGTATTCGGCTGAGTGCGCGTTGTAGTGCGCCGCGACGTCGGCGTCAGTGACCGTCACCTTGTCGCGGAAGGCGTCTGCCGTCACGGCGACCACCTGCATCTTCACCTTCTCATTGCGCTGACGGTATTCCTTCTCGAGTTCGGCATCCGAGATCGCCATCCAGTCGGTGATCGCCGCGCGCAGCTTCTCGAGCACCATGCTGCGTCGCAGGCTCTCCTCGAACTGGCTCTTGGTCATCGGAGGCGTCTGACTCTGGAGCAGCTGCTCGTAGCGCGCCTCGCCGATGAAACGGCCGTTCTCCTGCAGGCCCGGGAGTGAAAAGATCTGCTGCGCCAGTTCGTCGTCGCTCACGGTGATGCCGTGGCGATTGGCTTCCTTGATCGCGATCTCTTCCTCGATCATCTGCCGCAACACCTGCTGCTCGACGCCGAGCTGTCGAAGGAGCTGGCTGTTGATGCTGCCGCCGAACTGCGCTCGGTAGGCGTTGACCTGGGCCAGATACCGCTGCTGGAAGTCGCCGGCCTTCAGCTGCACGTTGCCCACTTCGGCGACGACTTCGCGCGGCGCGGCTCCGGCACCGAGTGGGTTGTTCTGCAGGAAGTCGGGCACGTACAGCAGTACGAACGTCAACACCACGAGCGCCAGCGTCCACTTGAGGATGTTCTTGTGGCGGCGCATCCGATCGAGCATGGTCATGAGCGAAATCCTTCTGACAGATTCAGACGGTGAGCCTCCCGCCCGCGGTCTGAAACCTTTAATGTACGACACGAACTATCGAAGCTGCAACTAGTTGCGGGACCGTCCGATAAGAGGTCCGAGGGGGCACGAACGTCGACGGCCGTCTGCGCGTCGCGGCGCCAGGCGGCCGGAAGCCTTGTGATATTATTTGATACGACCAAAAGGACTTAACTCCTTTCAAGCGGCTTGCCGTACGGGCGCGGCGGCGCACTCCCATCTTCGACAGTGACAGCAATTTCCAGCAAGCGCGACGCGGGGCCACGTGCGGTCCGGAGCGCCAGACGGCCAGATCTGGCCGCCCGGGTCAAGGCTCGCGCCCGCGCGCTGCGATCCCGCATCGCCCGGAGCGAGGCGATCATCGAAGCGGTGCGCGAGGCCAACGCCTCGCTCGATCCCCGGAAAGTGTCCGAGTGGCTGGTTCGTCAGGCGCAGGAATGGGTCCCAGCCTCCTGCTGGGTTGTTGTGGCCAACGACATCGACGGCGATCCCAATGTGCTGGCCGATGCCGGGCTCGTGCCGGCATTGAGTCCCGCCTTGTGGGCCAGTGCGGGCTGGGTCATGCGTCATGGCGTGGAGTTCTTTTCCGCGAATTTGGCCAAGGACCCGAGAACGAGCTCGAGCGGCTCGGGGGCGGCATTCGCGTTCCCGCTGCTGAGCCGCAACCGCTGCATCGGCGCGCTCGTCGCGCTGGATGCGCTGCCATCCGCGACGGCACCGTCGATGGGCCCGTCTCTTGTGATGGCGCTGCGTGCGCTGCTCGAACCGTCGGCAATCGCGCTCGACAACGCGCTGTCGCTGCAGAAAGCGGAAGCCCTGTCGGTCACCGACGATCTGACGCGGTTGTTCAACTCGCGGCACCTCAATAAAGTGCTGCGCATCGAAGCGAAACGCGCGGTTCGAAACGGCCGGCCGCTGTCGCTGCTGTTCCTCGACCTCGACACGTTCAAGCAGGTCAACGACCAGCACGGACACCTGTGTGGCAGCAAAGTGCTCGTCGAAGCCGCGGCACTCATCAGAGCGTGCGCCCGCGAAACCGACACGGTTGCGCGCTTCGGCGGCGACGAATTCTCGTTGATTCTTCCCGACACGGATACTGCGGGCGCCGTGTCCGTGGCGCAACGCATCCTCGACACATTGCGGACGACTCGATTCCTGGCCTCGGAGGGACTCGCCGTCCGGCAGACCGCCTCGATCGGCGTTGCAACTTTGTTCCCGGAAAAGCCCAAAACTGCGGAAGAATTGGTCAAAGCGGCCGATATGGCCATGTATCGCGTCAAGGCTGCCGGCAAAGACGGCTTACACATTGCCCAGGAGGGCTCGTAGCGTTGCCTCTCGGTTCGTTTTTCTCACTTTTCTCCAGCGATCTGGCGATCGATCTCGGGACTGCGAACACCTGCGTGTACGCGCGCGGTAAGGGCATCGTCGTCAACGAGCCCTCGATCGTGGCGATCAACAAGGTGAACGGTCGCGTCGAGGCGGTTGGCAGGGAAGCCAAAGACATGCTTGG
This sequence comes from Vicinamibacterales bacterium, assembly GCA_035263125.1. Taxonomy (GTDB): domain Bacteria; phylum Acidobacteriota; class Vicinamibacteria; order Vicinamibacterales; family UBA2999; genus Gp6-AA40. The sequence goes on from DATFRP010000002.1 coordinate 109,016, forward strand.
GCGGACGCCGGGCAACATCGTGGCGATCAAGCCGATGAAGGATGGAGTCATTGCCGACTTCGAGGTCACCGAGAAGATGCTGACCTACTTCATCAAGAAAGCACACAACCGCAATGTCTGGGTGCGCCCGCGCATCGTGATCGGCGTGCCGTCCGAGATCACGCAGGTCGAGAAACGCGCGGTCAAGGACAGCGCGTACCGCGCCAAGGCCAGCGAAGTGCATCTGGTCGAGGAGGCGATGGCGGCAGCCATCGGCGCCGGCATGCCGATCACCGAGCCGTCGGGCAACATGATCGTCGACATCGGCGGCGGGACCACCGACATCGCTGTGATCTCGCTGGCAGGAATCGTCTACAGCAAGGCCGTCCGCGTGGCCGGTAACGAGATGGACGAGGCGATCATCCAGTACATCAAGAAGACGTACAACCTGCTCATCGGCGAACGAACGGCCGAACAGATCAAGATGGAGATCGGCTCCGCCTATCCTCTCGACGAGAAGATGACGATGGAGATCAAGGGGCGCCACTTGATTGAGGGCGTGCCCAAGACGATCACCATCAGCGATGAGGAGATTCGGGAGGCATTGACCGAAACGGTGAACGTGATCGTCGATGCCGTGCGGGTGGCGCTCGAGCGTACGCCGCCGGAGCTATCGGCCGATATCGTTGATCGTGGCATCGTGCTCACCGGCGGCGGCTCGATGCTGAAGAACCTCGACAAGCGGCTGCGGGAGGAGACCGGGCTGCCGCTGGCGATGGCCGAAGATCCGTTGTCGTCGGTCGTGCTCGGCGCGGGCAAGATGCTGTCGGATTTCAATCTGCTCCGAAAAATCTCGATCGACTAAGCACGATATGGCTTTTCTCGATCGCCGACAGCACACCGGCTGGTTGTTCATGGCGGTGACCGTCGGACACATTCTGCTCATTTCGGCGCAGGTGAGCACGCGACGCGGCATCTCGGTGATCGAGATGCTCACGTTTGGCGCATTCGCCGAAGTGCAGCGCGCCTCGACGACCGCGATCGGGTCGATGCGTGACGTGTGGTCGAACTACTTCGCGCTGCAGGAGATTCGCCGCGAGAACGCCGAGCTGCGCGACGAGGTCGCGAAGCTGCGGGTCGGACTGCAGCAGGAACGTGCAGTCGCCGAGCAGACACGCACGCTGCAGCAGCTCCTGGATCTCCGCGCGGCGACCAAGCTGTCGACCATGGCGGCCTCCGTGATCGCCGGAGGGGCGAGCCCGGAATTCCGCACGATCACGATCGACAAGGGTACGGGCGACGGCATCGCGCAGGACATGGCGGTGATTTCGCCGGCGGGGATCGTGGGCCGGGTCGTGCTGCCGACGCCCAGAGCCTCGAAAGTCCAGCTCCTAATCGATCGCGATGCGGCGGCCGGCGCGTTGCTCGAGCGATCGCGCGCGCAGGGGGTGTTGGTGGGAATGGGGACCGATCGCCTGCGTCTCGATCACGTGCCCGGCACCGCGGAAATCAAGGTCGGGGACCGCGTGGTGACCTCCGGAATCGAAGGCATCTACCCGAAAGGGTTTCCCATTGGTCAGATAGAATCGTTCGAGCGTCACGCGGGACAGCTCACTGACGTTATGATCCGACCGGCGGTGGAGTTCTCCAACCTCGAAGCGGTGCTGGTTGTGGCCACGCCGCCGGCGACCGAGGTCGGACCGCGCCCGCACAAGACGGAGGCTGCCGCGGTCAAGCCGGATGCTGCGGCTTCGAAGGCGGAGGTGGCTCGCAAACCGGACCCGCCGGCTCGCAAGCCTGCCGTCACGAGCCCGGCGGCGGACAGAGCGCCCGATGGGGCGGCCTCGACGCCGCCGTTGCCCGCGGCGCCCCGGGTGCAATGAGGGCAGCGGGCGTATTGATCGCCATCGCGCTCGCGCTGGCGCTGCAGACGACGCTGGCGAAGTTTGTCGTCGGCGGCAGCGCGGCGGTCGATCTAGTGCTCGTCGCGGTGGTGTATATCGCGCTCACGGCCGGTCCGGTGAGCGGCATGATGGCGGGCAGCGTCGCAGGGCTGATTCAGGATGCGCTGTCGACCGGTGTGATCGGCATCGGCGGGCTGTCGAAGGCGACCGTCGGATTCGTCGTGGGTGCATTGGGCCAGCAGTTCATCGTCACCGCGGCGCTCCCGCGGCTCGTGATTTTCCTGGGTGCGACCGTCGGATATCAGGCGTTGTTCATGGGAATCTACGTGCTGCTTCAGCAGCGAAGTTTTCCGTCGCCGTGGAAGGCGGTGGCGACGCAGGCACTGGGCAACGCGATCGTCGGCATGATCGTGTTTTCGATCGTCGAGGCGTTTCCGGGGATAGTGGAACGTCGGCGCACAGGGAGAAGATCGAGACTTTGAATCAGGAATCAGGAGGCATTCCTGATTCCTGATTCCTGATTCCTATAGGATTTTCTTATGGCTGTTGCGGAAGATCGAAGGCGAATCGGTACGCGACTCGTCACATTGCAGGTGGCGGCGGTGATCGTCTTTGCCGCCCTCGGCATCTGCTTCTGGGTGCTGCAGATCGCTCAGGGAGCGAGGTACGAGGAGATGGCGGAGAACAACCACCAGCGGACGCTCGCGCTGCGGGCACCGCGTGGCGTGTTGTTCGACCGCAACGGCAAGGTGCTCGTCGAGAATCGCAATTCGTTCACCGTCTCGATCATGCGCGAGCACACCAAGGACCTGAACCGCACGGTGCAGCTGCTTGCGAAAGTGGCGGGCGTCGACGAGAAGCAGATCAGAACGGTCATCGACCGTCATCGCGGCGAGCCGAGCTACCGGCCGATCGTCGTGATCGAGGATGCCTCGCTCGCGCAAGTCGCCGCCATCACCGCGCGGCGTCTCGATTTCGAGCTGCCCGACGTCCGCGTCGAAGAAGTGCCCACGCGGAAGTACCCCTCCGATGCGATGGCCGCGCACTTGTTCGGCTACGTCGGTGAGGCCAGCGACGTACAGGTGGAAAACGGCGCCGCACAGCAGGGCGCGATCATCGGCCAGCAGGGCATCGAACGTGCCTACAACAATCTGCTCATGGGCGAGGACGGCGCCAAGCGTGTCGTCGTCAACAGCATGGGACGCGAAATCAGCACGCTCGACGAGATCCAGCCGACCGAAGGTCGGCGCGTCGAGCTCACGATCGACGCCGATCTGCAGAAGGCCGCCGAGGATGGATTCCGCCGCGCCGGCTTCAACGGCGCTGCGCTCATCATGGACCCGCGCAACGGCGAGGTCCTCACGTATGTGAGCCTGCCCTCGTACGATCCGAACGACTTTGCCGCCGGCATCGATCGCACGACGTGGGCGTCGCTCAACAGCGACAAGTTGAAGCCGCTGCAGAACCGCGTGCTGCAGGGACGCTACTCGCCGGGATCGACGTTCAAGCTCGTCGTCGCGACCGCGGCGCTCGAAGAGGGGATCGTCACTCCGGACTTCAAGGTGAACTGTCCTGGCGGTGCGACGTTCTACGGCCGCTACTACAAGTGCCATCTCAAAGGCGGCCACGGCGTGGTCGATATGCGCCACGCGCTCGAGAAGTCGTGCAACGTCTACTTCTACACGCTGGGCAACATGCTGGGCGTGGACAAGATCCACAAGTGGGCGGAGAAGCTCGGTCTCGCCGGCAAGACCGGCATCGATCTCCCGAACGAGCAGGAGAGCATCGTGCCGAGCACCGAGTGGAAACTGAAGCGCACGGGCGAGCGATGGTATCCGGGCGAAACGATCTCGGTGTCGATCGGCCAGGGGCAGGTGTCCGTGACGCCCGCATCGCTGGCGGAGATGATCACGACGATTGCGAATGGTGGCACCCGAGTGACGCCACACGTGATCAAGGCTATCGACGAAGGACAGGGTTGGAAGCCCGTTCCCGCGAAGACGGTCGCAGACCGCGTCGCCTTCCGGCCCGACACGCTCGCAGCGCTGCACGACGGATTGTGGATGGTGGTCAACACCGGGGCCGGCACGGGCGGCCGCGCGAAGATCGAGGGTCGAGACGTATCGGGAAAGACCGGCACCGCGCAGGTGATCTCGAACGA
>DATFRP010000003.1:0-37433 GCA_035263125.1 Vicinamibacterales bacterium
ACTCGACAACCGTCGCCGGTCGCTGCTGTGCGGCGAGCAACGATCCCAGTATGAGCGCAACGATGAACGTAGCGGGTTTGTTCATCAGCTCCCTCTTTCGCGGTCGGCAGGTAACGGAGTGTACGGAGGAAACGGATTAACAGGAGACACGGAGCAACGGAGACCTGACGGAGGCGCGCACTCGCAATCGATTTCGACGCGGATGGTGCCGCGTGCCCTGTGCATGTCAACAGTCAGCCTCCGTCCGTTCTCCGTTCCTCCGTGTCTCCTGTTAATCCGTTTCCTCCGTAACCTCCGCTCCCTCCTTCGCGTCGTAGCGCTCGAGCCTGGACGCGTCTGACGATTTCACGAATTTGTCTCGCCAACTGCGCCGCGGCCTGGCGGCGGCCCGCCGGCGAGAAAGACGAGCGGGTCGGGCGATCGGGGAGATCGCGGGAAGCACCGTAATGAAGAGCGCGATCTCGCGGCCTCGGTTTGCGTCGCGATTCTCGAAAACGGACAGTGTCCCTCACCAAGCATCCGAAGGGCTTCATCCGCACGCGCAAACCGTGTCGATGTTTCTTTCGTCCAATCTATACGTCAAAAATACGTGTTTCTCTCATAAAATCACTCATCAGCGGGTATGGCCCAGGGAAAGCGCGTGCGGCCAGATGCGAAAGCGGGGCAACCCATGAAGGATGCTGAACAAGCCAGTCTCGCCTCCGAGGCGTACTCGGTCGTACGTCAACGGATTCTCCGCGGCGACATCGTGCTCGGGCAGGTCATCTCACGACGCAAGCTCGCGGCGGAGCTGAGTATGAGCTTTCTGCCCGTATCGGAAGCGCTGCTTCGGCTCGAGATCGAAGGGCTGCTCGAGAGCCGGCCGCGCGCGGGCACGCGCGTACGCATTCCCTCACCCGAAGACGTGAAGGGCCACTACGTCGTCCGTGAAGCGCTCGAAGTACAGGCCGCGATGCGCTTCGCGAAAGTCGCGACCGCGAGTGAGCGCTCCGAGTTGAAGAAGCTTGCGGTTCGCGTCGATGCGCTGTCGATGGGCATGGACCGTCCGCTCTATCAATCGGTGCATCAGAAGCTGCACGCGCGCATCGCGCAGTGTGCGCGGTGTCCCGCGCTGCTCGATGCGATCGAGAAGACGCACGCGCTCGCGTCGATCTGGTTCTGTGTGATGCGCACACCGAAACCAGAGGACTCGCCGACACGACATCAGGAACTCGCCGACGCGTTGTGCAGTGGTGATCCGACGCGTGCCGCCGACGAAGTGCGTCGTCATCTCGAAGTGGGGATGGAGCACGCGATGGAAGTGCTGCAGCCGTACTTCAAGCTGCGCAAGGCGACGGGCCGCACGTTCTACCGCAGCGATCGACGTCTGCGCCAGGGGCCGCTGGATCTGTCGCAGCTGAACTGATCCCGCGACCAGGATCGAGGATCGCGGCAGGTTGATAAGGTCTTGACTCACCGACCTTTGACCACCCTGCCGTACGCCATCCCCAACCATTGACAGCGCGCGCGACACCCGGCGACAATAATCGCCCGAATTGTGTCAAGCAGTCGCGGCAGTCGCCTGCCGTGGGAAGATCCTGAGGAATAGGGTCCTGAGGAATTGGGGTCCTGGGGAATTTTTGGATCTGTAATCGGCTGAAATCGTCCCGCAGTATTAAACGGTACCAAGAGCACAACACCGGACGCCCGGACGTCGGGTACGTCGCCTGGAGGATTGTTTCGATGCGAACCAAGTTTGCTGTTGTCGTCGCCGGGATCGCGCTGCTGGCGAGCGCGCGGATCATGGCGCATCACTCTTTTTCGGCCGAGTTTGACGCGAACAAGCCGTTCAAGATGACCGGCCAGGTGACCAAGGTCGAGTGGATGAACCCGCACACGTTCTTCTACATCGACGTCAAGGACGAGAAGACCGGCAAGGTCACCAACTGGGCCATGGAGATGGGCAGCCCGAACGGCCTGATGCGCGCCGGCTGGACGCGTAACACGATGAAGGTCGGTGACAAGGTCACTGTCGAGGGCAGCCTCGCCAAGGACGGCAGCCCGACCGGCAACGCGCGCGCGGTCACGTTGGCGGAAACCGGCCAGCGACTCTTCGCCGCGTCGAGCCAGGGCAACACGCAGTAGGGAGCGTTTCTTGAAAACGAGTCTTCGTACCGCGCTCATGGGCGCGACGGCGGCCGTGGTGTTTGCGTCGAGCGTCTGGGTGTTCGGTCAGGAGCAGGCGCCCGGTCAGGCCGGTCAGGAAGGTGGGGCGCCCGCGGCCGCCGGTCGCGGAGGCGGGCGCGGACGCGGCAGGCAGGCCGGACCCGCGCTGCCAACGCCACGTCTCGCTGATGGTACCGTGAACTTCGGACGCGTGCCCGGCGAGAAGGGCGTGTGGGCCGTTCCCTACATCACCAACATGGGCATGCAGCTCGTCGGAGATGACGGGCAGCCGTTGCCGGCGATCGCACAAGCCAGGCAGGCGGCCGCTGCGGCGCGCGGTGCCGGCGGGGGTGGACGCGCCGCCGGAGGCGGCGGTGGTGGTGGGCGCGGTGGTTCGAAGTCGGAGCCCTGGATGCCGTGGATGCCGTGGTCCGCGGCGATGTACGACTACAACTCGAAGAACGAGTCGAAGTACGACCCTGAGGGGTACTGTCTCCCGCCTGGTGGTCCGCGCATGATGGCGACGCCCTATCAGATGGAGATCATCCAGATGCCGGAACACAACCGCATCGTGATGATCTTCGAAGGGGCGACTCACATCTGGCGCGAGATCTACATGGACGGTCGCAAGTTCCCGGAAGGCGATCTCCTCAATCCGACATACCTCGGGTACTCCATCGGCCGCTGGGAAGGCAAAGACACGCTGGTCGTGGAGAACACCGGTTTCAACGAGAACACGTGGCTCGATTACTTCGGGCATCCGCATACCGACAAGATGTCCGTCACCGAGCGGTGGACGCGTCCGAGCAAACAGACGCTCCACTATCAGGCGACGATCAACGACCCGGGCGCGTACACCAAGCCGTTTACGGTGGCGTGGGACGTTCCGTGGCGTGATGGCGGAGAGCTGCCCGAGTACATCTGCCAGGAAAACAACCGGTACCTCAATCGACTGGAAGACGATCTCGGCCAGCCGATCTTTGGTCCTCGTCCTCAGCCCGGCGTGAAGCCGTCCGGCGGCACACGGTAGGAGCGTCGATGCGATCAAGGGTCTTACTGGTGTTCGCGTTCGCGATCATCGTGGCAGTTCCTGCGACGGTTGGAGCGCAGTTTGGTCATCCGATGAAGGGGCAGTGGAGCGGCGAATGGGGTCCGAAGAACAGCCCCAATCGCATCCTGCTCAACCTCGATTGGGACGGCAAGGAGATCACCGGCACGATCAACCCCGGGCCGAACGGGGCCACCGTGAAGTCGGTCGTGTTCGACTACACGAATCCGGTGGCCTGGGGCGTGAAGATCACGGCCGAGGGCAAGGACTCATCCGGCAAACCGGTTGCCATATCAGTCGACGGGAAGCTCGAGAACCTTGGCGCCTACACCAAGCTCTTTCATGGCACCTGGACCCAGGGAGGCCAGAAGGGCGAGTTCGTAGTCACCCGCAATTAACCCTCGTCCGTTGGCCGGGTCCAGTTGCTCCGGACCCGGCGTCGCCTTCCGTCGAGCGTGTACGATTTGCTCGACCGCGTCGCCGTCCAGCCCCACCTCTGTCACGACTTCCTGGTTCTGCTTTTCGTCCCATTTCCGGGAAGCCCTGGCGTCCCTTAATTGATTGACATATCAACGACATACGGCTTGAATAACAGGGCCCGTCAAGGTGTCCTCGAAGTGCTGGTGTCAGCCGGCAAGGGCATCTTTGCACATGGCCGTGAGCGGCGGTCGGCGGGCATCCGGAGGCGACGGCAGGAGCGCGGGGGCGTTGAGACAGCGAGTCCATTCAGGAGGATAGGGAATGCGGCGATTTGCAGGGATCGCGCAGGTGGCGGCGTTGATGGTCCTGTTGCCGACCATCGCGTTTGCGCAGGCGACGATCACAGGAACCGTCAAGGACACTTCAGGCGCGGTGCTTCCTGGTGTCACGGTGGAAGCCTCGAGCCCAGCGCTCATCGAAAAAGTCCGCACCGTCATCAGCGACGGCAGCGGGCAGTATCGCATCGTCGATCTTCGACCCGGCACGTACACGGTTACGTTTACGCTTACCGGCTTTAATACCTACAAACGCGAAGGCGTGGAGTTGAGCGGCGCCCTCACGGCCAACATCAATGCAGACCTGAAGGTCGGCTCGCTCGAGGAAACGGTCACGGTCAGCGGGGAGAGCCCGATCGTCGATACCCAGAGCACGCGGCGGCAAACAGTCATCAGCGGCGACGTGATGAAGGACCTGCCTGCGGCGCGATCGTACGCGGGCGTCATGATGCTCATCCCGTCGACGATCACGCAGGCAGGCGCGAACCTCGATATTCAGGTCACGCCCGGCATGCTCGTGTTCGGCGGCGCGGGTGGCCGCAACAACGAAGCGCGCATTCAGGTCGATGGTCTGAATACGGGTGCTGCGTTCAACGGCGGCGGCGTGTCGAGCTACATGGTCGACATCAGTAACGCGCAGGAAGTGGCGACCACGACCTCCGGCGGCATGGGTGAAGCCGAAGTCGGCGGCCCCTCGTTCAGCATCGTGCCCAAGACTGGTGGCAACGCGTTCAAGGGCAGCTTCTATCAATCGAACGTCACCCAGGGCATGGTCGGCGACAACTACAGCGATGATCTGCGTGCCGCCGGTCTGACGACGCCGGGCAAGCTGTTCAAGCTGTGGGATTCGAACCTCGGCATCGGCGGTCCGATCTCGAAGGACAAGCTGTGGTTCTTCTTCCAGTTCCGCGATCAGGGCAGCCATCGCACCATTCCCGGCATGTTCGCCAACGCGAACATGGGCGACCCGACGGCGTGGAACTACGTAGCGGACAAGACGCGTCCCGCGGTTGCGGCCGGCAGCTGGCGCAACGCGTCGATTCGTCTCACGGCGCAGCCCAATGCGAAGAACAAGTTCGGTGTGTTCTGGGATCAGCAGATTCCGTGTCAGGGTGCGGGCGTGATCGGATCCGACGCGGGCTGCCGGCACTCGGGCGACAACGAGATCATCTGCGGCGCGGCGGGCGCATCCAATCCGCCGTGCAGCCCCACCGCGGCGCCTGAGAACGGCACGTACCTGAGCGGCTTCGGCCAGCGCGTGCAGCAGGCGACGTGGACGTCGCCGCTGACGAGCAAGCTTCTGCTCGAGGCCGGCTTCGGCACCTACTGGAGCCAGTGGGGCGGCACACCACTTCCGGGCAGCAACTTCACTCAGCTGGTCGGCATGACGGAGCAGTGCACGGCAGGCTGTGCGACCAACGGCAGCATCGCGAATCTCGCGTACCGCTCCGGCACCTACCGTCAGAACTTCCAGGGCACGCTCGGCTGGCGCGGATCGGCGTCGTACGTGACCGGTGCGCACAACATGAAGTTCGGATATCAGGGCGGACATCTGATCGACAACCAGTTCACCTACACCAACGATCAGTTCCTCACGTTCCAGGTGAACAACCTTGTTCCCAACCGCATCACCGAAACGATCAACCAGATTCCGTTGCAGCAGCGGGTGAATTACGCCGCGTTCTATGGGCAGGAGTCGTACACGTTCGGGCGCATGACGCTGCAGGGCGCACTGCGGTATGACCGTGCCTGGAGCTATTTCCCAGAGGTGACGCTCAGTCCCACTCGCTTCCTGCCGATCACCAAGCACTACGACCGGACGGACGGCGTGACCGGCTACAACGACATCACGCCGCGCGCCGGTCTGGCGTGGGATCTCTTCGGCACCGGCAAGACCTCGCTGAAATTCAACGTCGGCAAGTACCTCCAGGCGGCGCAGAACGGTCTCACGTATGCGACGCTGCGTCCGAGTGGACGTCTGACGACGACGGCCACGCGGGCGTGGACCGACGCCAACGGCAACTTCGTGCCCGACTGCGATCTGTCGAATACCGGCGCGCAGAGTCCCGCGACGACCGGCAGCATCGATACGTGCGCGCAGATCAGCGACCTTGCATTCGGGAGCGAGAAGTTCACGAGCGATCTCGACCCGCAGCTGGTCAGCGGGTGGGGCGTCCGGGCCGGCGACTGGCAGATCGGCGCATCGGTGCAGCAGCAGCTGCTCCCGAGAGTCTCTGCCGAGATCGGATACAACCGGCGCTGGCTGACGAACTTCACGTGGGACGACAACGTGTTGCAGCCGCTCGGCAACTTCGACCAGTTCAGCATCACGGCGCCGAGCGACTCGCGACTGCCGTCAGAAGCTCAGGGCCGAACGATCAGCGGTCTCTATAACGTTCAGCAGGGCGTGGCGTCACAGGTGAACAACGTGACGAAACTGGCGACGTCGCTCGATGGCGGCGGTGACTACACGCAGGTGTACAACGGCATCCTGCTCAACGTCAGCGCTCGTCCTCGCAACGGTCTGACGTTCCAGGGCGGCCTCAACACCGGGGCGACTCGAACCAATTACTGCGACGCCCGAGCGTTGGCGCCTGAATACACGGTGCTCGGCGCGCAGAACCCGACCAACCCCTGGTGCAACACGACGACGGGATGGGTGACGCGGTACACGGGTCTCGGCTCGTACACGCTTCCGAAGATCGACGTTCTCGTGTCGGGCACCTTCCGCAGCGATCAGGGTTCGCCGCTGGCGGCCAACATGGTCTTCACATCGGGACAGACCACGCTCGGCCGCGCGTTCGCGAACAACGCGCCGAACGTGAGCGTCAACCTGGTCGAGCCGGGCAAGCTGTATGGCGATCGCGTCAACGAGGTCGACATCCGGTTTGCGAAGATCCTTCGCTTCGGCCGGACGCGCACCAACGTCGGGTTCGACATCTACAACATCCTGAACTCGGCGCCGATCCTGACTTACAACCAGGCGTTCAACCCGGTCATCAACACGACCAATCCCTCGGCGAACTGGTTGTCGCCGCAGTCGACGCTGCAGCCACGCTTCGTGAAGTTCAGCGCGCAGATCGACTTCTAGAAGGAATCAGGAAGCAGGAAGCAGGAATCAGGTAGGAATCAGGATTCAGGATTCAGGAAGGAATCAGGACCCGCCCTGCGACAGTGTAGGGCGGGTCTTGTTCTTTAGACCCGCCGTTCGTTGCTTCAGATAAAATCAAACGTTCCAATGGTCATCGACTGCCACGGTCACTACACGACCGCTCCCAAAGAACTTCAAACGTTTCGTGACGCGCAGATCGCAGCACTGAAGGATCCGTCGGTCGCGATTCCATCGGGGCCCATCAAAGTTTCCGACGATCAACTTCGCGAGAGCGTGAAGCCGCAGCTCACATTTCAAAACGATCGCGGCACCGATGTGACGATCTTCTCCCCGCGTGCGTCGGCGATGGCGCATCACATCGGCGACGCGAAGACGAGCCTCGACTGGTCGCGCCACTGCAACGATCTCATTCACCGCGTGTGCGGCTTGTTCCCGGAGAATTTCGTCGGCGTTTGCCAGCTGCCGCAGACACCCAGCGATCCGCTGGCCAACTGCATCGACGAGCTGAAACGCTGCGTCAACGAGTTCGGCTTCATCGGCTGCAATCTCAATCCCGATCCCTCGGGCGGACGCTGGACGGCTGCGCCGCTGACCGATCGCTATTGGTATCCGTTCTACGAGGCGCTGTGCGACCTCGACGTGCCGGCGATGGTCCACGTGAGCGCGTCGTGCAATCCCAACTTCCATGCGACCGGTGCGCACTACCTCAACGCGGATACGACGGCATTCATGCAGTTCATCCAGGCGGATCTGTTCAAGGACTTTCCGACGCTGCGCATGATCATCCCGCACGGCGGCGGCGCGGTGCCGTACCACTGGGGCCGCTACCGCGGGCTCGCGCAGGACATGAAGCGGCCGCTGCTCGCTGATCTCATTCGCAACAACGTGTTCTTCGACACCTGCGTGTATCACCAGGCGGGGATCGACCTGCTGCTGAAGATCGTGCCGGCCGAGAACGTCCTGTTCGGGTCGGAGATGGTAGGCGCTGTGCGCGGCATCGATCCGGAGACCGGACACTACTACGACGACACCAAGCGCTACGTCGACGCCGCCGCGATCTCGAGCGAGGCGCGCGCGAAGATCTTCGAGGGGAACGCGCGCAAGGTGTATCCCCGAATCAATAAGGCCTCAGGGCTCAGGCCTCGGGCCTCAGGGCTGGTCTAGGCCCCAGTCCTGATTCCTGGCCCAGCCCTGTGGCCTGAGGCCTGGGCCCTGGGGCCTTCGAGGATTCAGATGAAACCAACCATCGTGAGGAACATCTCGCGTGCGGACGCCGACGTCATCCGCACGCTCGGTCAGCTAGGAGTCGCCACTGTCCATGAAGCGCAGGCTCGGTCTGGTCTGTTGCGGCCCTACATGCGTCCGATCTATCCGACCGCTCGTGTGTCTGGGAGTGCGATCACGATCTCCTGTCAGACCGGCGACAACCTGATGATTCACGCGGCGATCGAGCTCTGTCGTCCGGGCGACGTGCTCGTCGTGACGACGACATCGGAATCGACCGACGGCATGTTCGGCGAGCTGCTGGCTGTATCGGCGCGCGCGCATGGCGTGGTCGGCCTCCTCATTGACGCCGGCGTTCGTGACGTCGCGGATCTCACGTCGATGGAGTTCCCGGTGTGGTCGAAAGCGATCTCCGCGCAGGGCACGGTGAAGGCGACGGCGGGATCGGTGAACGTGCCGGTCGTCTGCGCGGGCGCGTCGATCGCGCCTGGCGACGTGATCGTCGGCGATGTGGACGGCGTGGTGGTCGTGCCGCGTCAGGCCGCCTCCGAGGTGGCGCGGCTCGGGAACGAACGCGTGGCCAAGGAGGAGAAGTCGCGTGAACGCCTGCGCAACGGTGAGCTCGGTCTCGATTTCTACGGACTGCGGGCGAAGCTCACCGAGTTAGGTGTCACGGTCGTCGACGAACTCTGACAGTGTAGGCCGGGCCTGTTCTTGACGGCCCGGCGTTGCGGCGATACAAGTTTTCCGTCCCCGGGAATCATGCGATCCCGGTATATCAACGCCTCCAACTGCTATATCTCATTGACTTTCGCCTGGCGCAGGCGTAGTCTCCCGCCACGTAAAACGGCGCTCCCTCGGGAGCGCTGTGGGCCCGCTCTTCGCGCCCCTGTATCGGATCCCTTTCGGTAGGCATACTCGCGTCGTTCGCCCGGGGCTTTCTTTCATACGCACGGTAGTTCGTTTGGGGTTTCTTACGTTCGCGTTGCGTTCGATCGCATTGTCTTCATCTGCTGGCAGACACGGTTTCCATCTCAAGGAGGACCTTACAACCTGGAGTCGCGAATCACATCCCCTAGGACGAGCGTCTGGACCGACATCAACGGTTGCGGGGACACCCTCTCTCAAAGGAGCTTCAGCCCCATGCGTGCACCGAAAGTGTTTCTCTCCGCGCTTGCGATAGCAGTGTTGCTGCCATCGCTGGCGTTTGCTCAGAAAGCCTCTCTCACCGGCGTTGTCCGGGACACCTCCGGCGCGATTCTGCCGGGCGTGACCGTCGAAGCGACCAGCCCGGTGCTCATTGAAAAAGTGCGATCGGCGGTCACTGACGGCTCGGGGCAGTACCGCATCATCGACCTCGATCCAGGCACATACCAGGTCACCTTTTCGCTGCCAGGGTTCACCAAGGTCGTTCGGGCCGGCGTCGAGATCTCGGGGGCGGCGGTCGTGACGATCAGCGCGGATCTGCGGGTGGGCGCGTTGGAAGAAACGATCACGGTGACCGGCGAGACACCGGTAGTCGACGTCCAGAGTGTGCGTCGTGAGACCGTGCTCAGCCAGGACATCATTGCCACGATTCCGGCGACGCGCACGGTGGGTTCGCTGCTCAATGCGACGCCGGGCCTGACCGTTGACAACAACGGCCTGAACCCGACTCCGACGATGACATTCTTCAGCGCGCGCGGCGGCCAGACCAACGAAGGCCGCATGACGGTGAACGGCCTGACGGTGGCAGCGGCGTTCAACGGCGGCGGCGTGTCCTCCTACATCCTCGACACCGTGAACTCCGATGAGGTGTCGGTGACCGTATCAGGGGGCATGGGTGAATCGGACACCGGCGGTCCGGTCATGAATCTCGTCCCCCGCGCGGGCGGCAACAGCTTCCGCGGGCAGGCGTTCTACAACAACGCTGGCGACTGGTCGCGGGGCGACAACATCACTGACGATTTGCGCGCGGTCGGCATCACCGAGACCCCCGGCATCATCAAGGCCTACGACACGAGCGTGTCGTACGGCGGACCGATCAAGCGCGACCGCCTGTGGTTCTTTGGCAGCGTCCGCGGGCTGAACACCGAGACCGCGGTGGAGGGGGTCGTCGCCAATGCGAACGCCGGCAACCTCTCGCGCTGGGACTGGGTCAGAGATGCCAGTCTCCCGGCACGCCAGACGCAGGGCCGCAGGATGTACATCGGCCGCGCCACGGCGCAGGTGACCAGCAAGCACCGCGTCAACTTCTCGCACGAGTACCAGACGCGCTGCGAGGGTGCGCCGCTGAACAGGGAGACCGACAACGGTTGCCATAAGCGCGGCGACAATTGGATCGCCTCTGCGGGTACGACGACGTCGCCGGAAAGCGCGACCGCCTACATCGATTTCCCGTATTACCTGACGCAGGTGCTGTGGACGGCTCCGATCACCAACAAGATCCTGTTCGAGGCGGGGTACAGCCGGCTCTCGTACGATCACGCAGGCGGCCCGGGACAGCTGCCGCCAGACGGGATTTTCGACATCTCCGTCACGGAGCAGTCGGCCACTGCCAACCCCGCGGTGGGCTACACCTCGCCCGTGCCGCGCACGAACTACACCTACCGCGCGTTGGCGCAGTACCAGGACAACTGGAGCAACCCGAACCACTGGCGCGCGTCGGCGTCGTACGTGACCGGCTCACACAACATGAAGGTCGGGTACCAGGGCTCGCTTCTGATCAACCAGACCAATCGCAAGCGCAACCCGACGCTGCTGAACTACAACTTCAACCAGGGCAATCCGGTGAGCTTCGGCGTCGCCATCCCGGAATGGGAGACGGCAGATACGACGGAGGTGGCGGGGCTCTTCGTGCAGGACACCTGGACGCGCAACCGGCTGACGCTGCAGGGTGCCCTGCGCTGGGACCGCGCCTGGAGCTGGAGCCCGGCCGACGGCAACGGCACGAAGGCCGTATCGGCGGTCAACGCCGCGCCGATCCGCTTCGACAAGCTGATGAGCGTCGATGCCTACATCGACATCACGCCGCGCTTCGGCGCTGCGTACGATTTGTTCGGCAACGGCAAGACGGCGCTCAAGTTCAACATGGGCCACTATCTCGACGCCGCCACCAACGACAGCGCCTACACGCGCAACAACCCGGCAAACCGCATCGTGAGCGCGATCCCATCAGGACTCGGGCAGCCCTCGCGTGGATGGACGGACAGCGACAACGACAAGGTGGTCGACTGCGACCTCCTGGTGCTGACGGCCAACGGGGAGTGTGCGGCGCTGACGGGCAACAACCTGAACTTCGGCAATGCCAGCTCTGGGCTCACCCGCGTGAACCCGGATACGCTGCACGGCTGGGGCGTCCGCGAGAACGACTGGCAGTGGGGCGTCACGGTGCAGCAGGAACTCAGGCCGCGCCTGTCGCTGGAAGTCGGTTACGCCCGCCGCTGGTTCAGGGGCGTGACGCTGACCGACAACCAGGCCCGGACGCCGGATCAGTACGACTCGTACGTCCTGACGGCGCCGACCGATTCACGGCTGCCGGGCGGCGGTGGCTACCCGATTCGTGTCTACCAGGCGTCGAACGCGGCGCTCGCCACTCCGGCGTCGAACTACATCACGTTCCAGACCGACTTCGGGCCGGAGGAGACCAATTACTGGCACGGGGTGGACCTCACGGTGAACGCGCGCACCCGCTGGGGAATGACATTCTCGGGCGGCACCAGTACCGGCCGATCAGTCCAGGACGACTGCGCGACGCAGGTCCGGATCGACAGTCCGGATCCACGCGATTGCCATGACGCCGATCCGTTCCAGACGACCTTCCGCGGCTTCTCGTCCTACACGATCCCGAAGATCGACGTGCTCATCAGCGGCACGTTCCGTTCGCAGCCTGAGGTCGAGCGGATCGCCAACTATAACCTGCCGAACACGACCGCGTCGACGGCCTGCGCGCCGAATCCGGCCGAGTGCGTGACACTGCAGGGCCTGCTTGGCCGTCTGCCCACCGGCCAGACGGCCGGCGGCACGCAGACGATCAACCTGATCGACAACGACCACCGCCTCTTCAGCGGTGATCGCCGCACTCAGATTGACGTGCGCATCGCCAAGGTCGTGCGCTTCCGTTCGACGCGCGCCGACGTTGGCGTCGATCTCACAAACCTGCTCAACACCAACTACGCCACCGCGTGGGACAACACGTATCAGTACAGCATCGGCAACACCGCGCAGGGAGGAACCTGGAATAACCCGACGACGATCTACGCGCCGCGGTTCGTGCGGTTGAATCTCACATTGAGCTTCTGATACTCGAAGGAGTCAGGAATCAGGAGGCGGGTCTTCGGACCCGCCTCCTTTTTTTGTCGCTATCACCGATTGCGCGCGGCGAGCAGTCGCTGCAACATCTCCCGCGCCGGAGCGGAGTCCGGCTTCAGGCGCACGGCGGTCTGCGCCGATGTGATCGCCTCGTCGAGTCGCCTCTGCAGGGCGTAGGCAACTGACAGATTGTGGTACGCATCGGCGTTGAGCGGGTTGATCTCCACCGCGCGCTGCAGGTGCGCAATCGCGTTGTCCAGTTGGTTGCGCGGCCCGAGGATCACCCCCAGGTTGAAGTGCGCGTCCGCATTCTCCGGATTGAGGGCGATCGTCGTCTGGAACTCGCGAATCGCAGCATCGGGCTGCCCCACCGCGAGCAGGCCGGCGCCAAGATTGAAGTGCACAGAGTCGCCTTTCGGCTTGAGCTGCACGGCCGTGCGCAGGTGCTGCATCCCCTGGGCGAGAAGCCCCCGCGCCTGCAGTACCGTCCCGAGGTTGCTGTGCGCCTCCGCGTCGCGAGGATCCAGACGCAGCGCCTCTTCGAGCTGCGCCTGGGCATCGACAACGCGTCCCGCCTGCAGATACCTCGTCGCGAGCACGCTGTGCCCGGCGGCAACCTGCGGATCGAGCCGGACGTCCATCTCGGCCGACGCGATGGCGGCTTCCAGTGATCGACGGACGAAATCGGCGTTGAGGACTGCCGCGTCCTCCGCGCGGCGCGGCACGACCTCGATCCAGAGCTGTCCCATCTCGTCAGTCGAGCGCGGTCCCGATCGCACGCGTTGCGGCGGATCGCTACGGTTGTTCCGATTTGCCGCGGAGTTGTCGTAGGTGAATCGCATCGACAGCTTCGTGCCCCGCGGAAGAGACACGGGCGATCGATAGCGATAGCGGTCCTGCCAGCGAAAGTCCCACTGGCGAATCCACAGCAGATCCTTCTGCGAACCATCGGGTAGCGTCGCCGTTCCGCGCATCTCCTTCCCGAGATAGTGTGCGTGCGGATAGACGCTCACCGCCTCGACGTCTACCGGGAGCACGTAGCTGTCCTCCACGACGTAGTTCGACTCACCGGCAGGAATGGCGATCCCATGCGCCTCGAGCTTCACGCTGATCGGCGTGCGCGTCGGAGATGTGTCGGAGAAGAAGAGGCCGATCGCGGGCTGCACCGTTTCATTCTTTGCACCCGCGATCATGTGGAGCAGCAGGATCAAGTCGGCACCGGGATTGATCGTCCACGCGTTGTCGGACGGCTCCATCACCGGCACCTTGCCCGGCGACCACCCGTACACGTTGTACACCTGAGCGCTGTCCATCGCCGCGAAACCGGGACCCGGCTCGGCACGATCGAGCGCGCGTGAGACGCGCCCGAGATCGATCGCCACGTCCGCATGGTGCAGGACCTGCGGGCGATCGGCGCGGAACTCGACGGCGCGCACGTAACGCGTCGTGGTGATCGGTACCGGAATGACGAAGTTGCGGAACACGTCGCGGGTTCCCGGCCTGCCCTGCTTGCCCTGAGCGGAGTCGAAGGGAGCGGAGTCGAAGCGCTGCGGCTGCAGCACGTACGCCTCCGGCAGCGTCAGTACCAGATCGGGAGTACCAAGTTGCCATCCGCCGGAAAACGTCGGCGGCTTTGGCGCGTCGGCCGAATTTCCCTCGGGCGCGCCGCTCTCGACCCACTTCGCGATGAGCGCAATCTGATCATCGCGGAGCCGCCGTTCGCCGGCAAACTCGCCGTGTCCGGGCTCGGGCAGCCATGGCGGCATCGCGCGGCGCTGCACGGCCGACGAGATCGCGCGCGCATGTCGACGGACCGAGCCGTAGTCGAGCACGCTGAACGGCGCACCAGCGACGCAGAGGGGATCATCTGAGGAGCCCGCCTTCGCCGTAGGCTTCGGTGTGGCAGGCTCCGCCTTCGCCGAAGCCTTTGGCGAGGGCGGGTCTTCGATCGGACGATGGCAACTCGCGCAGTTGGCGAAGAGGATGGGAGCGATGTCTGCGTTGAACGTAAGCGCGCGCGCGGCTTTATCCGTCTGTTCCGTGGTTCGCGAGCATGCCGCGACGAGGGCGACGATGGCGAACGGCGCGAGTGCGCGGTTCAGTTCGTGACTCCGCATACGCTGGATTGTAGGCGAATCAAGAGGCGGGTCCTCCTGACGCGACTCTTGCTTTTTAGACCCGCCGATCAGAGATAATCGCTCGTTTCCTCGAAAGGAGTCGTGCGATGTCTCTTCGTGTCGTTGGTGGTTTCATCCTTTCGGCGGCGTTGGTGTCCGTCGCCGCGTGCGGTTCAAGCTCGCCTGAGTCGAAGCCCGCCTCGAGAGTCTATTTCGCCGAGCCGGCCAACGGCGCGATGGTGAAGAGCCCCGTGCACCTGGTGTTTGCGAGCGATCAGTTCACCATCGCTGCTGTGCCGCAGGGCGAGGTGAAAGAGGTTCGCGCGAACACCGGCCACTATCATCTTGGCACCGACACCAAGTGCCTGGCGCCTGGAACGGTCATCCCGAAGGCGGACCCCTGGATCCATTTCGGCATGGGGAACAACACGATCGAGATGCAGCTGACGCCGGGGCCGCACACGCTGGTGCTGCAGGCCGGCGACGACAAGCACACGACGATCACCGGGTTGTGCGAGACGATCTCGGTGAACGTCACTGGGGAGTGAACGGAGGGTACGGAGGGAACGGAATTAACAGGAGGAACGGAGCAACGGAGAACGAACGGAGGGCGGCACAATCTTGGTCCGATCTCCGTTCCTTCGTTCCTCCTGTTATTCCGTTTCCTCCGTACCCCTCCGTTACCTCGCACCAACGAAGTCGCGTAGGGCGCCACTGAAGTCGTCGGCTTTTTCGACGTTGCTCAAGTGAGCAGACTCGAGTGTCACCAGTTTCGATCCCGCGATCTTGTCGTGGATGAACTGGAGTCCTTCGGGCGGCGTGGCCATGTCGTTCTGGCCGGCGATCGCGAGCACGGGGCATCGAATCGACGCGATCGCCTCCCGTAGATCCTCATCGCGCATTGCGGCGCTGCAACCCGCATAGCCAACCGGTGAACACTGCGAGAGCATCGAGTGGAACTGCTGAACCGTCTTCGGTTCACGTGCCCGGAAGCCGTCGCTGAACCAGCGCGTCATCGTCATGTCGGCGAGCGCCGCCATCCCTTGTTCCCGAACGAACTGAATGCGGTCGATCCAGAACCGGGTCGAAGCAATGCGGGCGGCCGTGTTCGCGAGCGTGAGGGTGCGCAGGCGCTCGGGCGCATTGACGCCGAGCCACATTGCGGTGATGCCGCCGAGCGAGATGCCGCAGACGTGCGCCGTCGCTGCGCCCTCAGCGTCGAGTATGGCGAGCGCGTCGCGCCCGAGTTGCGCGATCGTATAGTCGCCTGCTGAAACCGACGACCGCCCATGACCGCGGGCGTCGTAGTTGATGACTCGATATCGGTCGGCGAGTGCGGCGACCTGGCGTGACCAGAGCTCGCGTGTTGTGCCGATTGAGTTGATGAAGAGGATGGTGGGCGCATCGGCCGGTCCTGCCACGGAATAGCTGATCCGAGCGTCCGCGCTCACGGCGATGGGGTCGGGAGTCATTTCCAGACGCCGCTCAAGAAACGACTCCCGACCCCATCGCCGTCAATGCTTCTGCGCCGAGGCCATCGCCTGCTGACCGCGGGCGTGGCTGGTCGAGAAGATCACGTGCAGCGCCATCAGAGCCTGCAGCGGGTGACAGCCGGCTTCGGCCAGCGGTCCTACGTGATCGCTGACCTTGCCGCCGAGCCCGACGTTGATCATCGACTTCGCCGCTTCGCGCTGCTTGCCGTGCAGGTCGTACTCGTCGCAGACCTTCTCGAAGTCGTTGATGATCCGATTCCGCAGCTCCTGACTGTGGCGCGATTCGAACAGCAGCTTGTTCAGCCCGTACGCCTCCGAGGGCGGGTGCTTGTAGAACATGTAGCCCTGGTCGACGAACTTGAACCCGCCGTACTGATCCGCGACCTTCGTCGGCGCGTTGGTCCGCGCCCGCTCCGGCAGGAAGCGCATCATGCAGAGTCCGTGGTGCCAGGTCGGGATGTAGTCGATCAACTCGCCCTCGTGCCGGCCGATCGCGCCGAACATCACCGCCCAGCTCAGGAGCTCGGTGTTGCCGACTTCATCGAGCTGCGTGCCGGTCATGTTGAGCAGGGCGTCCATGTTGCCCGCTTCCCACTGCGACACCAGCCAGCGGTCGAAGTCGAACTCGGGGTAGTTGTATTTCGTCGTGCCGGGGAAGTGCGACATTCCTCCGCTGGCGATGATTGCCACGCGCTCCTTGCGTCCTTTGACGATCGAGGCGATCGCCTTCCCGAGTGCCTCGCAGCGGCGCGGCGTTGGCAGCGGCGGCACGTATACGTTCGTGAAGAACGGCACCACCGGGATGTTGCGCTTGCCGATCACGTACTCGAATGGAATCGAGAATGCGTGACCCAGCTCGGCATCCTCCGAGTAGGCCATGTCGAAGTGGTGCTCGACGACGAGCGTGTTGAGGATGTCCTCGGCGAGCTGCCGATGGATCGGCAGGTTGTGCTCGCGGCCTGCGAACTTCGCGATCGCGCGATCGCCGGCGACGATGGCGAAGGAGGGCACGCAGCTGACGGAGAACGTCTCGACGTGGTCGGCGCCGAAGAACAGGATCGCGTCCGGCTTCGTTTCGTCGAGGACCTTGCCGAGCTCCTGCATCCCCCGGCCCGCCTGGTCGAGCTGCTGCGGGTTCTCGTCCGGCGGCCGCGTGAACATGTACGGCGTATGGCAGGTCCCGACGGCGGCAACAATTTCACCCATTTCGCAACTCCTACCTTTGACCTTTACCCTTTGCCCTTTGCCTTCGACAAGCTCTAGCTGTTCATCGCCTTGTCGATCTTATCCAGCAGCGCCATCGTTTTCACGCAGCTCGCCGCGCTCGATTCCGGCTCGCGCCCTTCGCGAATCGCGCCGACGAACTCGACGTCCTGCCGGTCGAAGGCAGCGACGCCGTCGAGCTGCACGTCCTTGCCCTCGCTGTCGGTCATCGAATCCCGGTAGACCTTGTAGGTCTCTTCTTCACCGATGTAACGGTAGAACCCGCCGAACGGTCCTTTGTTGTTGAACGACATCGCCATTGTGAAGAGCGGACCCTTCTTCGATTTCATCGCCACCGAGAGGTCCATCGGGATCTTCAGCTCGGCGTGGTCGGGCCCCTTCTGCCCCCAAGCCTGCCAATTGGGATCGTCCATGATCCAGTGCGCCAGATCGACAGAGTGGCAACCATGATGCCAGAGCAGATTGTCGACCCACGACCGCGGCTGGCCATGCATGTTCAGGTTGGTGCGGCGGAAGAAATAGGTCTCGACCACCATGTGGTGGAGATGGAACGTGCCCTCCTCGATGCGGCGGCGAATCTCGCGGTGCGGGCTCGAGAAGCGGCGTGTGTGCGTCACCATGCACACTTTTCCGGCCTTTTTCGCCGCATCCAGCATCTTCTGTGAGTCGGCCAGATTGAGCGCCATCGGAATCTCGACCTGCACGTGCTTGCCCATGGAGAGGGCGAGCAACGTCTGCTCGCAGTGCTGATCGGAGGGCGTCGTGAGAATCACCGCATCGACTCCCGGGCGGTCGATGCAGGCCCGCAGGTCGGTCGACCCGAACGGAATACTCCACTTCGATGCGAAGTCTTTCGCGCTCTGCTCGGTGCGCGCCGCGATTGACACGACCTCGACGTCCTTGATCTTCGCCAGCGCCTTGACGTGAATTTCGCCCATGGCGCCGGTACCCGCTAGACAAATTTTCATAACCCTCCGATTCACGCACGCCGGGCCTATAGAACAGGCCCGGCCTACACTGTCCCTACATGCTTAGCGGCAGTGTCGGCCGGGCTTGTTCTTCAAGCCCGGCGTCACAACCCTTCAATTTACCCCACTATTCCCAGTACAACCGCATCGGATTGTCGACCAGCAACTTGCGTTGCAGTTCCGATGTCGTCGCGATCTGCGGGATGTAGTCGACGAGCAGCCCGTCGTCGGGCATGTGGTTCTTCAAATTCGGGTGTGGCCAGTCGGTTCCCCACAAGACACGATCCGGGAAGGTGTCGACCAGCCGCTTCGCAAAGGGAACGACGTCGCGATACGCGTGCTGTTCACCGTTGAGCGCAGGAGGTCCGCTGATGCTCAATCGCTCCGGGCAGCTCACCTTCGACCAGATGTTCGGATGCTCGCGCATCATCTGCACGAACAGCTCGAACTCGGGGCCATCGACCGGCTTGGTGACATCGGGCCGCCCCATGTGATCGACGACGGTGGTGGTCGGGAGCGACGTGAAGAAGTCCCAGAGTTCAGGCAGGTCGACCGCTTCGAAGTAGATCACCACGTGCCATCCGAGCGGCGCGATGCGATGCGCGATTTCGGTGAGCACGTCGCGCGGCGTGAAATCGACGAGCCGCTTGACGAAGTTGAAGCGCGTGCCGCGCACGCCAGCCTCGTGCATCTCGCGCAGCTCCGCATCGGTGACGCTGCGATCGACCGTCGCGACGCCGCGCGCTCGACCGCCCGATGCGCGCAGCGCGTCGACCAGTGCGCGATTATCGGTGCCGTGGCAGGTCGCCTGAACGATGACGTTCATATCGAAGCCGAGAAAATCGCGAAGCGCGAAGAGTTGTTCTTTCGACGCATCGACCGGCGTGTACTTGCGCTCGGGCGCGTACGGAAAGACGTCGCCGGGCCCGAAGACGTGACAGTGCGCGTCGACCGCGCCTGCCGGTACCGTGAATCGAGGTTTCGATGGGCTCGGGTGGTAGGTGAGCCACCCCGGTGTGACGGTAAAGCTCATAGCGTCGGAACGTCGACTTCTTCGGTATCGATTTCGGCCTGGACCGCTGGAGCATAGCGGGCCCCAGAGACCGTCTTCGGGTTGATGAGCGCACTCAACCGGTTCTGCATGTCGCGCGACAACGTGATCGTGGTTGCGCCGACGTTCTCCTCGAGATGCGCGATGCTCGTCGTGCCGGGGATCGGATGAATATGCGAGCCCTGCGCGAGCACCCAGGCGAGCGCGAGCTGACCCATCGTGCAGCCCTGCTCGCGCGCGAGCGCCGACACGCCTTCGAGCAGCTTCAGATTGGCGGGGAAGTGTTCGGACTGAAAGCGCGGCATGCCCAATCGGATGTCCTTGGGCGGCAGCGTCGAGACTTCGCGCAGCCCGCCGGTGAGGAAGCCGCGCGCGAGCGGACTGAACGCGACGAAGGTGATGCCAAGCTCACGGCAGGTGTCGAGCACGGCCACTTCAGCGTTGCGAGTCCAGAGTGAATACTCCGTCTGGACCGCCGCAAGCGGATGGATGCGGTGGGCCTTGCGAATCGTCGCCGCCGAGACTTCACTGAGTCCGATGGCCCTGACCTTTCCTTCTTTCACCAGATCGGCGACCGCCCCGACGCTTTCCTCGATCGGCCGCCGCTTGTCCCAGCGATGCAGGTAGTAGAGGTCGATGACGTCGGTCTGCAGGCGCTGAAGGCTCTCGTCGCAGTTCTTGCGGATCATCTCCGGACGGCCATCGATCTCTCGTTGACCCTGGGCGTTGCGGAACATGCCGCCCTTCGAAGCGAGGACGTATTCACGCCGCCGGTCCTTCAGCACTTTGCCGAGCAGCGTTTCGTTCGCGCCGAATCCGTAGAGCGCGGCCGAGTCGAGATGCGTGTAGCCGATGTCGAGCGCGCGATGGAGCACCCGCGCTGCGGAGGCCTCGTCAGGTGGTGTCCCGTAGGCGTGCGAGAGGCACATGCATCCGAGGCCGATGGTCGAGACGTCGAATGAACCGAGTTTGCGGGTTTGCATTGTTTTAAAGATTAGTAATGCAAAATGCAAAATTCAAAATGCAAAATGAAAACGCAGCTTTGGAAGCGCGGCGGCTCCGTCCGCTCCGAGCCCTTTTTGCATTTTGCATTTTGAATTTTGCATTACAGAGGCTCCCCCGGAGTCTCCGACCCTGCAAGCCACGCCCGGCCCTCGGAGTACAACTTTTCCACCGCGTCGCCGCGCAATCCCGGCAACCCGTCTTTCACGGTGAATCCGCTTCGAGTCTGCAGATAGGCCAGGTGACGGTAGCCTTCCGGGAATCGCTGCAGCAGCGAGTGATCGAGCGAGACGCGCACCGATGGGTCGACCGGATCCATCCGATCCTTCTCGTAGATCGGCTGCCGGCGCACGATACCCCATCCTTCGCATCCCTTCGGTTGCTCAGGGCGAGGCGCTCTCTTCTCGAGGAAGTCGTAGAACCGTCCGGTGCAGACGACGTCGACGAGAAACCCGTCGACTTTCGCGCGCTGGTTGATCGTCATCTTCGTCTGTGCGATCGCGCGCGTGCCGGCGACGTCACATGTGAAGCCGCCGAGAAAGTGCAGGATGCTCACGCCGCGCTCGAAGCCTTCGCGACTGACTTCGATGAACTTCGCCGCCGGCCCTTGAAACCACGTCGCCGTCATCCAGCCATCGTCATGCCAGACGGTCGCGAAGCGCTCCCAGTCGCCCGCGTCGCGCCAGAGCGCCCAGTTCTCGATCACTTCACGAATCGCGAGCGTGTCTGCGTCCATTCCTTATCCGACGATGCGATTGCGCATCGTCCCGATCCCCTCGACCTCGGTCTCGATCACGTCGCCATTGGCCAGGAATTCCTGCGGCGTTCTGCCCATGCCGACGCCTTCCGGTGTGCCTGTTGCGATCAAGTC
Organism: Vicinamibacterales bacterium; assembly: GCA_035263125.1. GTDB lineage: Bacteria > Acidobacteriota > Vicinamibacteria > Vicinamibacterales > UBA2999 > Gp6-AA40. Next base: position 21,301 of record DATFRP010000003.1, read on the forward strand.
GCCCGGTTCCACAGTCAAGCCCTTCGAGAGCCACTCGATGATCACGTCCACCGGGAAGATCATGTTCGCCGTGGTGCTGTCCTGCTTGGTGACGCCGTTGACGCGAAGTTGAAGGCGCTTGGTCTGCGGATCGCCGAACTCGTCGGCGGTCACGACGACAGGCCCCATCGGGCAGAAGCCGTCGAGGCTCTTGCCCTTGAACCACTGCAGGTGCTGCTGCTGGAGATCGCGCGCGCTCAGATCGTTGATGACGGTGTACCCGAAGACGTGTCGGAGCGCATCGGTTTTCGCGATGTTGCGGCCGCTCGAGCCGATCACCACACCGAGCTCCACCTCCCAGTCCACTTGCTGTGTTGCGCCGCGATCCACTGCGATGTCGTCGAATGGACCGCTCACCGTCGTCGGCGCCTTGGTGAAGATCACCGGCACGGTCGGGACCTTCATCTCGCGGCCGCGCGCTTGCGCACTCTCCCTGGCGTGCGCAAGGTAGTTCTGTCCGAGGCAGAACACATTCTTGGCTGGTCGCGGAATCGGTGCGTGCCAGCGGATGTCTGACAGCGGATACGAATGCGATCCGTCAGCGCCATTTTCGAGAGCCGCGACACGCCGCTGCGCATCAGGTCCGGCCTGGATGAGCCCGAGCAGTGTAGAGGGTGCATCGGCCCATGTGCGGCCGAGTGCAGCCCGGACGTCGACGATACGATCGCCGCGAACAAGGCCGAGGCGCGGACCGGCCGCAGGGTCTGGTGAGAACGTTCCGAATTTCATTTGGCTGAGCGCGTGGATGTGGAATGTCAGTCTGTTGAAGACGTGCGTTTCACGGGAGTATACTCCGGCCACTTCGCGCGAGTGGGTGCGCGCGGACAACGCGATTGTGCCGAAGCGGTGGAGCGGCGCTCGGATTCAACGGCAGGTTCTCTTGGCGCGCTCGCGCGCCTCCGGGGAGGGTCAGGAATGATGCGTGCACTCCGTGCGTTGTTCAGCGGGCTCGTCGTTGTGTTGCTCACCGCCGATGTGGCGATGGCGCAGGCCACCGCAGAAATCACCGGCACCGTCAAGGACACGAGCGGCGCTGTGCTTCCAGGCGCCAGCGTGACCGCGACGCAGACCGATACCGGGTTCAAACGCGACGTCGTCACTGATGCCGAAGGCGTGTTCTCGTTACCCGCCCTTCCGATTGGACCGTACAAGCTCGAAGTCGCGTTGCAGGGCTTCAAGACCTCGATTCAGACCGGCATCGTGCTGCAGGTCAACAGCCATCCGAATGTGCCGGTCGTTCTGGAACTCGGCACACTCGCAGAAGAGATCACCGTGACGGCCACCGCGTCAGTCGTCGAGACGCGCGCGCTCGGCGTGAGTCAGGTGATGGACAACAAGCGCATCGTGGAGCTGCCGTTGAATGGCCGCAATCCGGCCGACCTGCTCGCCTTGCTTCCTGCAGCAGTCCCGCAGCCGCAGCTCAATGCCACGAGCCGCAGCATGGGCGGGAGCAACGGTGGCCAGTCGTACTCGCTGGCCGGTGGCTTGGCCTTCGGTGTCTCCTGGCTGCTTGACGGCGCGATTCACAACAACCCGTACGACAACTTGAACCTGCCGCTGCCGTTCCCGGACGCGATGCAGGAGTTCAAGGCGGAGACGAGCGCGATGACCGCGCAGAACGGCACGCATTCGGGCGGGGCGGTCAATGCCGTGACCAAGTCGGGCACGAACTCGTATCGTGGTGATCTCTTCGAGTTCTTCCGTCATCACAGCCTGAACGCCACCGACCCGTTCGCGGGGGTCATACCGGGGACCGACAAGCGCAGAGACGATGGGCGGAAGCGGAACCAGTACGGTGTGACGCTCGGTGGGCCGATCAAGACCAACAGCTTGTTCTTCTTCTTCGGGTACCAGGGAACGAACGAGACGGTCAATCCGGCCGATAGCCGTGCGTTCGTGCCCACGGCGGCGATGCTGACGGGCGACTTCACGACGTTCGCGTCGCCCGCGTGCAATGCAGGCGTGCAGCGCAACCTCGGCCTGCCGTTTGTCAACAACCGGGTCGATCCGGCGCTCTTCAGCAAGGCGGCGCTCAACATCGTGTCGAAGATCCCAACGTCGACAGACCCGGCCGGGTGCGGTCTCGTGCAGTACGCGGTGCCGGCCGAAAACACCGATTGGCAGATGGTCACCAAGGTCGACTACACCATCAGCAACAAGCACTCACTGTTCGGCCGCTATATCCCGACCTCGTATTTTTCGCCGCCCCCCTTCAGCCTCGACGCCGCGGGGCAGAACCTGCTCGTCACGCGCATGGGCGGTCGAGACCAGCTCGCGCAGACGTTCACGCTCGGCGAGAATTACGTCATCAGCTCCTCGACCCTCAACCAGCTTCGTTTCGCGTACAACCGCACCGACATTCACCGCACCAGCACCGACTTCTTCTCCGCGCCCGAGATGGGCATCAACGTCTACAGCTACATGCCGCACTACATGCTGTTGAGCATCACCGGCGGCTTCCAGCTCGGAGGCGGCACGGAGAGCGAGTCGACCTTCACCACCCCGTTGTGGTCGGTCGGCGATGACGTGACGATCGTCAAGGGTGGTCATCAGTTCGGGTTCGGCGGCACATATTCGAGCTGGAAATCTTTGTCGCTCGCCAATGTCCGATCGCCGGGGCAGTTCACGGTGGACGGTACGATCACCGGATTGGGGCTCGCTGATTTTCTTCTCGGCAAGCTGGGGACGAACGGACTGGTCCAGGCCGCGCCCAACACCCTCGACATGGAAGCGAAGAGTCTTGGCCTGTATGCGCAAGACGCGTGGAGAGTCGGCCCGCGTTTGACATTGAACTACGGACTTCGATGGGAGCCGTTCTTCCCGCAGCAGCTCGTGAACGGCGCGGTGTATCAGTTCGACATGGATCGTTTCCGCGCCGGCACCAGGAGCGCGGTGTTTCCAAACGGTCCCGCGGGCCTCTACTTCCCGGGTGATCCCGGCTTCCCCTCGCAGGCAGGCATGCTGACCGACTGGAACAACTTCGGGCCGCGCGTCGGTCTGGCGTGGGATCCGACGGGCAGCGGGCGGACATCGGTGCGCGCCGGGTACGGCAAGGCGTACGACTTCGTGAACGCGCAGTTCCACCTCAATACCTCGGTGGCGCCGCCGTGGGGTTCGGAGGTTCGTCTCAACAATCCACCAGGAGGTCTCGACAATCCGTTCCTCGGGAGTCCCGGTGGACAGACGAATATCTTCCCGGTCACTTTCGACCAGAACGCCCCGTTCTCAATCAACGGACCGTTCCTGTCGTTGAGCAACGACCTCGTCGCCACCAACGTGCACTCGTTCAACGTGACGCTCGAGCGTCAGGTCAGTGCCCGTTGGTTCGCATCGGCCGGATATCTCGGGACCCGGACGAACAACATCTGGGAATCGACGCCGCTCAACAACGCGCTGTTCATTCCCGTGCCGGGCACCGGCGCTGCTCCGAGCGTCGCCAATACCAATAACCGGCGGCCACTCACCGTCCTCGACCCGAACAATGGGAAGTACTACGCGCAACTGGACAAGTACGTCAGCGACGGCCGGCAGCGCTACAACGCGATGCTCTTGTCGGTGCGCGGCAACACGCGCCTGACCACCGTCAACGCGAACTACACGCTGTCGCATTGCTACGGCTCGCCCGATGGCAACGGTGGGGGAACGACGAACGTATCGGTCGGCTACAACAAGCCTGACGATCCGCATTACGACGATGGCAACTGCACGTCGGATCGGCTGCACAACTTCACGCTGACGGCGAGCGTCCTGTCGCCGCAACTCAAGAACAACGCCCTGCGCGCGGCGTTCTCCGACTGGAGGCTCGTGGGCGGCTTCCGAGCTCTCACCGGCCCGTGGCTGACAGTGTCGACCGGAGCAGACATCGCGTTGAACGGGCAGGCGGGGACGCAGCGAGCGAATCAGGTGCTGAGCGATCCGTATGGCGATCGCTCGATCAATCCGGCGAATGGAGGCATGCGCTTCCTGAACCCGGCGGCGTTCGCGCAGCCGGCTGCAGGGACGCTTGCCACGAGCCAGGTGCGCAACGGCATCCGCGGCATGGGCGCTCGCAACCTCGATCTCTCGCTGACGAGACTGCTGAGGGTGACCGATCGTCAGAACCTCGAAGTGCGCATCGATGCGTTCAACGCATTCAACTGGTTCCAGTGGGGGCAGCCCGCGACCGCGCTGAACAACACGGCGACCTTCGGCCAGATCACGACGGCCGGCGCACCGCGGGTGATGCAGCTGGGGGTTAAGTACCAGTTCTAGGAATCGGGAATCAGGAATCAGGATGCAGGCTTGGGCCAGGCTCAAGCCTGCAGGCATGAGGCCTCAGGCCTGACCCAGGGCTGCATCCCGCTTCCTGCTTCCTGATTCCTGTCTCATCGCCATTCCCAACGTGAACATCGCCAGTGTCGAGATCGCTGCTGGCACCGCTGCCGCCCAGAACAGCTGCTGCGGTCCCCACTGCCAACCGATCAGCGTGCCGCCGATGTAGGGGCCGATGATCGCGCCGATGCGGCCGACGCCGAGGCCGGCGCCGACACCGGTCGAGCGGAGATACGTAGGGTAATACGTCGCAGCCAGCGTGTTGATCCCTGGCTGCCCACCGATCACGCACCAGCCGGCGATGAAGACGATGATCGTCAGCGCGGTGAGCGTGATGCCCGGCTGGCCGATGAAGGCGATGCTGAGCGTGGCGAGCGCGAACGTGGCGGTCAGCATCGGGATGAACCCCTTGCGTGCGATGAGCCACGCCAGTCCGTACGTGCCGATGGTGCCTCCCGTCTGCAGAATCGCGCCGACGATCACCGCCGTCCGCTGGTCGTAGCCCATGCCGGCGACGACAGTCGGCAGCCAGTTGGAAAGCGAGTAGAGATTCAGCAGGTTCATGAAGTTGACGACCCACAGCAGGATCGTCGCGGCGCTGCGCCCGTCGCGGAACAGATGGACGATCGGAATGCCGCCCTGTCCCGTCTCGTTGGTCACGTATTCGGTGGTCTGGTCGATGCGAAGTGTCGGACTGAGCCTCTTCAGCCAGCGCGCGAGCTGATCGAGCCGCGTGCGTCTGACGGCGAGGAACTGCAACGACTCGGGCAGGCCCCAGATCATCGCGATCGCGCCGGCGAGGGGAATCGCGCCGCCGAAGTAGAACACCGATCGCCAGCCGAAGGCCGGGATCATCCATGCCGCGACGAAACCGCCGATCGCGGCGCCGGCGGTGAAACCGACGGTGATCCCCATCACCAGTACCACCCGACTGCGCTTCGGGCTGAACTCGCCGATGAGCGCGGTGGCGTTCGGGATGATGCAGCCGAGGCCCAGACCGGAGATCGCCCGCAGAATGAGCAGCTCCCGCATGTTGGTGGCGAAGTAGCCGGTGGCGATCGTCATCAGCGAAAAGAAGACGGTGGCGCCAATGAGCACCGGCCGCCGCCCGATCTTGTCGGCCAGCATGCTGAAGGCGAGCGAGCCGATGAGCACGCCGACGTTGGCAGCCGCGAACACCTGTCCCATCTGGCTGCCGGGCGGCACGTTCCATTCCTTCAAGACCGCCGGCGCGGTGTAGCCCATCGCCTGGACGTCGAAGCCATCCATGACGAGGCAGATCATGCACAGCGCGAAGACCTGGATGTGGAGCGGACCAATCTTGCTGTCGTCGAGCAGCTGTCCGATGTTGATCTTCGCGCTCACGGGACTGGACATCGTTTCTCCTGGGATACTGCGTCTTACCGCGCCCGGACCGCCGAAGGCGGTCTCGCCGAAGCCTTTAGGCGAAGGCGGACAGGCATATCAGACTTTTCTAATCAGAACCCGCGCAGTATACTCGCCTGCTGGCCTAAGGGCCGTCGATTCAGCGATTTTCGAACGAGATCGCGGGGTTCGGTGGGTGAGGGGAACCATGCGACAGGTGATGCGGGTCGGCTGTACCGGGTTCGTGATGCTCGCTGCGTTGCTCGTGGGTGTGCCCGCGTCCGCTCAAATCGACCTTTCAGGCGAATGGGCGCCGGTACGAGCCGAGGACAACGTCGGCAATCCGGAGCTCGGCGATTGGGTCGGCATTCCGATGAACGATGCGTCACGACTGCGGTCGTCGGCGTGGGACGCGTCGATCTACACGCTGCCCGAATGGCAGTGCCGCCCGCACGGCAGCGCCTACATCTCGCGCGGGCCGTCGCAGCTCAAGATCTGGAAGGACGTCGATCCGGTGTCGCGCGAGACGACCGCGTGGCATCTCGAGTGGCTGCGATCGGTGGACCGGCCCATCTACATGGACGGCCGGCCACATCCATCGCCGAACGCGTTGCATACGTGGGCCGGCTTTTCGACCGGCGAGTGGATCGGCGACACGCTTCGCGTTCGTGTCACGCATCTCAAAGAGGAATACCAGCGGCGCAACGGCGTCTTCCACAGCGATGAGATCGAGGTCACCCAGTACCTGATTCGTCGCGGGAACTATCTGACCTTCCTGGTCATCGCGTACGACCCGGTCTATCTCACCGAGCCGTTGATCCGGAGCACCGAGTATCAGCTCGCGCTCAACCAGCAGATTCCGCCGTATCCGTGCACGGTCGTGACCGAAGTCGATCGTCCGCATGGCGAGGTGCCGCACTATCTGCCCGGCACGAACCCGGACGTCGGCTGGTTTGCCAAGCGTTACAACATCCCGCTCGATGTCGTCATGGCGGGCGCCGGCAACATGTATCCGGAGATCCGATCGAAGATTCCGAAATCGATGGGCGGCCTCGGCCCCGAGCCTGCGCCTGCGGCGACATCACCGTCTGCTGCGCCGCCTCGGAGGTCGCAATGACCGCCGTACGGCGCCTTGCTCGAGCGCTCGGAGTCGGTGCGGCCTTCACGCTGGCAGTCCACGCGATCTCGCTCTCGGCGCAGCAGCGCACCGTGCAGCCGACGAAGTTCACGCGCGCGCCGATGATTCAGGCGCTTCCACCCGGTGAAGTGGAAGTGCTGCCGATCCGAGGCAACCTCTACGCGCTCTTCGGCGCCGGCAGCAACATCGTCGCATCCGTCGGTCCCGATGGCGTGATGCTCGTCGATGCGGGCAAGGCCGGCATGACCGACAAGATCATTTCAGCCGTCCAGCAGATGTCGCGCGAATGGTCGATGCGCAATGAGCCGAAGGCGCTTGGATGGGGCGCCGAAACACGATCGTCGGTCGCCGATCGCCATATCACCGCACCGCCAAAGCCGATTCGCTACATCATGAACACGACCGTCGATGCCGACCACGTGGGCGGCAACGAGAAGCTGCGAAACGCCGGTCGGACGTATACCGGCGGCAACGTCGCCGGGGACATCCGCGATTCGACGCAAGGGGCCGCGATCCTCGCGCACGAAAACGTGCTGACGCGTCTCGCGGCGGGCAATGGAGAGGGGCAGAGCGCGCTTCCGGCTGACGCGCTGCCCACCGACACTTACTTCGAAGAGTTCTACAAGCTCAGTCACTACTTCAACGGGGAAGGCGTGCAGCTGCTCCACATGCCGAAGGCGCACACCGACGGTGACTCGATCGTGTTCTTCCGCGGCAGCGACGTCATCGCGATGGGTGACCTCATGTCGACCGGCTCGTATCCGGTCATCGATGTTGCCAAAGGCGGCACGATCAACGGCATCGTCGATGGGCTCAATCGGGTGATCGACATGTCGCAGACAGAGTTCCGTCTCGAAGGGGGCACGCTGATGGTGCCGGGACACGGCCGCATGGTCGATTCGGCCGACGTGGCGTACTACCGCGACATGTTGACCATCATCCGCGATCGCGTCGCTGCCATGGTCAAGAAGAACATGACACTCGACCAGGTGATCGCCGCGAACCCGACCGGCGACTACGACACCGAGTACGGGTCGACTACCGGCTCGTGGACGACCCGCCAGTTCATCGAGGCCGCATACAAGACGCTCGGCGGCGGCAACGCGCCAGCCGCCCCCGCCAAACGGCCGGTGCGAAAACCGTAATGGGGTCGGGGGTCATTTCTAGAGGACAGTCCGTGACGCGACTCGCGATCGCGCTGGGCATCGCCGCGCTTGCCGTCACTCCCGCTGTTGCGCAACGGGGGGGCCGCGGTCAGGCAGGCGGCGGTCCTGCTTCGGCGCGCGATTCAGCGCCACTCGATCTCACCGGCCAATGGGTGTCGCTCGTCACCGACGACTGGCGCTGGCGCATGGTCATGCCGCCGAAAGGCGATGTGCTCTATCTGCCGGTGAACGATGCCGGCAGACGAGCCGCGGAGCAGTGGGACCCGGCCAAGGACGATGCCGCCGGAGAAGCCTGTCGTGCGTACGGAGCAGGCGGCGTCATGCACCTGCCCGGGCGCCTGCGCATCTCGTGGGAGAACGAGAACACGCTCAAGGTCGAAACCGACACGGGTCAACAGACGCGTCTCTTCAACTTCGGTGCGACGCAGCCGTCCGGCGAACCTACGTGGCAGGGCTCCTCGATTGCCGCATGGGAACTGCCTGGCGCCGGCGGACGTGGAGGTCGTCGTGGCGGCGGCGCTGGAGGTGGCGCTGGGCGTGGCGCTGGAGATGGCGCTGTCGCGAGCGGTGGAACCGCTGCGCGTCCCGGCTCGTCCATGCGCGCAGTAACCACCCGCATGCGACCGGGTTACTACCGGCGGAACGGTGTTCCCTATGGTGCCAACGCGACGTTGACAGAATGGTTCACCACACTCACGGAGCCTGATGGCAATACGTATCTGGTTGTGACGAACATCCTGGAGGACTCGCAGTACATGACCGGGCCGTACGTGCGGACCGTCCAGTTCAAGAAGCAGATGGACACGAGCGGTTGGAATCCGACTCCCTGTGTGAGCGGCCCAGCCTACTCGTCAAGGTGACGCATGCGCTTTTGCAGGTTTGGTGACGGGCGCCTCGGGCTCGTTGAAGGCCCCTCGACTCCGAGCAATGACCGATCGCTCGGGCCACCCCTCGTGAAGGACGTCACGGCAGCGCTCGACGCGCTTCCGTCGTATCGCTACCCGTTCCCGTCGCATGATGTCTTCATCGCGAACCTCGATGCCGTCGCCGCACGCGCCCGCACGATCGCACCCAGTGCTCCCGCGATCCCGCTCGACCGCCTCTCGCTGCTCAGCCCGGTGGCCAACCCTGGAAAGATCATCGCGGCGCCGGTCAACTACGAGAAGCATCTCAACGAGGTGCGCTCCGACGTCCAGCTGAGCGCGAGCAATCCCGGCAACACGCTCACGATTCACAAAGCTGGCCTGTTCCTCAAGGCCACCAGCTCGCTCGTCGGCCCTGGGGAAGGAATCGTCATTCGCACGCCCGATCGACGCACCGACCATGAAGTCGAGCTCGTGATCGTGATTGGCCGTACTGCCGATCGTGTGTCGAGTGCCGATGCGATGTCGTGCGTCGCCGGCTACGCGATTGGTCTCGACATCTCGATTCGCGGAACCGAGGATCGCAGCTTCCGCAAGTCTGCCGACTCGTTCAGCGTGCTGGGCCCGTGGCTCGTCAGCGCGGATGAAGTACCTCGCCCGAACGCGCTCGATCTCTCGCTGATGGTCAACGGGACGATCCGCCAGCAGTCGAATACGCGTCACATGATCCTGAGCGTGCCCCAGCTGATCGAGCTGGCCTCGTCCATCTACACACTGTACCCTGGTGATCTCCTCTTCACCGGCACGCCCGAGGGCGTGAGCCCGATCGAAGCCGGCGATCGTATTGCGGCGACGATCGACGGGATCGGATCGATGGACGTCGTGACGCGCGCGGCCGATCCGGTTGCCGCGGCGGCGATGACGGCGCCCGCACGAGCGTAGGCAGGAACCACCATGGACGGGGCGACGAGCACAGCCTTCTACACCAAGCCCGAAGCGACACCCGAGCGACGGGAGTTCTACAGCCGGCTCGACGCCAAAGGGGTGGCGCCCCTATGGGAAGTGCTGGCAGCGATCATTCCTCCCGCGCCGCGACCACCCGCCGTTCCGGTGCTCTGGCACTATGACGAACTGCGCCCGCTCTTGATGGAAGCGGGTCGCCTGCTGACAGAAGAAGAGGCCGAGCGGCGTGTGCTCATCCTCGAGAACCCCGGACTCCGCGGGCAGTCGAAGGTCACAGGCAGCCTCTACATCGGTCTGCAACTGATCATGCCCGGCGAGATCGCGCGGTGCCATCGCCACGCGACGTCGGCGATTCGGTTCGTGCTCGAAGGCACAGGCGCGTATACCGCGGTCAACGGCGAGCGCACAGTGATGCATCCTGGCGATTTCATTCTCACGCCGGGATGGACGTATCACGATCACGGCAACCCGGGTGACGGCCCGATGGTGTGGCTCGATGGTCTCGACATTCCGATCGTGAATCTCTTCGACGCGAGCTTCGCCGAGCACTATCCTGGCGAGGTCCAGCCGAACACGATTCCGGATGGAGACTCGCTGGCGCGATACGGCACCAACATGCTGCCGGTCGACTATTCGCCCGCTTCGCTCGCATCGCCAATCTTCAACTACCCGTACTCGCGCAGCCGCGAGGCGCTCGAGATCATGCGGCGCAACGGCGCTCCGCACGACTGTCACGGACACAAGCTGCGGTTCGTGAATCCCGCCTCGGGCGGCTATCCGATGCCGACGATCGGGGCGTTCATGCAGCTACTGCCCGCGGGCTTCCACGGACTGCCGTATCGCCAGACCGACTCCACGATTTTCGTGGTCGCCGAAGGGACCGGTCGCACCCGCGTCGGAGAGTCGTCTTACACCTGGGGCCCGCGCGACATCTTCGTCGTTCCCTCATGGGCGCCGGTGATGCACGAAGCACAGAGCGACGCAGTGCTGTTCAGCATCTCGGATCGTCCGGCGCAGCAGGCGCTCGGGCTCTGGCGAGAGCAAGTACCGGCAACGAGCTAGCTGCAACGCTCGAGTGCGCCGGGCCAAAAAAACAGGGCCCGGCCTACACTGTCACTTAGCGCTTACGGACGGTGTAGGCCGGGCCTTCAGGCCCGGCGTAACAGAATCCTGCGCTATACTCCGCCGCGTCATATCAGGTTTGCGAGGCTTCATGAATCCTCGTCGCTTCGTGGTCTCGGCATTCGTCATCATTGGTGCGCTTCTCATCGCATCGCCCGCGTTCGCACAGATCGACTTCTCCGGCGAGTGGGCGCCGCGTTTCTGGGAGGATCAGCCCGAGCGCGTTCCAGGACCGGAGCTCGGCGACTTCCTCGGCATTCCGGTGAACGACGCGGCACGCATGCGCGCCGAAACCTGGGATGCCTCGATTCAGACGCTGCCCGAATGGCAGTGCCGGCCGCACTCGGCCGACTATATCTGGCGCGGACCGTCGAACCTGCGCATCTCGAAGGACGTCGATCCGGTCACGCGCGAGATCACTGCATTTCACGCCGAGTGGCTGCGCTCGGTCGATCGCGCCATCTATCTCGACGGCCGTCCGCATCCACCGGCCGACGCGCTCCACACCTGGGGCGGCTTCTCGACGGCCAAGTGGGACGGTGACATGCTCACCGTCACCGTGACGCACTTGAAGGAGGGGTATGTGCGTCGAAACGGTCTGCCGCGCAGCGACAAGGCCACCCTCACAGAGCATTGGATTCGCAACGGCGATTTCCTCACGGTCATGACGATCGTCAACGATCCGGTGTATCTGACCGAACCGTTCGTCCGGACGACCGACTATGAGCTCGATCTGCGTCAGCAAGTACCTCCGTATCCCTGTGGCGTTGTCCAGGAAGTCGATCGCAAGGCCGGTGAGATCCCGCACTTTCTTCCGGGCGCGAATCCGTTCATGAAGGAGTTCGCGATTCGTCACGGGCTTCCGTACGAAGCGACGCGTGGCGGCGCAGAGACGATGTATCCGGATTTCGTGCAGAAGATGAAGACCATGCCTCCAGCACGCGAAGAGAAGCCGGCGCCTGCAAAGAAATGACCGGCCCCGCGCGGATCGTCGTCCTCGTCTGCAGTCTGACGCTCGCCGGCCTGGCGCTGCACGCGCAGGGGCAGGCGACACAGATTCAGATCCTGCCCGTGCGCGGCAATATCTACATGCTGCTCGGCGCGGGAGGAAATATCACCGTCTCGATCGGAAAGGACGGCGTGCTGCTGGTCGACAGCGGCCTCGCGCGGTCGTCTGATGACGTGCTGCGCGCCATCCGCGAGCTGCAGGATCAACTCGACCTGCGCGAACAGCCGTTGGGCCGCGGCGCCGAGACGCGATCGAGCATCGCCAGCCGCAACAGCGAGTCGCCCGCCAAGCCGATCCGCTACATCATCAACACCGACGTGGATGCCGATCACATCGGGGGCAACGAGAAGCTGCGCGCGGCGGGCCGCACATTTACCGGCGGCAACGTCGCGGGGAACATCGCCGACGCGGCAGAGGGGGCGGCGATCCTCGCGCACGAACACGTGCAGGTGCGGATGACGAACCCCGAGAAGGGTGAAGGCGCGGCACCGGTCGATGCATTGCCGACCGACACCTACTACACCGACTCGATGAAGTTGAGCCATTTCTTCAACGGTGAAGGCATCGAGTTGATCCATCAGCCCTCGGCACACAGTGATGGCGACAGCCTCGTCTGGTTTCGAGGCTCGGATGTGATCGCTGCCGGGGACATCTTTCTGACCACGACCTACCCGGTGATCGATCGCGCGCGCGGCGGCACGATCAACGGCGTCATCGCCGGACTCAACAGGATTCTCGAGCTCGCGGTCGCGGAGTTCAGGACCGAAGGGGGCACACTGGTCGTCCCCGGCCACGGCCGTTTGAGCGACTCGGCCGATGTCGCGTATTACAGGGACATGGTGACCATCATTCGCGACCGCGTGCAGGCGCTCATCGACAAGGAGATGACGCTCGCACAGGTGAAGGCGGCGAAGATTACTGCCGACTACGATCCGCGATACGGTGTCACGACCGGGCCGTGGACGACGGACATGTTCATCGAGGCGGTGTACACGACGCTCGGCGGCGGGAAGAAGTCAGCGCCTGCTCAGGCACCGGCGCGGCGTCCATCGGGGCGGACGAAATGAAGCGGTGGACCATCTCCGTCGTCGTGGTGATCGCGGCGTTTGTTCTCATCAACGGTGTTGATCTCACGGCGCAGCGGGGAGCAGCAGGACGAGGCGCGCCCGCGACTCCGCGAGCTGCTGCGCCAGTGGACATCACGGGGCTTTGGGTATCGGTTGTTACTGAAGACTGGCGGTGGCGGATGCGCACGCCGCCGAAGGGCGACTACGCGAGCGTGCCGCTCAACGCCGCGGCCACCAAGGTTGCCGACAGCTGGGATCCGGCGCAAGATACAGCGGCCGGCGAGCAGTGCCGGGCTTACGGCGCGGCGTCGATCATGCGCATGCCCGGCCGCGTTCGCATCAGCTGGAACGACGAAAACACGTTGAAGGTCGAGACCGAAGCGGGTACTCAGACGCGATTGCTCCAGTTCAGCGCGCCCGCGCAAGCGGGTGCGCCTTCGTGGCAGGGGACCTCTGTGGCCAACTGGCAGATGGCGGGCGGTGGTGGCAACCGGCGCGGCGGTGGCCCGCCGCCACGCGGCGGCTCGCTTCGCGTGGTGACGACGAACATGCGCGCGGGTTATCTTCGCAAGAACGGCGTGCCCTACAGCGCGAACGCGCGGCTCACGGAATACATCAATCGCACGACCGAGCCGAACGGCGACTCGTGGTTGATCGTGACCACGCTGGTCGAGGATCCGCAGTTTCTGACCTCGCGCTTCGTGACGAGCTCGCATTTCAAGAAAGTAGCCGACGGATCCGCATGGACGCCCACGCCTTGCTCCGCCTCATAGCTATGTCTCGATCGCTCGGCGCATCGTTCGTCGTGTTCGCCATTCTCTTCGCGCCGGTTGTCGCGCGTGCTCAGTCGAACGCGGACATTCAAGGCGGCAAGACGCTGTTCAATGGCATGTGCGTGACATGTCATGGCTTCGATGGAACGGGCGGTGCCGGTCCTCCGCTCAATCGGCCGAAGCTGCTGCTCGCTCCAGACGAGGCGGCGCTGCGCAACATCATCAGCGAGGGGATCGCCGATCGCGGCATGCCGCGCGTGCGCAGAGTGACCGAGAACGAGATGCGCCAGCTCGTCGCGTATGTTCGATCGCTCGGTCGGACGGCGCGTCCACCTGTGACCGGCAATGCGCAGAAGGGACGAGACCAGTATGCGAAGCTCGGATGCGCAGGCTGTCACATCGTCAACGGGCAGGGCGGCAGCCTCGGGCCGCAGTTGAACGACATCGGCCGTTTGCGCGGCGCTGACTATCTGCGTCAGGCGATCGTCGACCCCGGCGCGGTGCTCCCGCGCGGCACGCTCCCGGTGCTCGGACGCGGCTACAACGAGTTTCTGCCGGTTCGCGTGGTCATGAAGGATGGCAGTGAAGTAAGAGGTGTGCGTCTGAACGAAGACGTCTTCACGATTCAATTGCGTGACGCCTCGGGCGCCATCCACTCCATTCGCAAGAGCAACGCAGAAATCGTTCGCAAGGACGTGGGCACCAGCCTTATGCCCAGCTTCAAGGATCGTCTGACGGGGCCCGAGCTGAACGATCTGGTGGCCTATCTCGCGAGCCTCGGAGGATGACGATGAGGATGTGTGCGATCGTGACGCTCGTCGTGGTCTGCGGCAGCGGCGTTCTGGCACAAGTGCCGTATCAACGCCTCTTGAAGGCGGAAAGCGAGCCACAGAACTGGATGACGTACGCCGGTTCGTACCGCTCGCATCGCTACTCGGCGCTGAATCAGATCAATCGGCAGAACGTGTCGCAGCTCAAGATCGCGTGGGCGTATCAGATGCAGCGCGCGGGCGTCGTCGAAACGTCGCCCATCGTCGTCGACGGCGTCATGTACGTCACCGAGCCGCCGAGTACGGTGACCGCTCTCGATGTGCGCAGCGGGCGGCCGATCTGGAGCTACACGCCGGACATTCCACGCGACGTGATCATCATCGGCTCCCCGCCGGTGAACCGCGGGGTTGCTGTCCTCGATGATTCTGTCTACTTCGGCACGGTGAACGGACATCTGATCTCGCTCGATGCGAAGTCAGGCATCGTGCGCTGGGATACCACCGTCGAGGACAACAAGCATGGGTACTACCTGACTCTGTCGCCGCTCGCGCTCGACGGCAAGATCATCATCGGCGTGTCTGGTGCCGAGACCGGCATCCGCGGCTTCGTCGACGCGTACGATTCGAAGAGCGGCAAACTCGTCTGGCGCACGTACACCATTCCTGCTCCGGGTGAGCCGGGTGCCGAGACCTGGGGCAAGGGTGATGGGTGGAAGTCCGGTGGCGGATCGACGTGGCTCACCGGCTCGTTTGATCCCGAGTTGAACCTTCTGTATTGGGCGACCGGCAACCCCGCGCCGGACTGGAACACCGACAACAGGCCAGGAGACAACCTCTACACCGACTCCGTGCTGGCGCTCGACCCGGCGACGGGAAAGATCAAGTGGCATTTCCAGTTCACGCCCGAAGATGTCCACGACTGGGATGCCAACGAGACGCTGGTGCTCTTCGATGCGCAAGTCGGCGGGCGTGCGCGAAAAGTTCTCGCTCAGGCGAATCGCAACGGCTTTTACTACGTGCTCGATCGTACGACCGGCGAGTTTCTGACCGGCGTGCCGTACGCGAAGCAGACATGGGCGGAGGGTCTCGACGCGAAGGGTCGTCCGATTCGCAAGAAGGGGATTGCGCCCAGCAACGAAGGGACGCTCGTCTTTCCGAACATTCAGGGCGCATCCAACTGGTTCAGCCCCAGCTACAGCCCGCAAACGAACCTGTTCTATCAGGCGGCGCGCGAGATGGGCACGGTCTTCTACAAGGGCGAAGCCGAGTACAAGCCCGGCACGGCATTCACCGGTGGCGGCGGCCGCGCGGTGAATGGGGACGATGCGTCGGCGGCCATTCGAGCGCTCGACGCGACGACTGGAAAGATGAAGTGGGAATTCCCGCTCCTCTCGCCTGGGTTCACGAGTCTGCTCTCGACTGCCGGCGGCCTCGTCTTCGGCGGAAGCCAGGAAGGCAACTTCTTCGCACTCGACGCCGAGAGCGGCAAGCCGCTGTGGGACCTGCAGCTTGGCGGCAACGTCCTCGGCATCCCGATCTCGTATGCC
>DATFRP010000004.1:0-13438 GCA_035263125.1 Vicinamibacterales bacterium
TTTTGCGGCTGGGCTGGGCCCCGGCGGCCGAGCGAGAACAAGCGCGACTGCGGCCGGTCGGCTATGATCCCCGCCGTGCGATCCCGGGTCCTGCTGGCGGATGACTACGACGGACTACTCGAGGCCTGGCGACGTCTGCTCGAGCCCCGCTACGACGTCGTCGGGGCAGTTCGCGACGGCCACGCGCTCCTTGAAGCCGCCGTCGCGCTCGAGCCTGACGTCGTCGTCGCCGATCTCGCCATGCCAGGGATGAACGGGCTCGATGCCTGCCGCACCATCAAGCACTCGCTGCCGCAGACCAAGGTGGTGCTGGTGACCGCTGGCGGCGATGAGAACGTCGCGCGTGTCGCGTTCCGCGCGGGTGCCTCCGCCTTCGTATTGAAGTACGCTGCCGCAGACGATCTGCCCGCTGCGATCGAGCGCGCGCTGACCGGGGGTACGTTCTACACTCTGCGAACAGACCCACATCGTTGAGGGGCAGGCGATTGAGTGCGCAGGGGGGCCGATCGATGATCACCGCGAACCGTCACCTCCGGTGCCTCACCACATGAGCCGACCGTGCCTCGCGACATGGTTGATTGCGCTTGCAGTGGTCGGCGTCTGTCCGCATACCGGCGCCTACGGACAGACCGCGGTGAAGACGCCCAAGAAAGTACTGGCACTCCACGTCGTGAGACGGGACTCGCCGGCATTCGACGACACCTTTCGCGCCGTCATCAGTGAAGCGTTCCACAGCCAGGTCGATTATTACAGCGAGTACATCGACCTCGCCAGGCTCGTCGATGATTCGTACCACACCGCGCTTCGCAACTACCTGCGCGAACGCTATGTCGCTGGCGACAGCGTCGATGTCGTGATCGCCTCTGGCCCGTCGGTCGTGTCGTTCCTGAACCGCGATCCGACGCTGTTTCAGTCGGTGCCGATCGTGTTCACGACCCGGCCCGGTCTGCTCGCGAAACCCCTGTCGACCGGCATCATCTCCGGCATCGACCTCGCAAGCACACTCTCCGCCGCGCTCGAGGCACAGCCGGATACGAAACACGTGTTCGTGATCAGCGGAGTTGCGCCGTTCGACACGCTGTACGACGACATTCTCAACGACCAGAAGGCCGCTTTTTCCGGCAGGGTCACTTTCCACCGCCTTGCCGGGCTGTCGATCTCCGACCTCGAGCAGCGCGTCCGGAATCTGCCGGGCGACGCCATCATCTATTACTTGAGTCTCTCCGACGATGGCGCCGGTCATACGTTCATGCCGCTCGATGCCGTCGAGATGATCGCCGCGGCTGCGAACGTGCCGGTCTACAGCTGGCACGAATCGGCGCTCGGGCACGGCATCGTCGGCGGCCGGCTGCACTCGTCGCTTCACGATGCCCGGGAAACGGCGCGTGTCGTCGCGCGGGTGTTGCAGGGCGAGTCACCGCAGTCGATCCCGGTGAGGACCGTCGACAGCTACGGCTACGAGTTCGACTGGCGTCAACTGCAACGATGGGGGATCAGCGAGTCGAGACTTCCGAAGGGGAGCGTGATCCGCTTTCGCGAGCCGACGCCGCTGCAGCGCTATCGCGGTTACGTGATCGGCGGCGGGCTCGTCGTTGCGGCACAGATGCTGCTCATCGGAGGTCTACTGATTCATCGCACCAGGCGACGGCGCGCCGAAGAAGAGCTGCGACGCTCCGAGGCACGGACGAGTGCCATCCTTCGAGCGCTGCCGGATCTGATGTTCGTTCAAGACCGCAACGGCACGTTCGTGGACTTCCACGCCCGCGATCACACGCTGCTCCTCGTGCCACCGGAGGCCTTCATCGGCAAGACCATCCGGGACATCATGCCGGCACTGGGCGACCGCTT
Source organism: Vicinamibacterales bacterium (assembly GCA_035263125.1). GTDB lineage: Bacteria > Acidobacteriota > Vicinamibacteria > Vicinamibacterales > UBA2999 > Gp6-AA40. The sequence continues at coordinate 1,849 of DATFRP010000004.1, forward strand.
CATGACCGCGATCGAACAGGCCTATCGAACGCACGAACCTGTCGTTGTCGAATACGAGCTGCAGCTGGACGAGCTGCGGCACTTCGAGGCCCGCATCGTGCCTGCCGATGATGGGCGCGTGCTCAGCATCGTTCGTGATGTCACGGTCGCCAAGCGAGCACTCGAGCTCAATCGCGTGCTCGCGGGCCGCGTGATCGTGAGCCAGGAGGCGGAGCGACAGCGCATCGCCCGCGAGCTGCACGACGATCTGAGCCAGAAGATCGCCTTGCTCAACATCGACGTCAGCCAACTGGCACACGATCTGCCGATTCACGAGTATCGGGGTCGCCTCGATAGGCTGTCGTCGCAGGCGAAGGAGATCGCCACCGATCTATACGATCTGTCGCACGAGCTGCATCCGTCCAGGCTGCAGACGCTCGGGCTCGTCGAATCGGTGCGCCTCCTGTGTCAGGACGTGTCGCAGCAGCACCACCTGGCGGTCACGTTCAGCGCGTCCGGCCTGCCGGACATCGTCGATCCGAGCGTGTCGCTGTGCCTCTATCGGATTACACAGGAAGCGCTGCACAACGTGGCGAAACACAGTCGGGCGTGCAACGCATCGGTCAGGCTGCAACGCGACGACGACGAGATCGTGCTCGTCATCGAAGACTCCGGCGTCGGATTCGATCCCCTCGCCAACGATCATGCGGGACTTGGTCTCATCAGCATGCGTGAGCGAGTCAGCGTCCTCAAAGGCGATCTGGTCATCGAGGCCGCAGATCGCGGCGGCACCCGCATTAAGGTGCGCGTACCGTTGACACCTCCACTCGCCCACCTCGCATTGGAGCCGGCATAGCCGATGGCGAGATCGCGCTTACGCGGGTCGGTGCGATCTCTCTGACGATAGGCGGTGCGATCGGGCTGACGCGGGTCGGTGCGATCCCACTGTCGCGTGTCGGTGCGATCTCACTGTCGCGTGTCGGTGCGATCCCTCTGACGATAGTCGGTGCGATCCCGAGCTCAGTCGGTGCGAGCGTGAATTCCGTCGGTGCGGTCCGGCTGAAGCCGGATGTTACGACTTCAAGATCGCACCGACACGCGTTAGAGTGGATCGCACCAACCCGCGTCAGCGGGATCGCACCGACAATCGTCAGGACCCTCGCACCGACACCCGTCGCACGAAAGTGACCTCAGACACACCACGCCTCGTTTTCGACGACACGACCACGCCAACCCGATCGAGGAGACGCCTCACGCCAACGTTGTAGACCAGCATCTCCGCAACGAATCGATCGAACCCGCGAGCCTCCGCGGCACCGAGCGTTCGCATGGCCAGTGCTGTCCCGATGCCCTGGCGTTGCCACTCATCCTGGACCACGAATCCGACTTCCGCTGTGTGGTCGTCGAGCCCGGCACATTCGCCCAGTGCCACGACTTCGGCGCCATCGGCGATGTCCGACTCTGCGATCAGTGCCAATCGACGATCGTCATCGACTGACGTGATGAGCCTCGCAAGGGCGTCGGGCGGGTCCGGCATCGGCGACAGGAATCGCAGGTATCGTGTTCGCGGACTCAGCCGGCGATAGAACTCACCGATCACGCCAACGTCGCGCTGGCGCAGCGGACGAATGCGAAGGGCGCCGCGACTCGGGAGCAGCAGGCGATCCTCGACCTGGCTGGGATAGAGAACGATCTCCACACCATGCTGAATCTGCAGATGCCCTCTGATATTCCGGCAATTCGGTCGTTCACAAACCCACGTGTTAAGCTCCACTCATGGGCACTTATATCAACGTTGCCCCTTGGGTCGTGGTCGCCGTGATCGTTTTCAGCGTGTGGCGCGCCTTCCACGGTCCCTATAGCGCCGAGAACTGGAAAGCCTTCACGCAGTGGCTCGGCCAGCGCGTCCCACGTAAGCGCTAGTCCTCACCCGTTCTCCTTCGGCTTCCGCCGCACGTCCTTCCGCGTGTTTGATATTCCGCTCTGCTCTGGTGCGCACTCATCGGATGACATACGCTTAGAGCAGGTTTCGTTTCCGTGTAGCTGCTGTCCTTCGTCCTTGGGACTTGGTGCTTCCGTCCTTGGTCCGTAGCCCGTCCTTGGTCCGTGGTCCCTGGTCCACGAGAGTCTTGTGAGCGCGGATCCGCTGCCGCGAACGTGGCACCGGCCGCTCCGTGGACCACGGACCTTGGACCAGAGGACGGACCAAGAACCAAGCACGAAGGACCAAGGACGGCGCTACCCCGATATGAAATGCGCGCGAGGTCGACCACCGCTTCGAACGAGGAGAGACATGAAAACGCTGTCAGGTGCCGCTTTGCTTCTGTCGCTGGTCTCCACGCCGGCGTTCGCTCAGGTGAACGCAGGGGAGCAGAAACCCGAAACGGATCAGCCGTTCACGATGACCCAGGTGGCGACGTTCAATCTCCCCTGGCGCATCGCCTTTCTGCCCGATGGGCGCATGCTCATCACCGAGAAGCCGGGCGCGGTCTGGCTGGTGACACAGAAGGGCGAGAAGACGCCAGTGTCCAGCGTGCCCGCGGTCCTGCATCAGGGCCAGGGCGGTCTGCTGGGCGTGTTCCTGTCGCCGAAGTACGCGACCGATCATCAGGTCTATCTGACCTACGCGGAACCGGGCGATGGTGGATCGAGCCTCGCCCTCGCACGAGCGAGCCTGACCATCGGCGAAGGCACCGCAAGCCTCGACGGGCTCAAGGTCCTGTGGCGCGACATGCCCAAGGGAAAGGGTGGACAGTTCGGCGCGCAGATCGCCTTCTCGCCAGACGGCCAGTATCTGTTCCTCACCGTTGGTGATCGTCAGCGGATGACGCCTGCTCAGGACCCGAATACAGAACTCGGCAAGATCCTGCGTCTGACACTCGACGGCAAGCCGGCGCCGGGCAATCCAATGGCCGGGAAGACCGGCGCGGGGAGTCTCCCTCTGATCGATCCGCCTCGTGACACGGAACTGGCGAAGACCGCGCCCGTCGTCAGCACTTACACATTACCCGGGCCGAACCTCGCATTGGCGGAGACGTGGACCGCTGGTCATCGCACGCCCTACGGTCTCGCGTTCTCGCCCGACGGCCAGCTGTGGGAAGTCGAGCACGGTCCGCGCGGCGGCGACGAGCTTAACTTGATCGAACCAGGCAAGAACTACGGTTGGCCGCTCGTCTCATACGCCGCCAACTATAACGGCGTGCCGATTCCGAGTCCGGATACACGGTCAGACCTGACCAAGCCGGTGATCTACTGGACACCGGTCATCGCACCGGGCAGTCTTACCTTCTACAACGGCGCGATGTTCCCGCAGTGGAAAGGCTCAGCGCTGATTGGCGGGATGGGCTCGCAATCGCTCAACCGCATCACGTTCGATGGGAAAGGCGGCGCCACACCCGCGGAGCGCTGGCGCGTGGGCCATCGCATTCGCGATGTCGAAGTCGCTCCCGACGGCGCGGTGTGGATGCTCGAAGACGCCAATCCCGGCGGGCTGTATCGCGTGACGCCGAAGTAGTCGAGCGTCGAGATGGCGAGAGAAGCTGCGGTGTGAAGCAAGACCTCACCTACACGCTGCGTCTCCTTCGGCGGGCACCAGCTTTTGCCCTCGCGGCCGTTGCCACGCTGGCGCTCGGCATCGGCGCCAGCACCGCGATGTTCGCCATCATCGATTCAGTTCTGCTCCGCCCGCTGCGCTTCGCGGATCCGGACCGGCTCGTGATGTTGCGGCCGACGTCCGGCTCTCGCATGTCGGCAGGCTATCTCGACGAGTGGCGGCGCCAGAGCCGCACGTTTGCCGATATGGCTGGATGGCTCGACGTGCGCGCGACGATGACCGGCCGCGGCGAGCCAGTGCAGATCTTTGCCGACCACGCGACCACGAATTTCTTCGCCGTGCTCGGCACGCCTCCGCTCGTCGGTCGCACGTTCACGGCCAATCGCGATCTGAGCCGGGTCGAGCCCGAAGTCGTTCTCAGCTATGGACTGTGGCAGCGACGGTTCGGAGGGAATCCGGACGTCGTCGGCCAATCGATCGTGCTCGACGGTGCGACGCAGACCATCATCGGCGTCATGCCGCAGCACTTTGCGATCCGTACGACCGAGCTCGCCGAATCCCGCGCGGAGCTGTGGCAACCCCTCCGCGTGGGCTCGGAGAATCTCATCGGAATGGGCGGCAACCTTCACGTCATCGGCCGCCTCGCACCTCGCGCCACATTCGATCAGGCGCAGGCCGACGTGTCGGCGATCGCCGCGCGGATCGAAGAACAGTTCCCGTCCTACAGCCGCGATTGGCGCGTCCAGACGCTTCCGCTGCTGGAAGCCACGGTCCGCGACGTGCGTCCGTTGCTGCTCGTGCTCTTCGGAGCCGTCGCGCTGTTGCTCTTCGTCGCTTGCGGGAACGTTGCCACGCTGGCGATCAGCCGCAGCATCGCAAGACAGACCGAGTTCAGCATCCGCAGAGCGCTTGGCGCAACCAACGGCCGCCTGGTTCATCAGCTGTTCATCGAGAGCGCGGTTCTTGCCGGTCTTGGCGGCATCGGGGGCATGGTGCTCGCCTGGTGGGGCACGGGCGCAGTTCAGGCCGCGATTTCTCCAGGGGTGAATCTGCCGCGGACCGGGGAGATCGCCGTCGACGAACGTGTGCTTGGCTTCGCGTGTGTCGTCACGGTTCTCACCGCCGCGTCAATGTGGCTCGTGTCGCTGTCTCGTACCGTGTTGGGCAGCGCGTCGGCGGCAATCGGGACGCGCGGTGCACTCGGTCAGCATCATCAGCGCGTCACCAGCGCGATCATCGTTGCCGAGGTCGCATTCGCCCTCATGCTTCTCGCCGGGACCGGGCTGCTCGTTCGCACCGTCCAGGAATTGACGCGGGTGACACCAGGCTTCGACGTCGATCGAGTCCTCACCATGAAAACCACGCTCCCTGAGGGCGCGTACGCGAGCGACGATCGAATTCGTGCGTTTGGTTCGGAGCTGCTCCGCGTGCTCGAGAGCGAGCCACACATTTCGCGGGCAGGCTTCGCCAGCTATCTGCCGATGAGCCGCGGCGGTGCGGCGAATCGCTTCGAGATCGAAGGACGTGCCGAGACGCGTGTCGAGGATCAGAAGTTTTCGTGGGTCAGCATCGTCGGCGGACGGTACTTCGAAGCGATGGGGATACCGCTCGTCCGCGGCCGGCTTCCGGGGCGTCGGGATACCGAGAAGACCGAACCCGTGTTTGTCATCGATGAATTGATGGCCCACCGCTACTGGCCGAATGTGGATCCGATTGGCGCGCGTCTCACGTGGTTTCGCGACAAGAACGAGACGCTGACGGGTGTCGTGATCGGCGTCGTCGGCAGTGTCAAGTTTCGCGGGCTGGCTGCCGACGCTCCGGCCAGCGCGTACTGGTGGTTTCCGCAAGCGCCGACACGTGAGCTCGCGCTGGCGATCCGCTCGACCACCGATGCCCCCTCGATCGCGTCGGTGGTGACTGGCGCGATCAGGCGGCTCGATCCGAATCAACCGGTTGCGGACGTGCGTGCGCTTGCGGCATTCGTGTCGGACGATCTCGCACAACCACGATTCGCGATGCAGCTCGTTGGCGGCTTTGCCGTCGTCGCGCTGTTCCTCGCGGGAATGGGTTTGTATGGCGTGGTTGCCTTCTGGGTTGCGCGGCGCGCGAGTGAGATCGGTCTGCGGGTTGCCATCGGTGCCCGACCTTCCGATGTGCTGTGGCTCGTGATGCGGCGCACGGTTCTGCTCATCGGTGGGGGCGTGGCGATCGGCCTGATCACGTCGATGGCCTCGGCCAGGGCACTCGCAGGACTTCTCTACGGCATTACGCCCGCGGATCCCACCGCCCTGATGCTTGCCACGCTATTCCTGGTGTTGGTGGCGCTGCTTGCCGCATACCTGCCCGCGCGCCGTGCGCTTCACGTGGATCCGATCGTCGTGCTCAAGGGCGATTAGCGAGATCGGGCGACCTTCGTACCATTACCGACGAACGACGCCAGGTGCGCCCCGGTCAGCGTCGACCTCGCCGCCACGAGATCGGCAGGAGTACCTTCGAACACGATCCTCCCACCATCGTGGCCCGCGCCCGGCCCGAGATCGATGATCCAGTCGGCGTGCGCCATCACGGCCTGGTGGTGCTCGATCACGATGACCGACTTGCCGGAGTCGACCAGCCGGTCCAACAGCCCGAGCAGCTGCTCGAGATCGGCGAGGTGCAATCCGGTCGTCAGCTCGTCGAGCACGTAGACGCCACCCTCTTCACCCATGTGCGTCGCGAGCTTGAGCCGCTGACGCTCACCGCCCGACAGCGTGGTCAGCGGTTGGCCGAGCCGCAGGTAGCCGAGCCCCACGTCGGCCATCCGCTGCAGAATCGCGTGCGCGGCGGGCGTACTCGCCTTGCCCTCGCCGAAGAAGCGAACAGCATCATCGACCGACAGATTGAGCACCTCCGCGATGTTCAATCCGCCGCCTGCCCTGAGCGCAGTCGAAGGGCTTGCCCTGAGCGAAGTCGAAGGGTATCGGTAGTTCAGCACCGATGCCTGGAACCGCCGGCCCTCGCACTCCTCGCAGACCGTGGTGACGCCGGCCATCATCGCGAGGTCGGTGTAGATCACGCCGGCGCCGTTGCAGGTCGGACACGCGCCCTCGGAGTTGGCACTGAACAGCGCGGCCTTCACGCCGTTGGCTTTCGCGAACGCGTTGCGGATCGGATCGAGGAGACCGGTGTAGGTTGCCGGGTTGCTGCGTCGCGAGCCACGAATCGGCGCCTGATCGACCGACACCACACCATCACGCCCGCTCACCGAGCCGTGAATCAGCGAGCTCTTGCCCGACCCTGCGACGCCGGTGACCACCACCAGCACGCCGAGCGGGATGTCGACATTGACATTCTTCAAGTTGTGCAGGCGAGCACCACGCACTTTCATCACGCTTGAAGGCTTGCGCACCGATCGCTTCAAAGCGGCGCGGTCGTTCAGGTGACGGCCGGTGAGCGTGCCGCCGGTCCGCAGTTTCTCAACGGTGCCCTCGAAGACCACCTCGCCGCCAGCGGTGCCGGCTCCGGGACCGAGGTCGACGATGTGATCGGCGATCACGATCACCTCCGGCTTGTGCTCGACCACGAGGACGGTGTTCCCCTTGTCGCGCAGCCGCAGCAACAGGTCGTTCATCCGCTGGATGTCGTGGGGATGCAGGCCGATCGTCGGCTCGTCGAAGACATAAGTCACATCGGTGAGCGACGACCCGAGATGCCCGATCATCTTCGTGCGCTGTGCCTCACCGCCCGAGAGCGTGCCGGACGGTCGATCGAGACTGAGATAGCCGAGCCCGATCTCCACGAACGAGTCGAGCGTGTGCCGCAGCTTCGCCAGCAACGGTGCGACAGACGGCTCGTTCAGCGCGCGCACGCACTCGGCCAGGTCGCTGATCTGCATCGCGCACGCATCGGCGATGTTCATCCCTTTGATTTTCGAGGATCGTGCCGCCTCGCTGAGTCTGGTGCCCTTGCACTCGGGACACGTGGTGAAGGTGACCGCGCGCTCCACGAACGCGCGGATGTGCGGCTGCATCGCGTCGACGTCTTTCGACAGGAACGACTTCTTGATCCGCGGGATCAGTCCCTCGTAGGAGAGGTTGATGTTCTGGACCTTCACCTTCCTCGGCTCGCTGTAGAGGAAGTCGTCGCGCTCCTTCTTCGTGTACTTGCGGATCGGCTTGTCCGGGTCGAGACCTGCGGCCGCGAAGATGCGCACGTGCCAGCCCTCTGCCGTGTAGCCGGGGATGGTGAGCGCACCCTCGTTGAGCGACTTGCTGTCGTCGAAGAGTTGGGACAGATCGATGTCGCTGACCGATCCCATGCCATCGCACCGCGGGCACATGCCACCGGTGCGGGTGAAGGTGACCTTCTCGGCCTTGCGGGCGCCTTTCTCGGCCGTGATCGATCCGGCCGCGCGGATCGACGGGATGTTGAAGGAGAAGGCGTTGGACGAGCCGATGTGCGGCTTGCCGAGGCGACTCCACAAGACCCGCAGCATCGCGTTGGCGTCCGTCGCAGTGCCGACTGTCGAACGGGAGTTGGCGCCCATGCGCTCCTGGTCGACGATGATTGCGGTCGTCAGCCCTTCGAGCACGTCGACTTCGGGCCGGCCCAGCGTCGGCATGAATCCCTGCACGAACGCGCTGTACGTCTCGTTGATCAATCGCTGCGACTCGGCCGCGATGGTGCTGAATACCAGCGACGATTTGCCCGATCCCGAAACGCCGGTGAAGACCGTCAGCCGCCGCTTGGGGATCTCGACGCTGACGTCTTTGAGGTTGTTCTCGCGCGCGCCCTGCACGCGGATCAGATCGTGGCTGTCTGCGGGGTGACGGCTCGCGGCGGACATTTTCCCGATCATGTCATCGAGTATCGACGGTTTTGAAGAGTGGACTCTGGTACTCGGATCAGGTCCGCCGGGCCAGCTGCCCGAAAGGCCCGGCGGCGCGGATAGCGATTAGTTCCCGTGCGCAGCTGCCGTCTGAATGGCGCTCCTGTCGTTGTTGCTCAACACGCCGGCATCCTTCAGAACGTTCGTCAGGTGCGACACATCGCTCACGAACTGTCCGTGATTGCTTGCGCCCCCCTGAATCTGGGCAATCAGATCCGCCGTCGTACAGCCGTTGCTGAACAGGATGTTGGCGACGCCCGTGTTCTCGCCGTCGATCACGATCGTCGGCGCGAAGTTCGAGTGCACGCTGCAGTCCGCTTCGTCTGCGACTCCGTCGAGGTCCGCATCGGCGAACCAGCCCACGTCGCGCAACAACTCGAGCGTGAGGTCGTCGGGCGCCTTGAGCCGGTGTGTCAGGTCCGGGTTGATCGCCGGCTCCATCAACAGGTTCTTGAACGCCGCCGTGTCGTAATGCGAGACCGACGATCCTGGAGCGACAGGGAACGGTGCGTACAACCGGGCGCGGTCTGTCGGTGTCGCACCCGCGCGCACCGTCGGATCGACACCAACCGTGGCGCTGACGGTCGCCTGTCCGAGAATGGAAAGGCCATCGGCGCGCGTCATGCTGACCGCAGGGATCGTCACGAACGCACCATTGATGCCGTCGTCCGCCATGCCGGGCGGCGCCGTGTTCACGTTCGCAGCATTGTTGTAGATGATGACGGCACTCGCTCCGGCATTGGTGGCGTTTCGCGCTTTTTGGGCGAACCCGCACGTACCGCGCTCGACGAGCGCGATCTTTCCGGCGACGGCCGTTGCATTGGTGAACGCCGAGCAGCCGTCAGTCGTCGCAGGGCCTGCCGCGTCCGCAGCATCCTGGGCGGCGACCACGAACGCGAAGACGTTCGGGTTGCCGATGCGTGGCCCGAACGCTGCGGTGCCGAACTGATAGAGTCCCGCGATCCCCGCCGGCGCGAGCACGCGCACCTCGGGATTCCCGAGCTGGAGCACTTGCGGGACGCCGGCAGTGACGTTCGCGCCGTCCCAGAACAAGTGGCTGAAATGCGTCGTGGACGCGAGCCGCTCGGCGTCGGTCATCTCGTTCCAGTGCAGTCCGCTCGAGTCGTCGACGAGGTGGCGCGCGTAGATGTCGGTCTGCCCCAGGAAGTTCTGTCCCGTCGTGGCGCTGACGAGTGTCAGGAAGCTCAGCCCGTGACCGAGCTCGTGCAGCACCACCGTCACGAGGTCATTCAGCGCGCCGTGGTTGTTGTCGAGACCGAGGTAGAAATTGAAGTTGCTGCTGAACCGCGCGCTGATGTCGGGGAACGCAGGCGCACCTTCGAGCTCGGCGAGATCGACGCCGGAGAGTTTGTCGGCGAGCGCGGAGACATACCACGTGGCGGGGAATTCGGCTCCTGGATAGAAACCCGGACCCAGTCCCGGGAAGTCGGAGAACACGGCCGTCGGTCCGGCGGATCCGAGGACGTTGGCGGCGAGCGGATCGAAAGCTGCGCGGACAATGATGGTGACGGGGCTGTCGAGCGTGGCACCCCAGATCTCGGCGGCACGCTGAAACGCGATCAGCCGCTGCGCCCCTATCGTCGTCCCGGTATTTCCGCCGACGGGCGCCGCGGGCGTCGGATCGTTGAACCCTTCACCCGGACCATCGTTGTTGACGACGATGATGGTGGCCGCAGCAAATGCAGGACGGCTGGCCGTGGTGAAAAAGCCGAATACCAACAACGCTGCGCAGAGGACACGCACGGTTCTGGTCGAGACAAAGACGTTTGTGATCATGAGTGATCTCCTCTTACTGCTGCGTCTTGTCTTCGACGATGCCGAGGAAGTCCGTTGCTTCCTCGAACGTGGTGACGCATCGCACTTCCCACATCCCGTCCTCGCCGGGCCTCGCGAGCATCACCGACTGGAACCGCCCATCGATGTTGACCGCCTTGGTACCGTTGGCGAGCGTGGTGAGTTGGAGATTCTCGGTCGATCGGTTCGTCATCTCGATGAGCGAGTTGACGAGCGCCTCGGTCTCCTGAGGCGTCGGCAGACGAAGTGTGCCCGTCTGCGAATCGACTGTGATCGGTCGTGTGGCGACGTACTTCTTGTTCCGGCGCTGATTGTCTTGCGCTGATGCCGTGAGCGACCACGCGGACATCAGAGCAAGACACACCGCGGCAGCGAGCAGGCGGGTACTCTTCATATCGGCTCCTTGGAAGGAAAGGCGACCGGACATGGAACGCCGGTCGCGGCGGAGCGATATTACCCGTAGCTTGTGTGCAAATCTGCGACTCCTGCACCCTTGTACAGGGCCGCGGGTCCAGGCGATCGGATTGAGGTGGAACGGACGGCGGCTTGTGCGCCGTAGCTTTATCGGAGGCGGGTGATCACTCGGAACCGTGACAGCAGGGATATTCCATCTGCTCATCGCCCGCCGGGCGTCCGGCAGGCGTGAGATCGAACAGAGTCCAGAGGGGTTCAACAGTCCCGACGTGGCGCGGATCCTGGCCAGGATCGGGCGGCTCGTGAATCAGTTCGCTGGCCCAATGCAGCCTGATCACGCCATCGGGCTGGCGTCTAAACACGGTCATGATCGGCACCGGCTCGCCATCGGGACCGTCGCCGCCGTAGTCGCGGCGAAACGTGTTGTTCGCCGCCGACACCAACCGCGTATGCTTCCAGCCCTTGTCGCGCGCAAAAGCGGCGACACGTCCGATCGGCGCTCGCGCCACGACGACGAGATTGCCGCCCAAGCCCTCGAAGTGCGGCATCGTGCCGTCCCACATGTCGATGAGCGCGGTGCACGACGGGCACGGCCCCTCGGCGAGCGGCACGTTCGCCATGGCTCCCGAGGTGGGCCCGGCCCGCTCGTCCCTGGAGTGTCGCGGGAACATGAAGTGATACATCATCAGCGTGTCGCCGCCGCGGAACAGCTCTGACATGCGGATGACCGTCGTGGCGTCTCCTTCACCACCCGCGTCGAATGTGTAATCTTCGGGTACTTCACCTCCGGGCGGCAGCGCCCGAAGCTGTGCAGCGACCGTCTCCATCTGCCGGCGCAACGCGATTTCGCTCGCGAGGAGGGCGTCGCGGGCAGCCCGATATTCCGACGTCTCGTTTGGAAAGCGCATGCTCACAGGATCCTGATCTAGCACATGGAAGATCCCGATACAAACATGACTCTT
>DATFRP010000005.1:0-7779 GCA_035263125.1 Vicinamibacterales bacterium
CGATCGCGTCAAGCGTTCGGAGAGCGGCATGATCGTGAACCCGATCACGCTGTCTCCGTCGAACCGCATCTTCGAAGCGCTCGATCTGATGAAGAACTACCGGATCTCGGGCGTGCCGATCACCGAAGACGGGAGCAAGGAAGGGCACCTCGTCGGGATCCTGACCAATCGCGATCTTCGCTTCGAGACGAACGTGCATCGCCCGATTTCGGAGGTGATGACGAGGGAACCGCTCTTCACCGTGCCGGTGGGCACGACGCTCGACGAAGCCCGCGAGTTCCTGCACAAGCACAAAGTGGAGAAGCTCCTGGTCGTCGACAAGGACTACCGGCTGAAAGGGCTCATCACAGTCAAGGACATTCAGAAGAACATCAAGTATCCCAACGCCTGCAAGGATGCGCTCGGGCGTCTTCGTTGTGGCGCGGCGATCGGCGTGGGAAAGGATTCGATCGATCGGGCGCAGGCGCTCGTGGCCGCTGGCGTCGACGTCCTGGTCGTCGATACTGCGCACGGCCATTCGCAGCTGGTGATCGACATGATCGCGCGCGTCCGGCGCGAGTTCCCGAACATCGAGCTCGTCGGCGGCAATGTGGCGACGGCGGATGCGACCGAGGCGCTCATCGGCGCCGGCGTCGACGCCGTCAAGGTCGGTATCGGCGCCGGCTCGATCTGCACCACGCGCGTCGTCGCCGGGATCGGCATGCCGATGATCAGCTCCATCCTCGAATGCGCGGCGGCCGCCGACAAGCGCAACGTCCCGATCATCGCCGACGGCGGGATCCGCTACTCTGGCGACATCGTCAAGGCGCTCGCATGCGGCGCAAGCTGCGTGATGACCGGAAACCTCTTTGCGGGAACCGACGAGAGCCCAGGGGAGCTGATTCTCTTTCAGGGTCGCAGCTACAAGGAATACCGTGGGATGGGATCCATCGGCGCGATGCGACGCGGCAGTCGCGACCGCTACTTCCAGGACGAGTTCGATCTCGAGGGTGGTCGCGCCACCGACAAGCTCGTCCCCGAAGGCATCGAAGGCCGCGTGGCGCACAAAGGCAGCGCCCAGGGGGTGGTGTATCAACTCATGGGTGGCCTGCGTGCCGGAATGGGTTACTGCGGCAGCGCCACGATTCCGGAACTGCAGCGGAAGGCCAAGCTGATTCGCATCACACCGGCCGGTGTACGCGAGAGTCACGTGCACGACGTGGCGATTACGAAGGAAGCGCCGAACTACCGGATGGAGTAGGAATCAGGAATCAGGCCTCAGGCCTCAGGGCTGGGCCAGGTCGTAGGAATCAGGTGGCAGGAATTAGCGGACACTGATTCGACGCGTCGTCTCATCGACCAATTCGATGACGATGCCTCGCGCGCCGGGCAATACGTGCGTCAGGCGATCGGGCCATTCGATGGCGAGTACGCCGTCAGCCACACCGAGCTCGTCGAGACCGAGATCATCGGTGGCCGCTCGATCGAGTCGATAGAGGTCGACATGGTAGAGCGTCAGTCGTCCACCCCGGTACTCGTGGACGATCGTGAACGTCGGGCTGCTGACCTCGTCTTCCGCGATGCCGAGTCCCTGGGCCAGCCCTCGCACGAAGGCTGTCTTCCCCGCTCCAAGCGGTCCCGACAGCAACAGGACATCGCCGGCTGACAGTGACGCCGCCATTCGGCGCGCCACCTCCATCGTTTCTTCTTCTGAATGTGTCACGGGTGACGACGAGGTCGTCACGACTCTTCGACCTTGCCTCGGACCAACGTGGTCAGTGCGTCACCCAGACAGTCCAGCAGGTCGGTCGCAATCATGGCCACCTGCCCTTCACGTGCTTCGGCGAGATCGCCCGCGGCGCCGTGAAGGAACACGGCGAGACGACACGCCGCTTCTGCGTCGAGCAACTGCGCGAGCCATGCCGCGATAATCCCGGTCAGCACGTCGCCGGTCCCGCCGGTTGACATGCCGGGATTGCCCGTCGGGTTGATGTAGACACGTCCTTCCGGTGTTGCGATTACGGTGCGGTGCCCCTTCAGCACCACATAGACGCGATGGGTGGTCGCGAAGTCGGAAGCGACTTCGATGCGATGGGCCTGCACATCGGTGATGCTGGAGCCCACCAACCGCGCCATCTCGCCAGGATGCGGCGTGATGATGATGTCGCGATCCTCGCTGCCGGTCAGCCTGCCCGGATCATCCGCGAGCACCGTAATCGCGTCGGCGTCGAGCACCAGTGGCCCGGTGGCGCGATCGAGCAGCATGCGCACGAATTCCGCTGCGTGAGGCGTCCGGCCGAGACCGGGACCGCACGCGAGCACGTCCTGATCGAGAGTGAGGAGCGATTCGATCCCCTCGACCACGACTCCGCCAGCCTCATCCTCGGGCAGCGGGAGCGTCATGAACGCCGGTTCCATCGATGCCACGATCGGCAGGCACGATCGTGGCGTCGCGACGGTGACCAGACCGGCGCCTGACCGTAATGCTCCCATCGCCGCGAGATGCGCGGCCCCCGTCTTCCCCCTCGATCCGGCAACGAGCGTGACGCGGCCGAAATCGCCTTTGTGCGAATCGGCAGGCCGGGGTGCGACGAGCCCCCGCAACTGCTCCGGCGTCAGCAGATCGACATGACTCCCGTCGAGCCCTTCGATGACCTCGATCGGGATCCCGATATCGGCGATCACTACGTCCCCTGCGTACGCCTCACCAGGAGGCAGCACGAGTGGCAGCTTTGGCGCGGCGAGCGTCACGGTGAGCGAGGCATCGATGCAGTCGCCGATGAGATGCGGGGTGTCGGCGGAGAGACCGCTTGGCAGATCAACCGCGACGATCGGGATGTCGGATGCATTGACGTCGGCGATGACCGTCTCGAGCATGCCATTGACCGGCGCCTTGAGCCCGGTGCCGAAGATCGCATCGACGATGAGCGTGCACTTCGAGATCTCTGAGAAATGCAGCTCCCACTGCTGCTCGTCGTTGATCTCCACGACCGTCAACCCGAGCCGACCCAGGATGTCGAGGTTCGTTCGCGCGTCGCCGCGCACGTCGGCCAACGCGCCGATGACGAAGACCGCGGCTTCGATGCCACGCTGCAGCAGCGTGCGCGCCACCACGAAGCCGTCGCCGCCGTTGTTGCCGCGTCCACACAGCACCGCCACTCGCCCATCGAGTCGATCTTCGTACGCGGCCTCGATCGCGGCGACGACCTGGCGCCCCGCGTTCTCCATGAGCACGAGCGAGGATATGCCGATGTCTTCGATGGTGTAGCGATCGGCTTCGCGCATCTGCGCGGCATTGAGGATTCGCATGTTAGTCGGCTTCGATCGGCGGACACGAACAGAACAGATTGCGGTCGCCGTACGGATTGTCGATGCGCCCCACCGGCGGCCAGACCTTCCGCTCGCGCACGAACGGCAAAGGGTACGCCGCTTCTTCACGCGTGTAGGGGTGTGTCCACGTCGACGCGCTGACCGCTGAAGCCGTGTGCGGAGCATGCTTCAGCACGTTGTTCTGCGCATCGGCTTTCCCCGTCACCACCGCTTCGATCTCGCGGTGGATCTGAATCATCGCGTCGCAGAACCGATCGAGCTCCGCCTTGTCCTCACTCTCGGTTGGCTCGACCATCAACGTCCCCGCGACCGGGAACGACACCGTCGGCGCATGGAATCCGAAATCGATGAGACGCTTGGCGACATCCATTTCATCGATGCCCGCGGACTTGAACGCTCTCAGGTCGAAGATCAACTCGTGGGCCACGCGACCGTTCGCGCGCCCGTAAAGCACCGGGTAGTGCCGCTCGAGTCGGGCCTTGATGTAGTTCGCGTTCAGGATTGCGTGGCGGGTCGCATCGGCCAGGCCGCTCGCGCCCAGCATGCGGATGTAGGCGTAGGGAATCAACAGGATGCTGGCGCTGCCCCATGGCGCCGCGGACACGGCGTGAATGCCGCGCTCGCCTCCGGTCGCCGCGAACGGGTGACGCGGGAGAAACGCGGCGAGGTGCTGCGCGACGCCGATCGGCCCCATCCCGGGACCACCTCCGCCATGTGGAATCGCAAACGTCTTGTGCAGGTTCAGATGACAGACATCAGCGCCAATCGACGCCGGACTCGTCAGCCCGACCTGCGCGTTCATGTTCGCGCCGTCCATGTAGACCTGGCCGCCATGCGCGTGCACGATCTCGCAGATCTCGCGTACCGCGTCTTCGAACACGCCGTGCGTCGAGGGATACGTGATCATCAGACAGGCCAGACGGTCCCGGTGCTCGCCTGCCTTCTTCCGCAGGTCGGCGAGATCCACGCTGCCTTCCCGCGCGCTCGCCACCACCACGACTCGCATTCCCGCCATCGTCGCGCTCGCGGGGTTGGTGCCGTGGGCCGAGGCGGGAATGAGCACGACATCCCGTCCAGCCTCGCCGCGATCGAGATGAAACGCGCGGATGACCATCAAGCCCGTGAACTCGCCCTGCGCGCCGGAGTTGGGCTGCAGCGACACTGCGGCAAAACCGGTGATTTCGCAGAGCGCCGATTCGAGCTCGCCAATGATCTGCGCGTAGCCGCGCGTCTGCTCCGTCGGCACGAAGGGGTGGATCCGGCTGAAGCGCTCCCATGTAACCGGCAGCATGGCCGACGCCGCGTTCAGCTTCATCGTGCACGAACCGAGCGGGATCATGGACGTGTCGAGTCCGACGTCCTTGCGTTCGAGCCGGCGGATGTAGCGCATCAACTCGGTCTCGGAGTGATGCGTGTTGAAGACCGGATGCGTCAGGAACGCGCTCGTCCGCGTCAGCGCGCCTGGCAGGCCCGTCGTTGCAGGAAGGGACCCGGCCGTCTGACGCAGCGTCTCGCGCATGCCGCGTGACGGGCGGCGCCCGAGCGCCGTGGTGAATACCGCAACGATATCTTCGATGTCATCGAGCGTCACCGTCTCGTTGAGGGCGATGCCGATCGTCTGCTCGTCGATGTAGCGGAAATTGATGCTGCGTTCGGTCGCGTGCGCGCGAACCTGCTCGACACCAGACGGTATCTCGATCTGCAGCGTGTCGAAGTAGTGCGCGTTCCGCTGCGCGACGCCAAGCTCTGTGAGCTGATGTGCCAGGATCTCTGCGAGCCGATGCACTCGCGTTGCGATCGCCTTCAGCCCCTTCGGGCCGTGGTACACCGCGTACATCGCCGCCATGTTCGCGAGAAGCGCCTGCGCCGTGCAGATATTCGAGGTCGCCTTCTCACGTCGAATGTGCTGCTCTCGTGTCGCCAGCGCCATCCGGTACGCCGTGTGTCCATGCGCGTCGACCGAGACGCCGATGATTCGACCCGGAATCTGGCGGACGAAGGCGTTGCGCGTCGCGAAGAACGCCGCGTGAGGGCCGCCATAGCCGAGAGGCACGCCGAACCGCTGGCTCGAACCGAAGACGACATCGGCTCCCATCTCACCGGGGGGCGTCAACAGCGCGAGCGCAAGCAGATCGGCCGCGACTGCGACGAGCGCACCGGCGGCATGAGCACGCTCGACGATCGGCCTCAGATCCTGGGCCAGGCCTGCTTCGTCCGGATACTGCAGCACCGCGCCAAACACGTCGGGCGCAAATGTCATCCGACTGGCAGGACCAACGTCCAGCGAGAGAGCGAGCGGTTCGGCTCGCGATCGCAGGACCTCGATCGTCTGCGGCAGGCATCGATCGCTGACGAGACACCGATGACGCGCCGGCTCCCTGCCAGCCACGACGCGATGCATGAGCGACATGGCTTCAGCGGCCGCTGTCGCCTCGTCCAGGAGAGATGCGTTCGCCACCTCCATCGCGGTCAAATCCGCGACCATCGTCTGAAAGTTGAGCAGCGATTCGAGCCGGCCTTGAGCGATCTCCGCTTGGTACGGTGTGTACGGCGTGTACCACCCCGGGTTCTCCATCACCATGCGCACGATCACGCTTGGTGTGAACGTGTCGTGATACCCGAGCCCGATGTAGGAGCGGAACACCTGATTCTGGTGCGCGAGCTGTCCGAGGCGCCGCAGATACTGATGCTCGCTCTCAGGAGGCGGCAGGTTCAGCGGCGTGGTGAGACGAATGGACGAGGGGATCGTTTCATCGATCAGCGCATCGAGCGACGGAGCGCCGACGATGGCGAGCATGTCGTCGCGTTCGTCGGGCGATGGTCCAATGTGACGGGAAGGGAACCAGTCGGTCGCGTCCAGTGAATGCATGCGCTACGTCGTCACCAGCCGTTCGTAGCCGGCGCTGTCGAGGAGCGACGTGGTCGCACGAGGATCGCTGAGGTGGATCTTCACCATCCAGCTTTCGTACGGGCGGCTGTTGACCGCTTCCGGATGATCCTTGAGCGACGGATTGACCTCGACGACCTGCCCGCCCATCGGCGCAAACAGCTCCGACACTGCCTTGACGGATTCGATCGACCCGAACGAATCGCCGGCCGTGAGCTGTCGCCCGACGTCGGGCAGTTCGACATAGACGACGTCGCCGAGCTGCTGCTGCGCAAAGTCGGTGATCCCGATCTCGGCAACGTCGCCGGCGATGCGGATCCACTCGTGGTCTTTCGTGTACTTCAAGTCAGCTGGATATGACATGACAACTCCGTAATGGGGTCGGGAGTCATTTCTCGGCCGTGCTCTCACGAGAAATGACTCCCGACCCCATTACACGTCTGTAAAACGGCAGTGGCACGACGCGAGCCTGCGAACGTCGACCGCGGATGTCGATCTCGATCTCGCCGCCGGATTCAGTCATGCCGGCAGGCACATAGGCCATGCCGATCGCCTTCTTGAGATACGGCGTCTGTGTCCCGCTCGTCACCGTGCCGACCTGCCGTCCATCCTTCATCACCGCATAGCCTTGTCGCGCAATGCCGCGGTCGATGACTTCAAAGCCGACGAGCTTCCGCGCGACGCCGGTGCTCTTCTGCTGCGACAGCGCTTCGCGGCCGATGAACTCGGGCTTCTTCCACCCGATCGTCCATCCGAGATCGGCCTCCAGGACCGTGGTCGAATCGTCGATGTCGTTTCCGTACAGACGCATCGCCGCCTCGAGTCGCAGCGTGTCGCGCGCACCGAGTCCGCACGGGATAACATCGGCGTGTCGCCCCGAGTCGACCATGGCCTGCCAGACGCGATCAGCCACGTTCGGCGGCACGAAGATCTCGAACCCATCTTCGCCCGTGTACCCGGTGCGCGAGATGGTTACCCGGGCACCGGCGACCTCGCCGTACGAGAACCAGTAGTAGCGAAGCTGCTCGAGATCCACGGCTGTCAACGGCTGCAGCGTCGATAGAGCGGCCGGACCCTGGATCGCGATCAACGCGTATCGGCTGCTGCTGTCGATGACCGCCGCATCACCGACGGCTTTGATCTGTTCGCTGATCCAGGCGTAGTCTTTCGACGTATTCGCCGCATTGACCACCAGCATGAAGTGACTCGGCGCCATGCGATAGACGAGCATGTCGTCGACGAAAGTGCCTTGCGGCGTCAGCAGCCCCGCGTAATGGGCCTGGCCAACGGCCAGCCGACTCGCGTCGTTGCTGGAGATCTGCTGGACGGCCGCGAGCGCGTTCTTCCCGGCGATCTCGATTTCACCCATGTGGCTGACATCGAAGATGCCCGCCCTGGTCCGCACCGCGAGGTGCTCGTTGCTGATGCCCGAGTACTCGACTGGCATCTCCCATCCGGCGTACGGGACCATCCTGGCTTTCGACGCGAGATGACGAGCGTGCAACGGGGTCTTGCGGAGGGCGGCGGCAGCCGTGTCAGTCATGGACGAACGAGTAGGCGTCTGGAAAGACCTGACGATGCGA
>DATFRP010000006.1:0-49025 GCA_035263125.1 Vicinamibacterales bacterium
CGTCGTGAGCCTCTCAGAGATTGCGGGCCTCGTCGTGGCGACACTCGGTGGCGCAGTGATTGGTCTCGAGCGCGAATGGTCAGGCCACGCGACCGGCCCCGCGGCGCGCTTCGCCGGCATCCGCACGTTCACACTGCTCGGGGCACTCGGTGGGGTATCCGGGTGGCTGGCGATGCACGACCTGTTGCCGCTCGCGGTCGTGCTGCTCGCCGCCTCGTCGGCGCTGGTGGTGGCGGCCTATGCTGCGTCGAGTCACGCGGACGTCGGAGCGACGACGGAGGTCGCTGCGCTCGTCGTACTTGCCGCCGGCACGTTGTCGGGCGCCGGTTACCTCGCACCGGCAAGTGCGCTCGTGACGGCAACGGCACTGCTGCTGCTCGAGAAGACACGCGTGCACGCGCTCGTAGCGCGAATCGACGATCAGTCGCTGCGCGCCAGCGTGCGCTTTGCCGCGATGGCCTGCGTGATTCTGCCGCTCCTGCCGACCGGCCCCTATGGACCGTACGGCGCCGTGAAGCCGAGAGAGTTGTGGGTGCTCGTGCTCTTCTTCTCCGGCCTCAGCTTCGTCGGTTGGATCCTCCGGCGCGTGATCGGCCCGTCGCAAGGCGTGATCGTCTCGGGGCTGCTGGGCGGCATCGTGTCGTCGACATCGGTGACGTTGACGTTCGCGCGCGACAGCCGCTCATCGCAGGCGCCGCGTGTGGCGCTGGGCGCTGGAGTGATCGCGGCATGTACGATCATGCTCGTCCGGCTCACGATCGCCTGCGCGGTGCTCAACCCGCCGCTGGCGCTCGCCATCCTGCCCTACATCACGGGCGCGTTCGTGATTGGAGCCGCGACCACGGTCATCGCGTGGCGCAGGAACGCGGGGGAGGCAGAGAACAGCAACACCGGGGAACTCGATTCACCACTTCGCACCACGGCGTCGCTGCAGATGGCCGCGCTGTTTCAGATCGTCCTGTTCGTGATCGCGTTCGTGCAGATGCGTTGGGGCTCCAGTGCGCTCGTCATGACGTCGGCGATCGTGGGCCTGACCGATCTCGATGCGCTGACGCTGTCGCTGGCGCGCCGCGGAGGTGCTGGCGATGAGCTGCAGCCGATTGTCATCGCGCTCGCCACTGGCATTCTCTCGAACACGCTGCTGAAGCTCGTCGTCGCGGCCGGAATCGGCCGTGGCACCTTTCGCATGTTTGCAGGCGGCGCGCTTGCGGCGATCGCCATCGCGCTTGGCATCATGCTCGTACTGCGATAATGGATGACGTGAAAGTTCTGATCGCCTCGGGTTCCGTCTTCGTCGTGCTCGCTGTGCTCACCGCCTTTGCCCAGCCGCAACGTACCATCTGGGATCGTGTGTATACGGCGTCGCAGGCCGCGCGAGGCGAGAAGCTGTACGCCGAACAATGTGCGCAGTGTCATGGCGAAGGATTGACCGGCGTCGAGATGGCGCCGCCGTTGACCGGCGACATGTTCAATTCGAACTGGGAGGGCGTTCCGCTCTCCGATCTCTTCGAGCGCATCCGCATGTCGATGCCGCAGAACAACCCCGGTTCGCTCACACGCGCGCAGACGGCCGATATCCTCGCGCACATGCTGAAAGTCGGAGGCTTTCCCGCGGGTGAGCAGCAACTCGACGGGCAGACCGGCGCGCTGACGGGGACGAAGTTCCTGACGTACAAGCCGCAAAATTAGAGATCTTGCGCGCTTGCGCGAGACCGTAGGTCAAAGGTCAAAGGGCAAAGGTGAGGTCACAAGTGTAGGTATCAGGGGTAGGTGTGGGCCCAGGGCGAGGTCAAGGTCTCAACTCTTGACGTTGTGCGAGTCACGTTGCAGCCACACCTTGAACTTGAACCTGCACTCTACACCTACACCTTTGCCCTCACCTTTGACCTTTGACCTTTGCCCTTCATGCGAGCGGCCCTACGCGCCGAAGGCGCGCCCCATCCGTTGAGCCTGCTCCTCATACCAACAGACCTTGATCTGATTGCCCGAACGGGAGTAGGGTGAGCGCCCCGGCCGGTCGACGCGCCATGTCGCGCGTTCCGCCACCACGAAGGAGGGGCCACAGAAGACATCACGTCGCCATTGCCGAGACTTGTGATCCGTTGCGGGGTAACCAACCGACTGGAGAGAGGTGGCACTATGCGCGCCGTAAAGATCCTGACAGTCCTGGTTTGGAGCATCCTGGTGCCGGCCGTTGCCGGTGCGCAGGCGGTCATCGCGGGTTTGGTCAAGGATGTGTCGGGGGCTGTGCTGCCAGGCGTTACCGTTGAAGCCAGCAGCCCCGCACTGATCGAGAAGGTCCGGAGCGCCGTAAGCGACGGCACCGGGCAGTACCGCATCGAAGATCTGCGTCCCGGCGTCTACAAGGTCACCTTCACGCTCACCGGATTCGGTTCCTATCAACGCGAAGGCATCGAGCTGACCGGTTCTTTCACCGCAACGGTCAACGCCGAGATGCGCATCGGCGCGCTGCAGGAGACGGTGACCGTCACGGGTGAATCGCCCATCGTCGACACACAGAGCGCCCGCCGCCAGACCACGCTGAGCAATGAGGTGCTGAAAGCAATTCCCACCGTTCGCAGCTACAACGCGCTCGTCGTCGTCGTTCCCGGTGTCATCACCAACACCAACGACGTCGCGACGGGAACCTCCACGACGCAGTTTCCGATCCACGGCGGGCGGAACAACGAAGGACGCATGACCGTCGACGGTCTCAACGTCGGCAATCCTCCCGGTGGGAATCAGCCACCTGGTTACTCGGTCGACGTCGGCAACTCCGAAGAGGTCGCGTTCACGACGTCGGGTGGACTCGGCGAACAGGAAACGGCCGGCCTGGTCATGAACATCGTGCCGAAGACCGGCGGCAACTCGCTGCACGGCTCTGCGTTTTACAGCGGCAGCGGCAAGAACCTGCAGTCCGACAATTCGGCAGGGACCGGCGTGGCCGCGCCGACGCCGCTGACCAAAATCTACGACGTCAACGCCGCCGTCGGTGGACCGATCTTCAGAGATCGCCTCTGGTATTTCGTCACTGCACGAACGCAGGGCAGCACGCGCGTCAACGGGAACCAGTTCGACAACGCGAATGCGGGCGACGCGACGAAGTGGGCCTACGCTCCCATCCAGGCCCAGCCGGGGTTCTCGGATCGCACGTGGGAAAACGTCAGCGGCCGCATCACGTGGCAGGCGACGCCGCGCAACAAGATCGGCGGCTTCTGGGACGAGCAGTGGGTGTGCCGCAAGTGCGAGGGCAATACGATCGGCATTACCACGCCGCCGGTCGTGTCGCCCGAGGCGAACGGTCCCAATCCCACGCTGCCGCTTCGAGTGCCGCAGGTGACCTGGTCGTCGCCGGTCACGAACAAGCTGCTGCTCGATGCCGGATTCGGCGGCACCTATTACGGGTGGGGCAACTTCGAACGCGTCCCGAACCCGACGCACGATCTGATCAAGGTCACCGAACAATGCGCGACCGGGTGCGCCAATAACGGGAATCGCCCTGGCATCGTCTATCGTTCGCAGGACTGGGGTGACAACCGCACCGGCTCGTACATCTGGAAGGCCAACGTGTCGTACGTCACCGGGCGTCACAGCATGAAGGTGGGATATCAGCACACGCTCATGACCGACGATCGGACATGGTCCACGAACAGTACTGATCTCTGGTACCGCTTCAACAATGGCATACCGAATCAGCTGACCCAGACGATCTCGCCGTGGATCAACAACGCGCGTGCGGGGTGGGACGCGGTCTTCGCGCAAGAGCAGTTGACGATGGGACGGCTGACACTCCAGGGTGCCGTGCGCTTCGACGTCGCCGGCAGCTGGTTCCCCGAGCAGAACATCGGTCCCGATCGATTCCTGCCGGTCGCGTATCACTTCCCTGAAAGCAAGGGCATCGACAAGTACAAGGACATCACGCCGCGGTTGGGCGCTGCGTATGACGTCTTCGGCAACGGCAAGACTGCGGTCAAGTTCAACGTCGGCCGCTATCTCGAAGGCGTCGGCGTACAGCTGAACTACGCCAACACCAATCCGACAACGCGCATTCCGACATCGACCGGGCCGTTTGGCGTGCCCGGTGTCACGCGAACATGGGTTGACGCGAACAGCGATTTCGTTCCCGATTGCGATCTCTCGAATCCGCTGGCCAACGGTAACCCCGCGGCGACGCCAGGCGGAGGTGGACCAGACTTCTGCGGGCAGATCTCGAATCTCGCGTTTGGTCAGCCGGTGCTCACGGGCAACTACGATCCCGATCTGCTGAAAGGGTGGGGCGTGCGCGCGGGCGACTGGAGCTATGGCCTTTCAGTGCAGCAGCAGCTTCTGACCAGGATGTCGATCGAGGTCGGGTATTACCATCGTTCGTTCGACGGGTTCACCTTGAACGACAACCTCGCGCTGGCCGCGGGCGACCTGACACCCTATACCATCACGGCGCCGAGCGATCCGCGGCTGCCAAACGGGGGTGGCTACACGATCTCGGGACTCTACGACGTGGCGCCGACCAAGTCGGGACAGGTGAACAACCTGGCGACGCTGGCTGACAAGTACGGCAAGCAGTATCAGTACTTCAACGGGTTCGACTTCACCGTCAGTCTGCGCGCGAGCGCGTTCACCTTCCAGGGGGGAACCAGCACGGGACAGAACGTTGCCGACGCGTGCGACGTCCGGGCCAACCTCCCCGAGTTGAGCGTGGGCATCGGCGCCGGTCTCGTTGGCTCGACGGTGAGCACCACGAGTCCGTATTGTCACGTGGCGTATGGATGGTTGACGCAGCTGCGTGGGCTCGGCTCGTACGTGATTCCGAAGATCGACGCGCAGGTGAGCGCCGTGTATCAGAGCAAGCCGGGGCAGTTGCTGGCCGCCAACTACTCGATGGCGGCCACGCCCACGTCGCCCGGCGCGCGGCCCGGCCTGCCGACGGTACAGGATTTCCTGGGGCGCGCCCCATCAGGCAACGTACCGAACGTGACGTTCAACCTGATCGCCCCCGGATCGTTGTATGGGGATCGGATCAACGAGCTCGATCTGCGGTTTGCCAAGAACTTCAAGTTCGGTGGCCAACGCGCGATGCTGTCAGCCGATCTGTACAACGCGCTGAACGCCAACCCCGTGATCACCTACAACAACAGCTTTACCCCTGGCCCTGGTGGTCCGTGGCTGCAGCCGAACGCGATCCTGACGGGAAGGCTGGTGCGATTCAGCGCCGAGTTCACCTGGTAGCTGAGAGCAGTTCAAGGTTCAAGGTTCAGGGTTCACGAGTTCCAGGTTCCGAGTTCCGGAACATGGAACTGTGAACCCCTGAACTTTGAACTGTAATTTGCACCGTTTCGCCAGATTTCCGTCCTGGAAAGACGGTGATGTTTCCCGCTAGACTTTCGCGATGCTTCCCGCGCCGAGTCGCCGGGACGTGCTCCACCTGCTGATGGCCGGCACTGCCGGTCTTGCCCTGCCTCGCCGCGCGCACGCGCAGCAACGCCCCGTCGCGTCTCATCACATGCCGCTGACCGTGTCGCGCCTGAGCGAGTCACTCTTGCTCGTCTCCGGAGGCGGCGGGAATGTTCTCGTGGTGAGCGGCGGGGATGGTCTCGTGCTGGTGAATGGCGGATCGCAGGAGCGCTCGACAGAGTTGCTGAAGACGATCGCCGACCAATCCGGCGGCCGGCGTGTGCTGACGCTGTTCAACACCGACTGGCACCCGGATCACACCGGATCGAACGAGGCCCTTGGCAGGAGCGGCGCGCAGATCATCGCGCACGAGAACACGAAGCAGTATCTCGCGAACGAGTTGTACGTCGACTGGGAGAAGCGGACGTACAAGGCGCGCTCGAAAGAGTCGCTCCCGACCAGGACGTTCTTGACCTCTGGCTCGATGACGGCCGGCAGCGAGCCGCTGAAGTACGGGCATCTCGGGCAGGCGCACACCGATGGCGACATCTACGTCTTCCTGCCGTCGTCGAATGTGCTCATGACCGGCGACGTGATGACGGTCGGCAGGTATCCGATCGCCGACTACACGACCGGCGGCTGGCTGGGCGGCATGGTCACCGCGACGAAGACGCTCCTCGATCTGTCCAACTCAGACACGCGGATCGTGCCGGGCACCGGCCCCGTGCAGACGCGGGCCGATCTGCAGGCGCAGTTCGACATGCTTTCAGCGATGCGCGAGCGGTTCGCCAAGATGATGCGGCAAGGAATGGGTCGCGAGGACATGCTTGCGGCGGGAGCGACGAAGGAGTTCGACGTGAAGTGGGGCGACCCGGCGCTGTTCGTCACGACATCGTATCGGGGGCTTTGGTTGCACGTTCGAGAACTGGGCGGGATTGTCTAGGTCAAAGGGCAAAGGGCAAAGGTGAAGTTAAAGGTGCCAGGTACAAAGTTTAGGTACCGGGTTGCGTTCGTCGCAGCGGTCGGCGCGTTCGTGATTGCTCTGTACTCGGCTGTGGCTGCGCAGTCTGCTCGACCAACCGGCTCTACTTCACCGACTTCGTCTACTTCCGTCACTTCGACTGCTTCCACTTCCACGAGAGCTCTCTTCGACACCTACTGCGTCACCTGCCACAACCAGCGGGGCAAGGTTGCTGGCGTCACGCTCGACACTGTTGACGTGAACGATGTGTCGAAGCATGCCGAGGTCCTCGAGAAGGCCGTTCGTAAGCTGCGCGGCGGCATGATGCCGCCGCCGGGTGCGAAGCGCCCGGAGCAGAACGCAGTGGACGGCGTGGTCGCATCGCTCGAGCGTGCGCTCGATGCGGCGGCGGCAGCGCATCCCAATCCGGGACGCGTCGCGGTGCATCGGTTGAACCGGGCGGAATACGCGAACGCGATCGACGATCTGCTGGGTGTTCGCGTCGACGCGGCGGCGCTCCTGCCCAAGGACGACGAGGCCGAAGGTTTCGACAACGTGGCCAGCGTGCTGACGGTGTCGCCGTCGTTCCTCGATCAATACATTTCCGCCGCGCGTGTCGTCACGGCGCGCGCCCTCGGGAACGCCGTGGCGCGGCCGGGCAGCATGACGTATCGGCCGGCAAAGGGCACCGATCAAACGGTGCACGTCGACGGGCTTCCGCTTGGGACGCGAGGCGGATTGATCGCGGAGCACCTGTTCCCCTCCGACGGTGACTACAAGCTGAATATCACGGGGCTCGCCGGGGCCGGCTACGTTCGCGGCGTCGAATACAAACACCGACTGATCGTCACGCTCGATGGCACGAAAGTCTTCGAGAACACCATCGGTGGCGAAGAGGACATCAAGGCGATCGACCAGCAGCAGGCCCCGGCAGTTGCGGCAATCAACGGACGGTTTCAGAACATCCCTCTCAAGGTCACAGCGGGCCCGCACAAAGTCGGCGTCACGTTCGTCGCACGCACCTACGCCGAATCCGACGACGTGCTCTACTCGTTCAGGCCTGGTGCGGGCGAGGACCGGATTCCCCGCGTCGGCAGTGTTGAGATTCAGGGGCCATTCACGAATGCGGGTCTCAGCGACACGCCGAGTCGGCGCAAGATCTTCGTGTGTCATCCGACGACGACCGCCGAGGAGCCGGCATGTGCGAGACAGATTCTGTCGACGCTCGCGCGGCGCGCCTATCGTCGGCCGGTGACGGAGCAGGATCTGTCCGCACCGATGTCGTTCTTCGTCAGCGCCCGCACGACGGGTGATTTCAACGCCGGCATTCAGGCGGCGCTGCCGACGATTCTCGCGAGCCCGAAGTTCCTCTATCGCGCCGAGCGGTCGCCGGCAGGCCTCGCGCCGGGCTCCGTGCATCGCATCACCGATCTCGAGCTCGCTTCCCGCCTCTCGTTCTTCCTCCACAGCCGCATTCCCGATGACGCGCTGCTGACGGCTGCCGAGCAGAAGCAGCTCGCCGATCCCGCGATGCTCGACACGCAGGTGACACGCCTGCTCGCCGATCCCCGTTCGAACACGCTGGTGACGAGCTTCGCCTTCCAATGGCTGAAGATGCGCGGCGTGGACGACATCGAGCCGGATGCGGTCATCTTCCCGAATTTCGACGACAGCCTGCGCGATGCCTTCCGTCGCGAAATGGAGCTGTTCGTCCAGGCGATCGTGCGCGAGGACCGCAGCGTGCTCGACCTCATGACCGCCGACTTCACGTTCGTGAACGAGCGCCTGGCGCTTCACTACGGCATTCCGAACGTGCGCGGCGACCGCTTCCGTCGCGTGACGCTGGCCGATCCGAATCGATTCGGGCTGCTTGGGAAAGGCGGCATGCTGCTGTCGACGTCGTACGCCAATCGCACGGCACCGGTGCTGCGCGGCGCCTGGATCCTCGAGAACATTCTCGGCACACCGCCGGCGGCGCCGCCGCCAGACGTCGAAGCGTTCCAGGAGAACAAGGACGGCGAGAAAGCAAAGACCGTGCGCGCGATCATGGAGCAGCATCGCGCGAAGCCGTCGTGCAACGCCTGCCACGGGATCATGGATCCGATCGGCTTCGCGCTCGAGAACTTCGACGCAGTCGGCGCGTGGCGCGCGACCGATGTGTGGGCGGGCACTCCCATCGATCCGTCCAGCCGTCTGGTCGACGGAACGCCGATCGGCGGACCGGTCGATCTGCGCAAGGCGATCATGCGTCGTCCCGAACAGTTCGTGCAGACGATGACCGAGAAGCTGATGACGTACGCGCTCGGTCGAAGCGTCGAGTATTACGACATGCCCGCGGTCAGAAAGATCGTGCGCGACGCCGCGGCGGACAAATTCCGTTTCTCGTCGATCGTGAAAGGTATCGTGAGGAGTGAGCCGTTCCAGATGCGCCTCGTGCCGGAGTCCGAAGCGCCCGCATCATCGACGGCATCGTTGAAGTAGGGGCCGCCCGCCTTCGCCAAGGCTACGGCGTGGCGGCCCATGCCCGAGGACATATATGTTCATCTTCAAGAAGCACCTCTCTCGACGCACTTTTCTTCGCGGCACCGGCGTCGTCGTCGGCCTGCCGTTCCTGGACGCGATGGTCCCGGCGTGGACCGCAATCGCGCAGACGGCGGCGAGTCCCAAGCCGCGCATGGGATTCATGTATCTGCCGCACGGCGCGATCATGGAGGCGTGGACCCCGGCGACCGAGGGCACCGGATTCGAGCTCTCACCGATCCTCAAGCCGCTCGCGCCATTTCAGAAACAGCTGACCATCGTCAGTCAGCTGCAGAACAAGGGCGCGATTGCGCCACCCGTGCACGCGCTGCAGCCGGGCACCTGGCTCAGTTGTGTGCTTCCGGAGATGGGGCAGGATCCGCACGGCGGTGTCACTGCCGATCAGATCGCCGCGGCGCACATCGGCCAGGATACGCCGCTGCCGTCGATAGAGGTGGCGACCGAAGGTCGCGGTGGAAGCGGCGCGTGCGATCGCAGCTACGGCTGCAGCTACGGCAACACGATTTCGTTCCGCACGCCGACGACGCCGCTCCCGATGGAAGCCGATCCGCGGAAGCTGTTCGAGCGATTGTTCGGTCAGGGCGATACCGCGCAGGAACGGCAGGCGATCGCGAAGCAGTATTCGAGCATTCTCGATCTCGTCTCACAGGAGGCCGCCGACCTGCAGCGCAGCCTCGATGCCCCCGATCGCGCGAAGCTGGGCGACTACCTCGAGAGCGTTCGCGAGATCGAGCGGCGCGTGCAGAAGATGGAGGCGCAGGACCTGAGCAGCCTCGAACTCCCGGAAGTGCCGGTCGGCGCGAACTTCGATCAGCGGCTGAACCTGATGTTCGACATGATCGCGCTCGCGTATCAGGCCAACCTGACGCGCGTCTTCACCTACATGATGGCTGGCGAAGGCAGCAACGTGACCTACAACCACATCGGCGTGTCCGATGCGTTCCATCCGCTGTCGCACCATCAGAACGACAAAGCGAAAAAGGACCGGCTGGTGAAGATCCAGACCTACCACACGCAGGTCTTCGCCAAATTCCTCGACAAGCTCGCGAAGATGCCCGATGGCGACGGCTCGGTGCTCGATCACTCGATCCTGCTTTACGGCAGCAACATGAGCAACAGCAACGCCCACGACGAGTACCCGCTCCCGACGATCGTCGTCGGTGGCGGCGCAGGCAAGTTGAAGGGCAGCCAGCATCTGCGCTATCCCGACAAGACGCCACTTGCGAACTTGTTGCGGACGCTGCTCGATCGCGCGGGCGTGCCGGTGGAGAAATTCGGGGATAGCACGGGAATATTCTCGGAAGTCTGAAGCTGACGGGCGAGTCGAGAGACTCGCCCCCACGACGTTCCCGTCGTGGCGTCGTAGAGGCGGGTCTTAAGACCCGCCCTGGATTACAAGATGATCATTCTGTCTCTGGTGCTCGCTCTGGGCGCCGCTGCTCCCCTCGTCGACGCGGTCAAGGCCGGCGATCGCGCGGGCGCGATCGCGATGATCGACAAGCGCGCCGACGTCAACGCGCCCGAGAGTGACGGCACGACCGCCCTGCACTGGGCGGTGCAGCAGGGCGATCTCGATCTCGTACAGCGGCTGATTCGCGCCGGTGCCAACGTCAAAGCCAGGAACGACTACGGATCGACTCCGATGTCCGAGGCAGCCGTGCTCGGCCGCGTGCCGATCCTGGACGCGTTGCTCAAGGCCGGTGCCGACGTCGAATCGCCGAACGCCGATGGACAGACCGCGCTGATGGTCGTCGCCCGTACGAGTCAGGTCGACGCCGCGCGACTGCTGATCGCTCGTGGCGCCAAGGTGAACGCGGTCGAGAAGTGGCGGGGACAGACCGCTCTCATGTGGGCGGTCGCGCAGAACCAGCCCGCCATGGTCAAGGAGTTGATCACGCACGGCGCCGACGTCAACGCCCGTTCCACGGCCAACGAATGGCAGCGGCAGGTGACCGCCGAACCGCGCGCCATCTACCGGCCCGCGGGCGGACTCACTCCCTTGCTGTATGCCGCGCGCGAAGGGTGCGCAGAGTGCGCGCGGCTGCTCGTCGAGGCGGGTGCCGACATCAACCTCGCCGATCCCGAGAACATCAGCCCGCTGCTGATGGCGGTGATGAACGGACGGTTCGATACGGCCAGCTATTTGATCAAGAAAGGCGCGAGCCCGAATCGATGGGATTTCTGGGGACGCGGTCCGCTCTACGCGGCGGTCGACCTCAACACGATCCCGCGAGGCGGCCGACCCGATCGCCCGTCGACGGACGAGACCACGAGCCTGCAGATCGTCGAGATGCTGCTTGCCGCCGGCGCCAATCCCAACGCGCAGCTCAAACTGTCGCCACCGTTCCGCAACGTCGGCAACGACCGCGGCCTCGACGGCATGCTCACGACCGGCACGACGCCCCTGCTGCGGGCGGCCAAGGCCCTTGATGCGCCGGCGATCAAAGTGCTGCTCGCGCACGGCGCCGACATCGCGCTCGCCAACTCGCGCGGCATGACGCCGATCATGGCCGCGGCTGGTCTCGGATCGGTCGATGCCGACACCCGCGGCTTCTATCTGTCTGAAGACACCCAGCAGCGGGCGATCGAGTCGCTCACGCTGCTGATCAAAGCCGGTGGCGACGTCAACTCGAAGGACTCGCGCGGCCTGACGCCGCTGCACGAAGCCTCGCGCTGGGGCTGGAACGACGTGGTCACGTTCCTCGTGCAGAATGGCGCTGACCTGACTGTCAAGGACAACCGCGGTCTGACGCCGATCGATTCAGCGCTCGGCAAAGCCGGGGGCAACAGCCGGGGCGGGGCACGCATCGATGTCCACGAAGACACGGCGGCGCTGCTGAGAAAGTTGATGGAGAAGAAATAATGCAAAATGCAAAATGCAAAATGCAAAAACGAGAGGCCGCGAACTCTCCGTCTGCGTTTTGCATTTTGCATTTTGCATCTTGCATTACGAGGACCAGTGATGAAAGCGACGGCGTTCTGTCTGGCTGGATTCCTGATCGTGAGCCTCGCTGCGTCAGTCGACGCAGCACCGTGTGAGACGCTCGCGAAGCTAGTACTCCCGCACACGACGATCACAGCCGCGGAGCAGATTCCGGCGGGCGCGTTTGTGCCACCGGGGCCGCGCCCGGCTGGAGCCGCTGTGCCAGCGGCCTACGCGCGGCTTCCGGAGTTCTGTCGCGTCACCGCGACACTCGCCCCCTCCAGCGACTCGGACATCAAGGTCGAAGTCTGGATGCCGATCTCCGGATGGAACGGGACGTTCCAGGCCGTGGGCAACGGCGGGTGGGCGGGAACGATTCCATACGGGGCACTCGCCGCAGCCGTTGCCGGTGGATACGCCACCGCCGCGACCGATACCGGCCACGTCGGCGGCACGGCCGCGTTCGCACTCGGCCATCCCGAGAAGGTGATCGATTTCGGCTACCGCGCCGTGCATGAGACGACGGTGCAAGCCAAGGCGGTGGTCGATGCGTTTTACGGCGCCGCGCCGAAGCTCTCGATCTGGAACGGATGCTCGCAAGGTGGCCGTCAGGGGGTGACTGAAGCGGTTCGCTATCCGGCCGACTTCGACGCGATCATCGCAGGCGCTCCTGCCGTCAATGGGCTGCAGATGCACGTGGGACGCATGGCGATGAACCGATCGATGAACCGCACGACCGACTCCGCCATCCCCCGTGAGAAGTACCCGACGATTCACAAGGCGTTGCTCAACGCGTGCGACAGCAGGGACGGTGTCACCGACGGCGTCGTCGAGAACCCCGCGTCGTGCCAGTTCAATCCGAAAGTCCTGCAGTGCAAGGGCCAGGATGACGCATCGTGTCTCACCACGCCGCAGGTCGAATCGGCCCGCGTCATGTACAGCGGCGCCACCCACCCGCGGACCGGCGCACAGTTGTTTCCGGGTCTCGCCCCGGGATCAGAACTCGGTTGGAACGTGATCGGTTCTACTCAACCGCTCGGCCTTGCGACCGAGGCATTCAAGTACGTCATCGCGAAGGATCCCGCGTGGGAGCCGACGCGCTTCAACGCCGCCACCGATTTCGATCTTGCGAACAGCATCGACAAAGACGATGTGCTCAATTCTGGCAATCCCGACATGAAGACGTTCTTCTCGCGCGGAGGCAAGCTGCTGCTCTATCACGGCTGGTCCGATCCGCAGGTCACGCCGCTCAACACGATCAGCTTCTTCAACAAGGTCGTCGCGCTGCAGGGCAGCGCTGTGGTCGGGAAGTCAGTGCAGCTCTACATGGTGCCCGGGATGAATCACTGTCAGGGCGGGCCCGGTACCGACACGTTCAACAAGATGGAGGCGATCGAGCAGTGGCTGAAGACCGGCACCGCACCCGATCGCATTCTCGCGTCTCATCTCACCAACGGCGTCGCCGATCGCACGCGGCCGCTGTGCCCGTTCGGACAGGTCGCGAAGTGGACCGGCAACGGAAGCACGGATGACGCCGCCAATTTCGCGTGCGTCGCTGACGGCACGCGTTAAGCCTGAAATGCAAAATTCAAAATGCAAAACGACAGCGTGCTTGCACGCGCGTTGTCCGTCTTTGTTTCGCATTTTGAATTTTGCATTCTGCATTACAGCGCGTCACTGAGAACGTCGGAAGCCCCACGAACGCCACTGCGCGCCAACGTCCTGCCCAACACCCGCCAGGCGAGCACCAGGGATGTGACGCCCAGCGCAGTGCCTCCGAGCATGAACGTGATCACGACGATGTCCCACGCCGGGCGGTAATTGTAGAGCCACGGGAAATTGAACGAGTGAAGCCCGTGGTAGACCCATCGCTCCATCCAGTCGCCGGCGCTGTAGGCCTCCGCGATCCGACCGTTGCGCGGGTTGATGTAGAAGCGTGTCTGGTTCGCGTCGTTGAGGCGCGCCAGGATGACCGGCAGCGGACGCTGACGGGTGCGGTCGAGATAGTACGCGTCATACTGCGTGAGGACGCGCGCCTCCGCGAGCTCGGGTCCGGCTGCGCGTTTGACGAGATCGATGATCGCGTCGTGATCGAGCTCGGCGATCGGCATCCCGTCGACCGGAATGATGCGGCTCGCTCCACCGCTCATCGTCGCCAGATACACAGGTTCACCGACGATCGACGTGAACTCGAGCTCCTTGACCTGGAGGTTGGCCACCTGCGCGAGCGCTTCGCGCGGGTCCTTGCCCGCAAACGAGGCGAACAGCATGCGCCCGCGGAACGCCTGCGGAATTCGGACGACGCCGCTCGTGCGCTCGACGGGCGGCCCTTCACGCCGCAGCGGAAACGGCTCCATTGACAGCAGGCCGCTGAAGGCCCAGGTCACGGTGGCGACGCCGAAGACGAGACCGAGGATCATGTGCCAGCGCTTCTGCCCCCGGTAAGGGATGCTCGTCGGCGCGCCGTCGTAGCGATAGCGCTTTCGCGGCGAGTACATCCATACCGCGATCACGAGCCCGAGAATCGCCGCGCCGGTGCCGACGCCCGATGTCCAGACGACCACCTGATTCCAGCGGGGGCCGTTCTTCCGGAGCGGTGTGAAGTACAACCAGTGTGTAATCGGACCCACGTACGCACCGAGTCGCGACCCCGTCGTCGTGTACTGGATCACGTTGCCCGTGGCTTGCGACACGTAGACCTGATCACCGTTCGGCCACGTGTACTTCCAGAGCGGCTTCACGTTGTCGAGCCGCGTCTGCAGCGTCCATTGATCGGCCGCTGCCACCGATTCGACGCGCGCCGCTGACGCCGGCTGCGACGTCCAGGCGGACGCCACGCGGTTGACCATCTCCATCGAGACGTCGCCGAGCTCCTCCGCGTTGTCGGCAAAGACCACGTGCTCGTATCCTCCGGCGCGAAAGCGATACACAGGGCGACCGTCGAACGAGTTGAGGCGAACGGATGTCGGCGGCTCGTCGAGACCGAGGACGCCGTAGGCATCCACGGGCGAGACGGTGATCTTCGATCGATCGAGCGCGGGCGAGCGCTCGAGACGATCGGCGGGGGTGACGCTCGGGTACGGCCAGTACATCATCGCGATGCCTGACGGAAACCAGATCAGGAACAGCAGGCAGAGCGCCACGCCCAGCCACCGGTGCACGAAGACGAGCACGCGTTTGAGCATCAAGCGTCGGATTTTATCCACAAGTATCGACACGAATCTGAAGACTTGCTGAATTCTTTGTCAGGAAGCTCGACGCTCAATGCACAATGCGCCATGCGCAACACCAGTCCCCTCAGGCTCGTTCTGACGCTCCTGATGCTGTTCGCACCGGGTGCTCTCGGGGCACAGTCCCAGGGGCCGCTTGCAGACACGTGCGGCGTGCCCCCGCCGGCGCCGGGCGCGGCCCCCCTCGTCGCCGCCGGAAACTATCCGGTGAAGCTGCCCACGATCTCGCTGCTCGGCGCGCGCAACGACCTGCCGAGCCCTTTCCTGCCGGGCGTGCATTGGGGCCAGTTGCCGAACGGACGGAAGTGGGGCTCGACCGCGGGCATCGCGACGGCACCCGACGGCACCATCTGGGCCATCGATCGATGCGGCGCATCAGGCGCGGGCGGCACTGCCTGTGCCGAATCACCGCTCGATCCGATCCTGCAGTTCGATCCCTCCGGGAAGCTTCTCAAGAGCTTCGGCCACGGTCTGATCGTCAGCCCGCACAAGATCTCGATCGATCACGACGGCAACATCTGGGTGGCCGACAACGGCAGCGTCCCGGGCAAAGGACAGCAGGTGCACAAGTTCTCGCCCGACGGCATGCATCTCCTGGCACTCGGGAAGCCGGGCGTCGCGGGCGTCGGACTGGATGAATTCGATCAGCCCACTGACGTTGCGGTCGCACCAAGCGGCGACATCTTCGTGGCCGACGGACATTCCGGAGGCGGGGGGGCCACCGGCAATGCGCGCATCATGAAGTTCAATGCTCGGGGCACGTTCGTGAAGACGTGGGGGCGCAAGGGCATGGGCGCTGGCGAGTTCGACGTGCCGCACGCGCTGGCCTTCGATTCGAGGGGTCGACTCTTCGTCGGCGATCGTCAGAACAACCGCATTCAGATCTTCGATCAGGAGGGGCGCTTCATCGCGCAGTGGTTCCAGTTCGGTCGTCCGAGCGGGATCACAATCGATCGCAACGACGTGCTGTACGTCGCCGACTCCGAGTCACGAGACGGGCGCGCCAGCATCGGTCCGCCCTCGTTGCCTCCGACTGGATATGGTTTCAACCAGGGCGCACAGCGTGGCATTCGGATCGGCAGCGCGCGTGATGGCGTGGTGCGGTACTTCATTCCGGATCCATGCCCGTATCCGTATACGACGACATCGAGCCTTGCCGAAGGCATTGCGGTCGATCGCCAGGGCAACGTCTATGGCGCCGATTTCCTGGGAACCGTGCGGAAGTTCGTGAAGCGCTGAACCAGGAAAACAATCAGCCTTCACTTCAGCCGCATCGTAGCTGCCGCACGTGGTTGGCCACCGCCAATGTGAACGTCGTTCCAAGCACGACCCACGCGGTGAACGAGTAGGTCGCGAACAGCAGTGCAAACACGGTCAAACCAAATCCAATTCGTAACATCGCCTCACCATCCCCCTGCGACACAGAGAGCAATCCCCAGACCATCTGTTCACTGCGTTCTGGCGCGAGGACACAACCCGTTGTCCAGACTTGAGTTCAGCCGTCGTCCCCGCTCGACATCGCATGATGCCGCTTGGTACCCTCGTGCTCGCGTTGAGACACGCGTCATGTCGTGAAGGCCGCAAGATCCTTCAGCGTCAAGTACTTGGGTTCGAACGCCCTGGCTCGGGGACGCTTCCACGAAATGGAACATCGTCGACCTGCCCACCAGAGCGGCGAAGGCGCGACGTGGCATGGTTTGCGCGCCCCTTCCCTTTGTCGATATGGTGATGGGCTGGAGAACGCCGTGACTGCCACCACCGCTTCCCTCGCGAAATATCAGATGTACATCGGCGGAGCCTGGGTCGAGTCGTCCTCGGGCGAGCACTTCGAGAGCGACGACCCGTTTCGCGCCGAGCCGTGGGCACTCATGCCGCGCGGTACGCCTGCTGACGTCGATCGCGCGGTCCGCGCTGCACACACTGCGTTCACTTCCGGTGAATGGCCGACGATGACCGCGTCGCGCCGCGGTGCCCTGCTGCGAAAGCTCGGCGATCTCATCACCGAGCGTTCGAAGTCGCTCGCCGAGATCGAGGTGCGCGACAACGGAAAGCTGTACGCCGAGATGAGCATGCAGACGGCGTACATGGCGCAGTGGTACCACTACTACGGCGGTCTCGCCGACAAGATCGAGGGGGCAGTTCTTCCGACCGACAAGGCCGACACGTTCAACTACACGCGTTACGAGCCGCTCGGCGTCATCGCGGCGATCGTGCCCTGGAACTCGCCGCTCCTGTTGACGACGTGGAAGCTTGCGCCTGCGTTGGCCGCCGGCAACACCGTCGTGATCAAACCATCGGAGTTCACATCTGCCTCGGTGCTCGAATTCATGAAGCTCGTCGAGGCTGCGGGCTTTCCGCCGGGTGTCGTCAACGTGGTCACCGGTTTCGGCCTCGATGTCGGCGCGCCGCTCGTGGAGCACCCGCTCGTGGCGAAGGTCGCGTTCACCGGATCGGATGCAACCGGTCAGCGCATCTACGAGTCGGCCGCTCGCGGGATGAAGCACGTCACGATGGAGCTTGGCGGCAAGTCCCCGAACATCGTCTTCGACGATGCCAACATGGAGAATGCGATCAAGGGGGTCATCTCGGGAATCTTCGCGGCCACCGGTCAGACCTGCATCGCAGGATCGCGGCTGCTCGTGCAGCAGAGCATCCACGACGAGTTTCTCGACAAGCTGGTTGCCTTCGCGCGCACCGCGAAGATGGGCAACCCGATGAACGCTGACACGCAGATCGGGCCGGTCACCAACAAACCGCAGTTCGAGAAGATCCTCCGATATATCGAGATCGCCAAAGACGAGGGCGCGCGCGCGGTGCTCGGAGGAGGCCGGGCGACGCGACCGGAATGCGGCAGTGGATGGTTCGTCGAGCCCACGATCTTCGCCGGCGTGCACAACCGGATGCAGATCGCGCAGGAGGAAGTGTTCGGGCCCGTCCTCTCGGTGATCCCGTTCGCGGACGAGGAAGAAGCGATCGCGATCGGCAACGACGTGGTGTATGGTCTTGCGGCCGGTGTGTGGACCGAGAGCATGCGTCGTGCACTGACGATGGCGGAGAAGCTCCAGGCCGGAACGGTATGGATCAACACGTATCGCGCCGTCAGCTACCTCTCGCCGTTTGGTGGTTACAAACGCTCGGGCCTCGGTCGCGAGAGCGGACAGGAAATGATCAAGGAGTACCTGCAGGTGAAGAGCGTGTGGATCTCCACGGCGACAACCGTCCCGAATCCATTCATACAGCGGTGAATCGTAGGGGCCGCCTTCAGGCGGCCCGAGAGGACATTGATGACACAGCCGGTTCTCGGGTTCGTTGGTGTAGGCCGCATGGGCGGGCCGATGGCGTCGCGGCTGCTCGATGCGGGGTACGCGCTGTCGGTGTTCGATACGAGCGCGGATGCGATGAAGCCGCTCGTGGCGCGCGGCGCGAGTCAGGTGGCATCGGCGGAGGCGGTCGCGTCGGCATCGGACGTGGTCATCATGAGTCTGCCCACGCCGCCGATCGTGCAGGCCGTCAGCCTCGGTGAACGCGGCATCCTGCGCGGCACGCGAGCGAAGACGCTGATCGACGTCTCGACGACCGGGCCGAGTGTCGCCGGCATTGTCGCCAGGGCGTGTGCGGAGCGTGGCGTCGCGTGGGTCGACTCTCCTGTGAGCGGCGGCGTCAGCGGTGCGGTCAAGGGGACGCTCGCTGTGATGATCTCGTGCGCGAAGGACACCTACCCCGCGGTCGAGCCGGTGCTCAAGAATTTCGGCAAGACGTTCTACGTCGGCGAGAAGCCCGGGCTCGCGCAGATCGCGAAGCTCGCGAACAACCTGCTGGCGGCCGCGGCGATCGTGCTCTCGTCCGAGGCGATGGCGATGGGCGTGAAAGCGGGTCTCGACGCGAAGGTGCTGATCGACATCATCAACGCAGGGAGCGGTCGCAACAGCGCGACGCAGGACAAATTTCCTAAATCGATTCTGCCCGGGACGTTCGACTTCGGCTTTGCGACCGGGCTCTCGTACAAAGATGTGCGCCTGTGCATCGACGAGGCCGAGGCGATGGGCGTGCCGATGGTGGCCGGCGCGGCGGTGCGGCAGATGCTGGCGATTACGCAGGCCAAGTTCGGGGCCGATTCCGACTTCACGTCGATCGCGAAGGTCGTCGAGGAATGGGCGCACGTGCAGATTCGAGGGTAGTCAAGGAACGTAGAGCAGGGTCTTCAGACCCCGCGTCATTGGGAGCAGACATGGATAAAGCGACGTTCGAGAAGGGGCGGGCCATCCGGAGTGCGGTGCTTGGCAAGGAGTTCGTCGATGCGGCGTTCAAAGCGGCCGACGATTTCAACATGCCGATGCAGGAGCTGGTCACCGAGTACTGCTGGGGCGCAGTATGGGGACGGGACGGCCTCGACAAGAAGACACGCAGCATGCTGAATCTCGCGATGATCAGCTGTCTCAACCGCCCCCACGAGCTGCGGCTGCACATCGCCGGCGCATTGAAGAACGGCGTCACCCGGGATGAGATTCGCGAGATCTTCATGCAGGTCGCGATCTACGCCGGGGTCCCCGCGGGTGTCGACTCGTTCCGCGCGGCCAAGGAAGTGTTCGAAAAGCTGAATCAGAAATAGGTTGAGGGGTTCACAAGTTCTCGGTTTGAAGCGGGAGGGGACGAATGAGGTCGATTCCGTTGCGCCGTTGGTTCGCCATCGTTGGTGTTGCCATCGCTCTCGTTGCGCTCGGGGCAGTGGCGCGAGGGCAGACCAACTGGTATCCGTCCAAGTGGGGCGCTGCCGATCAGCGAGGCGCAGCGAATCGGATCACCCCCGCGAAAGTGCTCGAGGCGCGGGATCTGATCAAGACCGGCAAGCTGTATCAGCTCGGTCACGTCTATGAGGCGGGTATGCCAATGTACGGCACCCGCCACTACAGCATCCGGATCCCGTATCCGTTTGCGATGCCGGGCAAGAACCAGGCGGTCTATCACGACGAGATCATCAGCGGCGAGCTCGGGCAGATCGGCACGCAGTTCGATGGTCTCGGCCATCTCGGGATCGGCGATCTCTTTTACAACGGCAACAGGCGGTCCGAGTTTGCGAAGGCCGAGGGGCTGGCCAAGCTCGGCGTCGAAAACGTCGGTGCCATCGTCACGCGAGGCGTCCTGATCGATGTCGCCAAATACAAAGGCGTCGCGCAGCTCGCCGGCAACTATGAGATCACACCGGCGGATATAAAGGGCGCGCTCCAGCGCGAAGGTGCGAGCATCAAGCCCGGCGACATGGTGCTCTTCCACACCGGATGGGGATCGCTCTGGATGAAAGACAACACCAAGTTCGGCGCAACCGAACCGGGCATTGGCATCGCCGCCGGGCAGATGCTCGTCGACGCGCAGGTTGTCGTCGTTGGCGCCGACACGTGGGGCGTCGAGATCATGCCCAATCCCGACCCGACCTTATCGGCCCCGGTGCATCAGCTGTTCCTCGCCAAGAACGGCATCTATCTGCACGAGAACCTGATCACCGAGGAGCTCGCCCGCGACAACGCGTACGAATTCATGTACTCGTATGCACCGTTGCGGCTGAAGGGGGCGACTGGATCACCGGGTAATCCCATCGCGATTCGATGAGGGACGCGCAGGCTGAAGCCTGCGCTCGACGAATCACGCGCGATCAGCGGGAGCCAACGTGCGCATCTCCCTGAGCAGACGCACGTCGGACGCGTCGTGAGAGTGTGCGCTCATCCAACGAGCTTACGACAGGCCGATCGGGGTCAGATCGTGATTCTGCTGGGGGGAGCCACGATCTGCCCGTCAACGTGAGCGTCGACGGTCGGTTTCAGGATTGATCGGGGTCTGCCCACGGCGACGATCCGGTTTGACCCGAAGCGTAAACGTGGGGTCGTTGAGGCCTGTCTGGTCGCGGGTCGAATCAGCAGGGGACGCGGGCAATCTGCCAGCGGTGACGTGCTCGCCTGAATTGCCATCCGAAGCCGAGATTGACTTGCCCATAGTTCGTGCCCTGAACCGTCCACGGCCGATCGAATCGGCGGCTGGGGGTACGCCGTGAGCGACAGTCGACGCGTTTTCCATGGAACCTCCGAGAGGAAAACTGTTCAACAGTGGCGAACTCTACGATCGAACGAGGGGTGACACCATCGGGAAGGCACCCGAGATGACTCGGGAGAATCCCTAGACCCGCGAAAGATCGCGGGCGGCGAGCCGCTCGCGCCCGAGGCGCGTTCAGTTGTCTTTCAGCCACCCTTGGAGGATGGCGTACTTGACGATATCGATGCGACCGTTGAGCCCCAGTTTCCGCATCGCGTTCGACTTGTGCGCTTCAACCGTCTTCACGCTCAGTTCCAGTTGTGTCGCGATTTCCTTGTTGCTGTAGCCGGACGCGATCAGTCGCAGCACCTCGGATTCCCGGTCGCTCGGCGCCACGCCCGACTGCGACATGCGGCGCCCTTCACGACCCAGAAATCCTGCAGTCACCCGCGCCGTCAGCGTGGAATCGAGATAGTGGCCGCCCGATGCCGTCGCGCGGATGGCCTGAATCAGCTCGGCCGGTGCGCTCTGCTTCAGCACATACGCCGAGGCGCCTGCCCGCAGCAGTTCCTGCAGATACGCATCATCGCCGTGTCGCGTCAGCGTGACGATGACGGCGTCCGGCTGCAGTTCTTTCAGCTTCTTCGTGGCGACCAGGCCGTTCATGCCCGGCATCGAGATGTCCATTACGATGACGTCAGGCTTGCATTCCTGGGCCTGCTGAATCGTCGTCGCGCCGTCCCCCGCTTCCGAGACGACCACCATATCGGGCTGCGCCTGGATCAGAAGCTTCAGCCCTTCGCGCACGACGACGTGATCGTCGGCGAGCAGAACGCGGAGCATGCGGCCGGTTGAGGTAGGCATCGTTCAAGAAAGCTGCAGCGTCGGCATGCGCACGAGGATCGTCGTGCCCTCGCCGACCGCCGACTCGATTTCCAGCGTGGCGCCCACCATGGCCGCCCGCTCCTGCATGCCGAGCAGCCCGAAGCCGCGGCCGGCCGCGTCCATGCTGCCCGGGTCGAAGCCGATGCCGTCGTCTTCGACGACCATCGACACGTGATCGGCGCGCCGCTCGAGGATGATCTCGACGTGTCCGGCCCGCGCGTGCTTGGCGATGTTATTGAGCGCTTCCTGCGCGATTCGATAGAGCGTGGTTTCGATCTCCGACGACAGGCGATCGTCGGTCAGACCGGCGGTATGCACATCGGCCGTGACCCGCGCCCGCGACGACCAGTCCTGGACATAGTTGGTGAGCGCGGCCCGGAGCCCCAGATCATCGAGCGCAGTGGGGCGCAGCTCCCAGACGAGATGATCGACGTCGCGATCGATCTGCTGAGCAACCGCCTCGAGCGCCTCGACTTGCGCCGCCAGCACGGGATCGCCGCTGCACGACTCCTTGAGGGCGACGATGCGCAGGCCGAGGGCTGTGAGCTGCTGGCCAAACTGATCGTGCATCTCGCGCGCGATGCGGCGGCGCTCGTCCTCCTGCGCGAAGACCAGCCGGCCCAGCAGCTCGGCCCGGGCGCGCTCTGCACGTTGACGTTCGTCCATCTCCTCGCGAAGCGACTGATTGGCGCGTGCCAGCTCCGCCGTCCGTTCTTCGACGCGTTCCTCGAGCTCGTCGTGCGCGCGGCGGAGCGCTTCCTCGATTTCCTTGCGTTCGGTGAGATCGAAGTGCGTGCCGACGATGCGTGTGACCGGGCCGCCGGGCTCGCTCCGTACTGGAAGCCCCCGCGACAGCACGTGCACGTAGTGGCCGTTCTTGTGACGAAGACGGAATTCGCCTTCGTACGTTCCTTTCCCCTGGGCCACCCGGTCGAAGACACCCTGCGCCCGCGGCCAGTCATCAGGGTGCAGCAATCGCTCCCAGGCGCTCACGTGCGGTTCGATCTCGTGGTCGGCGTAGCCGAGCATCTCCTTCCACCGTAGTGAGTACACGACCGCGCCCGTTTCAAGGTTCCAGTCCCACACGCCTTCCTGGGCCCCGGCAAACGCGAGCATCAGGCGCTCCTCGCTCTCCCGCAGCGCCGCGACCGCGCGCTTGCGTTCCGAGAGGTCGAAATGCGTCCCGACGATGCGGACCACCGGTCCCTCCAGCTCGCGCCGGAGCGGAATCCCCCGCGAGAGGACATCGACGTAGTGGCCCAACTTGTGCTGCAGCCGGAATTCGCCTTCGTAATTCCCCCGGCCCTCGATGACGCGCTCGAACACGTCCTGCGCGCGCGGCCGATCGTCGGGATGGAGCAGACGTTCCCACGCGCTC
The DNA here is from genome assembly GCA_035263125.1 of Vicinamibacterales bacterium. Taxonomy (GTDB): domain Bacteria; phylum Acidobacteriota; class Vicinamibacteria; order Vicinamibacterales; family UBA2999; genus Gp6-AA40. The sequence continues at coordinate 23,331 of DATFRP010000006.1, forward strand.
ACATGGGGCTCGATCTCATCGACGTCGTAGCCGAGCATCTCCTTCCACGTCCGCGAGTACACGACGGCACCGGTCTCGAGATTCCAATCCCAGACGCCTTCCTGCGCTCCGGCAAACGCGAGCGTGAGCCGTTCCTCGCTTTCACGAAGTGCCGTCTCCGTCCGCTTGCGCTCCGTGATGTTGCGCATCACTGCCAGCAGCGCGCGATCCTGCGGATGCTCGAACAACGCACCGCTGATCTCGACGTCGGTCCTGCTGCCGTCGAGTCCCACAATCGTTTCTTCGATCGTCGGCACGTGCTCGCCGGCGATGAGCGCCGCCGCCCGCTGACGGATGTCGGCGCGCCTCTCAGGAGGGAAGAAGTCGAATGGAGACCGTCCGATCACCTGCTCCATTGACGACGCGCCGAACAGACGGACTGCCGCCGGGTTTGCGACGACGATGCGCCCCTCGCGAGTGATGAAGATGCCGTCAGGCGACAGCTCCACGAGGCGGCGATACTGATCCGAGATCTCGCTCACTCTTCTCCACTTGCTCGGCCGGTCCTTTCGGAACGGCCGCCTTGATGTCAGGGCTCGGTTGGTTCTCCCGTCTGCAGGAGAACTTTGCCCTCGGCCAGGGTGGCCCGCACGAACATGCCACCTTTCGATCCATCACGCATCGGACGAATCACGACGCTGATCTTGTCGCCCGCCTTCAGCGTGGACTTCGTCCAGCCGCGTCGTCCCAGGAAATTCGGGCTCATCCCTTCGATCGCCCAGGTCTCGACCACGCCTTGTTCGTTGGGAACGTTGACCCAGATCCACGTGTGCGGATTGGTCCAGTCGAACTGTTTCACGGTGCCGCTGATGGTCTTCTCGCCCTGCATGCTGAAGGCGGCGAAAGAGTGATGTGCGGCGATCGTGGCACCCGAGATCAGCACCGCCGCGGAGGTGGCGGTCAGCAGCTTCAGCATTGCGCGTGTCATCGCACGTCCTATTTGGCGGGTGTGCCCGCCTGATTCAGATTGATTCCGGCCTTGCCGTTCTGGTCGACGAAGTTGCGGTTGTTCTCTTCGCAGATGTACTCGGCAATCGTCCACGTGCGATGCCGCTTCAGCGTGCGCGTGCTCGTGTACGGCGCGGTGAGCACGTCGGGATCCGCGACCGTCGTCTGGATGGTCATCGTGTCGGGGTCGGCGAGGCGGAAGCGCTCGACGATCCGCATCTTGTCGCCGTGCGGAACATTGGCCGCGATCTCGGTCAGCGGTGAGAAGCCGACGGTCTCGACCACCAGCGTGTCGCCTTCCCAGCGCCCGACCGATGTGCCGTGGAATTTCAGATCGGGATCTGATGGCAGCGCTCGTCCGTCGGTGTAGATGTGTCGCACCTGCGTATACGCCTCGATGACGATCGTGACGAGTCCCGGCGTCATCAGGAACTCCATCGGATAAGGCTGTCCCATGATGCCGGGCATCCCTGGCGGCAGGCAGTTGGCGGTCTGGTTGTCTTCGCGCGCTTCGCTTTGCAGCTGTTTGCGCTTCGCGATGGCAGCTGCCGTGAGCTGCGGTCCCTGCGGCGGACCGCCAGGTGCGGCTCCGCGGCCTCCACCACGTCCGCCGCCGAAGCTCAGCTCCCACACGCCTGTGAAATCGGGAAGCTTCGCGATCGCGGCCCAGTCAGCGGCCGCCGGAGGTTTGGGAGCGGGAGTCTGTGCGAAAGCGGCAATTACCCAAATAGGGGATATCGCGATCACCAGTGCGGCCACGATCCGGCGCACACGCGTCTCAACCATGCCGCGGATTGTACCCAATCCGTCGAGTTGCAGAATCCCGTCGAGCATGGATGGCGGCTCCGAAAACCTGCCGAGGTTGAGCGCAACCGAACCCCACGGCGAGCGCACCGCTGGTCGCCTGGCCGCCCAATCGTGAGAGCTTGCCCTTTACGATAGGATTGAGGCCGTGCCACGGCCACTGGTGATCAAGGGTTCTCTGGCGATTGTCGTCGTGCTCGTTCTCGGTTTGGCAGATGCCCGACACGACGTACGTGCTCAGGAGGCGAAGCGCACCATCTGGGATGGCGTCTTCAACGATGCGCAGGCGACGCGCGGCCAGAACGCCTACAAGCAATCGTGCGCACCCTGTCACAAGGCCGACCTCCTGGGCGATACCGGCGCCCCCGCCCTGGCCGGACCCGAGTTCTTCTCGAGATGGAACGGATCGAGCGCCGACGATCTCGTGAAGACCATTCGAGCGTCGATGCCTCAGGATGCGCCCGACACCCTCGGCACGCAGGCCTATGTGGACCTCGTCGCCTTTCTGATCAAATCTAACGGCGCGCCTGCCGGTGCGAGCGAGCTGTCGATGGACTCGGCGGCGCTCAAGCAGGTGATGGTGTCCAATCCGAAGTAGTCTCGCCGAGCCGACTGACATTCAGTGTCGGCGAGTCTCGCCGAAGCCGAAGGCGAAGGCGGACACCGAACGTGAGTCGGCTCGGCCCTGTCGGACGAACGTCGGGCACGTCGTTTTGGAGTTGCCGATCTAGGAGGGAGAACGTGTGAGGCTGAGTACTCTGGTCGTGCTCGCGGCGCTCGCGGCTGCTTCAACTCTTTCATCTCTCATCGCGCAGGACAACACCGGCGCGCCGCTCGTCAGCGAGATTCCTCCGCTGCCGCCTCCGAAACTTCCCGAGGTGACCTCTCAGGACCTGTTGAACGGCCTGTCGAATCCGTCCCGGTGGCTGCTGTACTCGGGCGACTACTCGGGCCGCCGGCACAGTCCGTTGAAACAGATCACGCCCGACAACGTGAACCGTCTTGCTGCGCAGTGGACGTTTCAGGCCGAAGGCATGATCATCGGCCGTGGGTTCGAGTCGACGCCGCTGATGATGGACGGCGTTCTCTACGTCACCGGCAACAACAACTACGCGTGGGCGATCGATGCCCGCACCGGTCGGCAGATCTGGCGCTATCGACGCGTGCTGCCGCCTGGTCTCACCTACGGTGGCAGCAATCCCTCGAATCGAGGCTTCGCCGCGTACGGCGATTTGCTCTTCATGGGCACGCTCGACGCGCATCTGCTCGCGTTCAACAGGAACAGCGGCGAGATCGTCTGGGATACGGTCACCGACGACTATCGCGTCGGTCACGCGCTGCTGGCTGCCCCGCTCGTCGTCAAGGACAAAGTGATCACCGGCAATTCCGGCGGGGATCTCCCGACACGCGGATTCATCGATGCCTACGACGCGAAGACCGGCAAGCGCGTGTGGCGCTTCTACACGATTCCCGCCAAGGGCGAACGCGGCAGCGAGACGTGGTCGCACGACGAGGTGCTGCCGCGCGGAGGCGGCGCGACGTGGGTGACCGGTTCGTACGATCCCGAGCTCAATCTCCTGTACTGGGGCACTGGCAATCCCAATCCCGACTACTACGGCGACGAGCGGAAGGGCAGCAATCTCTACACGGCCTCGCTCGTGGCGATTGACGCTGACACCGGCACGCTGAAGTGGCACTACCAGTTCACGCCGCACGACACGCACGACTGGGATTCCACGCACATTCCGGTGCTGGCCGATCTGATGATCGGTGGTCGCACGCGCAAGGTCGTGATGGTTGCCAATCGCAACGGCTTCTTCTACACGCTCGATCGCACGACCGGCGAGCTCCTCGTCGGCAAGCCGTTTACCGGTACGAAGTGGGCGAGAGAGATCGGGCCTGATGGTCCGATCGTCCTCAACGATGGTGTGGTGCCGCCAGGCGGTTCAGAGGCGAACACACAGTGCGTACCCGATCTTCGCGGGGCCACCGTCTTCAATCCACCCTCGTTCGATCCCTCGCTGCAGACGTTCTTCGTGATGGCGCGCGAGACCTGCGCGTACTACTCGCCCCGTCGTCAGGAGATTCTCCCGGGCCGTCCGTCGACGGGAGGCGGTGTGAAGAAACTGCCGGAGCCCGACTACAGCGCCCTGCGTGCGATCGATCCGAAGACCGGCGCGCAGCGATGGGAGTACAAGTTCCCCACGGCCAACCTGGCAGGCGTCATGTCGACCGGTTCCGGTCTCGTGTTCGCGGGCGACAACGAGGGCAACTTCAACGCGTTCGATTCCAGGAACGGCAAACGACTGTGGTCGTACCGCACCGGATCACCGATCTGGGGCGGGACCGGGATGACGTACCTGCTGGACGGACGGCAATATGTCCTGATCCCATCGGGAAATACGCTCGTCGCTTTCGGGTTGCCCGAACGATAAGACCGCTGCCGCTCGCGTGTGCCGGGCGGTGTAAGCTATGTCGTGTTCTTGACGCTGAGGAGACAGACAGTGAGACCTCGAACTCTTCTGCACCTCGTCGCTGCAGCTGCCATCATGGTCGTCTCGGTCGCCCCGACGCTGATCGCGCAGCGAGGTGGACGTGGCGGCGCGCCTCAGGCTCCGGCGGGTCCAGCGCCGAAGCTGGCCGACGGCAAACCGGATTTGAGCGGGCATTGGACGAACCCGTACACCCCTGATATGGCGGCGGGCCGCGCCGGTGGCGCACTCGACCCGATGACGCGCAAGCCGCTCAACTTCCCGCACAAAGGTGAGCCACTGCCTGATGCGAAGGCGGCCGCGGCGGGCGGGCCGCGCACCTACGATCTCCCGTACACGGACTGGGGATTGCGGCAGTGGAAGATCTACGACCCGGTCACCAACGGAGACTACGCGGGCAACTGCCTGCCGTTCGGCATGTCGCGCAATATCAACTCGCCTCACGGCCTGCAGATCGTGCACAGCCCCACGGCGCTCGCGCTCCTGTTCGAGCAGAACACGTGGTTCCACTGGGTGCCGCTCGATGCATCGTTCAAGTGGCCGGCGGATCTGCCGGAAAGCTGGAACGGCGTCTCCACCGGACATTGGGACGGCGACACGCTCGTCGTCGAAACGACCGGGTTCAACGGCTACACCAAGCTCGACACGGCCGGGCATCCGCACAGCAAGCAATTGAAGCTGACGAACACGCTCAAGCGGCTCGACTCGGACACCATCGAGCACACGGTCACGGTGCACGACCCGAAGGCCTACACACAGGATTGGATGAACGTGCGTACGTGGCGGATCAAGGCGAAGGGCGACGTGATCATGGAGTACTCGTGCGACGAGAACAATCTCCACAGCATTCTCGAAGGCGCGATCAAGGTGTGGAAAGCTCCGGACGATATTGATTAAGAACGTACGTCGTGTCCGGCTTTAGCCGGACGCGCTGATTCATTGGTACATCTTTCACGGATACAGCCAGGAGGTATCCATGGTACGCAAGGCGTCGTTGTGGTGCGTGGCCGGCGCAGTTCTGATGTTGGGGGTGCCGCTCGCGGCGCACCATTCGGTGTCGGCCGAGTTCGACTCGAACAAGCCGATCACCTTCACCGGAAAAGTGGTGAAGGTCGAGTGGATGAACCCGCACATCTACACGCATGTCGAGGCGAAGGATCCCGACTCGGGTAAGGTGACGGTGTTCAAGGTCGAAGGCGGACCTCCCAATTCGCTGTTCCGTCAGGGCTGGCGCAAGGACACGGTGAAGACGGGCGACACGGTGACGGTCAGTGGCGTGCGCGCCAAGATCGCGACGTCGACCAACATCGGTCTGGCGACGATCACGACCTCTGACGGCAAGCGCCTGTTCGGATCGCAGGGCGCCACCGGCGCGCGCGGTCAAGGCACGCAGCAGCAATAGAAGGCCTCAGGCCTCAGTGTAGGGCGGGTCCTGCTCTTTGGACCCGCCGTCTGCCTCGGATGCGTTCGATCTGCATGTACGCCCGCTCAAGACTTCATGTCTGAGACGAAAACTCTCGCGTCCTACGTCGTTTCCAGTCGACTGGCTGACATTCCTGACGACGTCCGTCATGAAGCGAAACGGTCGATTCTGAACGTGCTCGGCTGCGCCATCGGCGGCAGCCCGCATCCTGCCGTCGATTTCGCGATTCGCGCGCTCGGTCCCTTCTCGGGGGAACGGACGGCCGCGGTGATCGGTCGACCAGAGCGTCTCGATCCGCTGCACGCATCGCTGATGAACGGCATCAGCTCGCACGTCGAGGACTACGACGACACCACGCCGAAGAACTACAGCCATACGAGCTCGCCGGTCTCGTCGGCGCTCTTCGCGTACGCGAGCGCGAATCCTGTTCGCGGGCGCGAGTTCCTCGAGGCGTTCATTCTCGGCTTCGAGGCCGCATCGCGCGTCGGCAACGTCGTCTATCCCGCCCACTACGACGTCGGCTGGCATATGACCGGTACGATCGGCGTGTTCGGCGCGGCTGCCGCGGTTGGCAGGCTGATCGGGCTCTCGGCGCAGGAGATGGTGTGGGCGCTCGGGCTCGCGGCGACGCAATCGGCGGGGCTGCGCGAGATGTTCGGATCGATGGGCAAGGCGTTCCACCCTGGACGTTCCGCACAGAACGGGTACTCGGCCGCCCTGCTGGCGCGCGCCGGGTTCACGTCGGGCGAGCGCGGCATCGAAAGTCCACGCGGCTTCGCACACGTGCTCGCGGCCTCACGGGATCTGTCGAAGATCACGACCCGGCTCGGCGTCGATTTCGATCTCCGCGAGAACACCTATAAGCCGTTTCCGTGTGGCATCGTGAATCATCCGACGATCGACGGCGCTATTCAGATTCACCACGAGCACCGTCCCGATCCCTCGTCCATCGTTGCCGTCAGGTTGCGTGTGGCGCCGCTCGTGCTCGATCTCTGCAACCAGCAGAACATCACGCGCGGGCTGCAGGGGAAGTTCTCGGTCTATCACGGTGCCGCAGTGGGGCTGGTGCGTGGGAAGGGCGGCCTGCGTGAGTACACGGATGAAGCGGTCAACGATCCGCACATCAAGCGCGTGCGTGAATCGGCCACCGCCGTCGGCGATCCTGCCATCACCGAGGATCAGTCGCACATCGAAGTCGAGTTGAAAGACGGCCGCCGCCTGACCAAGTTCGTCGAGCACTCGCTGGGCAACATTCACAAGCCGCTGACCGACACACAGCTCGAAGACAAATTCCGCGATCAGGCAGTGCTCGTGCTGCAAGCCGCCGATGTCGATGCGCTGATCGACATGTGCTGGAACATCGACACACTGGAGGATGTTGGCGATCTCGTGAACCTCGCCGTGCCGGCGAAGGCACGCGTGGCGCGGCCGTCGTTGACGTCATAACGTCGTCGTTACTGGGCAATGTAGGCCGGGCCCGCCTTCGTCAAGCTTCGGCGAGGCCCGGCGTCGATCATGTTGGAGGTGCCGGGTGTCACGCGCGCTTCTCCTCGCAATCGTGAGCACGTTCGTGGCGTGCGGACGCGGCTCGTGGCCGCAACCGCCCGCCGTCGACGCGGCTGCCTATCAGAAGGAATACGACGCCTGGCTCGGCGACCAGCAGCACGTCGGTGACATCCTCGCCATCGTCGGCATCTGGCCGCTCCCCGAAGGGGACACGCCGTTTGGATCCGACAAGACGCTCCCAGTCGTCCTGCCCGCGACCGCGGCACCCGATCGAGCGGGCGTGTTTCAGAGGAAGGGCAACGATGTCACGATCGTTCCCGCGCCGCGATCGACGGTCCATAACGCAGATGGAACAGCGATCGCTGCACCGGCGAAGATGACCGATGGCACGATGGTCGGCTCGGTGCTCCTCATCACCCAGGGGATGCCTGACGGCCGTGTGTTCATCACCGGGATCGATCAGGCACATCCCGCCCTGAAGCAACCGCCGATGGTTGAGGCATTCCCACCCGACCAGCGATGGCGTGTCGCCGCACGGTTCGATGCGTTCGAGAAACCCCGCCAGGTGACAGTTGCCGATGTTCGCGGGGGGAAAGTGGAGTTTACGGCCGCCGGTCAGCTCGTGTTCCGCCTCGCCGGTCGCGAGTGGCGGCTGACTGCATTCGTGCCCGGTGGGGATGAGCCCTTCTTCGTGATGTTCAAAGACCAGACGAACGGGGTATCCACCTATGGTGGCTACCGCATCCTCCAACCGGAGCGCGTCAAGAACGGCGAGTTCACGATTCTCGACTTCAACATGGCGATGAACCCGCCGTGTGCGTACTCGCCCTTCACGACGTGTCCGCTTCCGCCGCCGGAGAACAAGATCGACGTCGCCGTCGAAGCGGGCCTCAAGCGCCTGCCCTCGGTCCAGGGATTCACCGCCTCGTAGCCGAATGGCCGTCACTGAAGATCTCGTCGTCTTCGTCAGAGATGCGCTCGCGCGCGGGCAGACCCGCGCGCAGATCGTGGAAGTGCTTCGGAAGGCAGGGTGGACGAACGAGCAGACGCGAGCGGCCCTCGCCTCGTATGCCGACGTGGAGTTCCCGGTTCCCGTTCCGCGCGCGCGGCCCTATCTCTCGGCGCGCGAAGCGTTCATGTACCTCGTGCTCTTCGGCACCCTCTATATCAGCGTCTTCAGCCTGGGCAGTCTGCTCTTCGATTTGATCAATGTTGCCTTTCCCGACCCTGCTGACAGCACGAACTTCCCTGGGGGCTCCGAGTACGTGCGCGCGTCGATTCGATGGGCAGTGTCGGCGCTCATCGTTGCGTTTCCGGTCTTCGCGTACACCTCGTGGGTCACGAGCAAAGCGATACAGCTCGATCCAACCAAGCGTGCATCGAAGATTCGGCGATGGCTCACGTACTGGACGCTGTTCGTGGCGTCGGGTGCCCTGATCGGGGATGTCACGACCTTGGTCTACAACGTCCTGGGGGGCGAGGCGACGCTCCGCTTTCTGCTCAAGGTACTTGTCGTCGGGATCATTGCGGGCACGGCGTTCACGTACTACCTTCGCGATCTGCGCGCCGACGAAGTGGAAACGAGATGAAGGGCGGCGCCCTCCTGCTCGCAGCCGCGACGGTCGTCGTGGTCGCAGCGATCGTCGCAGGGATCGTCGTACTTGGTTCCCCCGCTCAGGAGCGCGCGCGGCGTCTCGATCAGAAGCGCATCTTCGATTTGCAGCAGGTGTCGAACGCGGTCGACTACTACCATCGGCAATACAAACGACTTCCCGCGTCACTCGACGAACTGGCTTCGCTTTCCAACGTCAGCGTCAGTGTCCGCGACCCGATCACTAGCCTGCCCTATGAGCTTCGCGTCGTAAGCGACACGGCGTATGAGCTGTGCGCCACGTTCGATCTCGACTCGAAGGGCGAACCGGGATACGGCGACGCATTCTGGGCCCACCGCGCCGGACGGCAGTGCTTCAGGAGGACGGTGCAATAGCAGTCGTGAGGAGTCGCAGTAGAATCGTGGCCTCTCGACGTGACCCTGCCAGCCATCTCGTCGGCTCCGGACATCGAGCGCCGCGTCTTCGCGAAGATCGGATGGCGGCTGATGCCGATCCTGATCCTCGCGTACATCTTCAACTACCTCGATCGTAACAACGTCGGATTCGCCGGCCTGACGATGAACCAGGCGATCGGGCTGAGTGCCACTGAGTTCGGCTTCGGCGCCGGCGTGTTCTTCGTCGGCTACTGCCTGCTCGAGATTCCGAGCAACATCGCGCTCTATCACGTCGGCGCGCGACGATGGCTGTCGCGGATCATGATCTCGTGGGGACTGATGTCGGCAGCGACGGCGCTGGCCACCGGTCCCAACAGCTTCTACGCGCTGCGTCTTCTGCTCGGCGCGGCCGAGGCCGGCTTTTTCCCCGGGGTCGCGTTCTACCTCGGCACGTGGTTTCCGGCGCGGTACCGCACCCGCATGATCGCGTGGTTCATGGTTGCGATCCCGGTGTCGTCGGTCATCGGCGGCCCGATCTCGGGATGGCTCCTCACGATGGATGGCACCCTGGGTATCGCCGGCTGGCAGTGGATGTTCATCCTCGAAGGGCTGCCGGTCGTGCTGATCGGAATCAGCTTGCTGTGGCTGCTCGCCGATCGCCCCGAGGACGTGGACTGGCTCAGCGATGACGAGCGTCGCATTGTCCGCGATCGACTTGCGGCGGAGCAGAGGCCGCGCGAGGTGCGCCACTTCGGCGCGGCGGTTCGCGATGTGCGCGTGCTGATCCTGGCGCTCGTGCAGTTCGGCTTTCTCGTCGGATCGTACGGCATCGGGATCTTCCTGCCGCTGATCCTGCGGGAAGGGAAGCTGACCGAGCTGCAGATCGGTTTCGTCAGCAGCGCATGTTATCTGGCGGCGGTGGTCGGCATGATCCTGTGGGCGGGGCATGTCGATCGTGGTGCAAGCAAAATCGTCAACCTCGCGGTCGCATGCGCGATGTCGGCCTGTGGCTTCCTCGGAGCGATTCTGTTCAGGAACGACTTCTGGATCTCGGTCGTATGGATGGCGGTCGCTGTGACTGGTGTCAACGGTGCGCGCGCGATCTTCTGGACCATCCCGCCGCGTTTCCTCACCGGCATGGCTGCCGCGGGCGGCCTTGCGTTCATCAACTCGATCGGCACGACTGGTGGATTCGTTGGACCGTACGTGATGGGATGGCTGACCGATGAAACGGGATCATTTTCGGCAGGTCTTCTGGCGATGAGCGGCTTTCTCGTGCTCGCCACGGCGCTCTCGTGGTCGCTGCGCCGTTTCGCGCCGGGTGAATGATGACCGCCCTTGCCAGTCAGGTTGCCGAATGGGTGATGCGCGTCACTTTCGACGATCTTCCAGACGATGTCGTCGACGCGACCAGGCGGCGGATCCTCGATGTGGTCGGCCTTGCGTACGCGGGTGCTGAAACGTCGTTCGGTCGTTCGACGACCGCCGCCGCCGTCGCGATGTCTCCACCCGGGCCCTGCCGGATCATCGGCTGCGACGACCGCGTCGGAGCGACCGCGGCGGCGTTTGCGAATGCCGCGTTGCCGCAGGCCCTCGAGTTCGATGACACGCACAACGAATCGATCGTGCATATGAGCAGTCCGGCCGTCGCCGCATCGCTCGCGCTGTCAGAGACGCGGCTGGTATCGGGACGCGATCTGATACTCGCGATCGCGATCGCCAACGAGATTTCGTGTCGTGTCGGGAGCGTGGCGTCGGGACAGTTCCATCGGCGGGGCTTTCATCCGACCGGGCTCTTCGCGCCGTTCGGGATCGCGTATGCGGCCGGCAGGCTCCTCGGGCTCGATCGCGAACAGCTCGCGTATGCGGCCGGTACCTGCGGCAGCTTCGCCGCCGGTGTGCTCGAATGCTGGGTCGATGGGACCGACACCAAGTTTCTCCACTCGGGGTGGGCCGCGCAGAGCGGGATCGCGGCGGCGATGCTGGCGCGCGCAGGCGTGACCGGGCCGCCGATGATCTTCGAGGGCCGCTTTGGTCTGTTTGCGTCGCATCTTCAGGATCCCGCCGTTCCCAGGACGTTCGACCGCATCGTCGATCGACTCGGCGAGTATTGGGAGAGCCGCAACGCATCGTTCAAACCGTTCCCGACCGCGCATGTGCTCCACCCGTACGTCTCGGCGATTCTTCGCGTGCGCCATCGGCACGGCGTTACCCATGGGGACGTGGTGAGCATCGAGTGTCCCGTTGCCGAGTTCAACGTGTCGATCGTCTGCGAGCCGGTTACCGAGAAGACGGCACCGGCGTCGCGTGCGCACTGCCGTGTGTGCCTGCAGTACACGCTGGCCGAGGCACTCTACGCAGGGGAGTTGGGGAAGAACGCGTACGGTGACTCGATGCGGCTCAATCCGGACGTCCTCGCGCTGGCGCGCAAGGTCCGCTATCACGTCGATCCGTCGTACCCCGGCCCGGGACGTTTCAAGGGCGCGGTACGAGTGACGCTCACGGACGGTCGCGTGGTCGAAGAGATCGAAGAATACAACCGTGGGTCGGCTGAGAACCCGATGAGCGATGCAGAACTGCGCGCGAAGTTCGACGACAACTCAGGTGGCTGTCTCTCGCAGGCAGAGCGCGATGCACTGGCGCAGGCGATTGCGCAGACCGAGCGTCTGCCGGACGCCCGTGTCCTGATGGATCTCTCGAGCAGACTGAAGGGAGCGCGGACGTGAAGGCGTTGGTTGCTGTACAAAGGCGACGCACCGGATCTATCACGCACCCAACCAGGCGAGCTTCGTCGAACTGCCGCGCGTCGTGACGCCCTGAGTTCCAGCGAACAGACATGTGGCAGCCCGGCCCGCGTCAATGGTGGGTCCTCCTGATCGTCGCGTTGCTGATCGTGATCGTGTGGCCGCCGTCCGAGGATCGCAGCCTTGCCGTGAAGCTGGTCAACTGGGTCGTCGATCCGTTCGATCGTCTGCCGACGTTGCCAGGTCCGCTCGCGTTCGGACAGGGCGACGATCCAGTGGCTGTGGAAGCGCACGATCTGCAGACGCGGATGTACGACGAGCTGTACGCGAAAGGCGGATGGACGCGCATGCGCCTCGAGCTCAAAGTCGCGCGCGATCCGTTCAACCCGTCGACTGAACGCCAGCTGCTCATCGCACTTGGGGTCGTGACGGCGTTCGTGGTGTGGAGATCGACCGGGCGTCGTTAACGGATGCCTTCGAACGATTGCACCACTCGTTCATCGACACTCTCTCGGACGGCTCCAAATCCACTTGACTAAGCACGTCCCGCCAGTTCAGGCTTTCACCCGCGTGCGGTCGTCTAACAATGCACGGCCGCCTTCCAGCACGGCCTCGCTCTTCGAGGAGGAAGTCCGCGATGGATTGGTCAGGGCGTGCATGGTGGAGGGTCGCGGTCTTCTGCCTCTCAGGGATCGTCGGACTCCATGCCCAGGTCGTGGCCGGTCAATCGATCGCCATCACCGGCCGTGTCGTCGACGCGGTGTCGGGTGCCGCCGTCGCCGACGTGAAGGTAGCGATCGGCTCACGCACCATCGTCACCGACGCCGAGGGCCGCTTCCGGCTCGACGTGCCCGCCGGACGCTGGGAGATCGACGTCCAAGCTCGTGAGTATCTTCCCCGCACTATCGTCGTTGACGCCAGCTCGCAGAGCGTGATGCCGATCGAGATTCAGCTGGTTCCGAGACGGGGATTCGAGGCGCACGTCGAGGTCGCGGCGCCGGAGCCACCGCGGGAGGCGCCCGAAGGTCCAGCCTCGCTTCCCCTGCGTTCGAAGCAGGTGCTCTCGACCGCCGGCAGCCTCGACAACCCGTTCCGGACGCTGCAGACGCTGCCGGGTGTTGCCGGCACCGACGAGTTCGGCAGCAAGTTGTCGGTCCGCGGCGGCGCGCCGGACCAGAACCTCACGCTCATGGACGGCGTGGAGATTCACAACCCGTATCGCCTGTTCGGCCTGACGAGCGCATTCAATCCGGAAACGGTCGAACGATTCGAGCTGCTGGCGGGAGGCTTCGGCGCCAAGTACGGCGACCGGTTGTCTTCCGTGATCCTCGTGGAGAACCGCGACGGGAACGCCAGCCGTCCCCTCGGCGGGTCGGCGTCGGCGAGCATCACCGATGCGAATATCATCGGCGAAGGATCGCTGCCAGGGCCGGGACGGGGGTCGTGGCTCGCGACCGCGCGCCGCACGTACTACGATCTCGTTGCGGAGCGGGTCGTCCATCAGGATCTGCCCTCGTTCAACGATCTGGAGATCAAGACTGCATGGCAGCTTCCTGGCAACCGCCGACTCTCGCTGCTCGGCCTGCGCAGCCGCGAGCTCACACGCATCACGCCCGGGACTGACACGGACGCCCGCGCGGACATCCAATCGCGCAACGATCTGCTCACCGCGACGCTGGCGTCCCCGGGGCGCCTCTCCTCCACCAGCATCATCGCCTGGTCCCGAAACACCGATCTCATCGACATCGCGGACGACGCGCAGACGTCGTCTTCGTCGGTGCCCGGCTCGGAACCCGATCAGTTCACGCGCCAGCTGTCGATCGACGATCTGTCAATACGCGAGGAGATCGGCCTTCCGCCACTCGGCGGCCATCGACTGGAGGCGGGAACGGAGTGGCATCGCCTGCAGACGCATGTCGGGTTCAGGACGTTCGACGATCGCGATCCGTTCGGGCTGTTCCGCGGAGGCGCCGTGTGGCTCGGAGGTGTGTTTCCCGAGCGCCTCGACCACTCGCGGAGTACCGCGCGCGGCGGCGCATGGATCGAGGATCGCGTGCAATTGTCGTCGGCGGCGACCCTCGTTCCCGGGCTGCGGTGGGATTGGAGCGGGCTGAACGGGCGCGCCTCGGTCTCGCCGCGGTTGAAAGGCGTGGTGGCGCTCAACGCGGCCACACGATTGACCGGGGCGGCGGGACTCTACACGCAGAGTCCAGGATACGAGAAGCTTCTGCAGGCCGATCACTTCACCGACTTGACCGCGGCCGGTCGCCTGAACCTGCGCCCCGAACGGGCGACCCACGCGGTCGGGGGCCTCGATCGCGACATCGCTCCCGGCATGCTCGGACGCGTCGAGGTGTACTACAAGCGCTTCACCGATCTCATCGTCGGCCGCCTCGAGACGGAGGACGAGCGACGGGCACGGCTCGCGCGGTACGATTTTCCGGCGTCATTGCAGCCGACGCTTCCCGTCGCCCCGATGATCACGAGCGTGCCTACGAACGACGGCCGCGGAAGGGCCTACGGGCTCGACGTGTTCCTCTCACGTGCGGACGGTCCGACACACCCGCGTCTTACGGGTTGGGTCTCGTACTCCCTCGGGAAGACGGAGCAGGATATTTATGGACGCCGCGTGCCCTTCAGTTACGACCGGCGCCATTCGATGAGCGTGGTGTGGAACTGGCGGGCGGACGATCGCTGGGAGTTGGCTGGCACGGCCCGCGTCGCATCGGGATTCCCGTGGACTCCGCCTGCAGGTGTACGCGTAGAGACCAGGGAGATCGACTCCAGGCTGGTGCCGGCGCTGTCGGGGCCCAATCGCGTCTCGCTCGAGGTTGCACCCGGCGGCGTCGCCGAGTTGAACTCCGCACGCATGCCGATGTTCGCGCGCGTCGATCTGCGGTTCACATATCGCCCGCGCGGCACGAGCGGACGATGGGAGCTGTACCTGGAGGTTCTGAACGCGCTGAATCACACCAACGCCTGGTTCATGGATGTGAACCTGGTGGACCGGACTTCGTTGTCATCGCCACTGAGCGAAGAGCCGGTCGGAGGGTTTCCCCGCCTGCCAACGTTCGGCCTGCGCTTCAGGTTCCGCTAGTGCCGCCGTGATGCCGACTGCGCCGGGGAGCGTATGTTCCGCAACTCACGTGACCAGCGTTCAATCTGGTTCCAACTGGCGAAAGTTGGGCTCAGCATTTCGAAAAGTCACTTCGCAACAACAGCTGACAGCCCAGATTTGCAATCGAACCGGCAAGGAGAGAGCGCCCGAACGGCCGTTGACGGATCCGCGAACGATCGGCGGAACAGCTCTGTCGACAGTCGCGCTGGAATCCTAACACCGCCGAACTACAAGACAGCTGACCCTTGCGCCAGCTCGAAACGCATCTTGACCCCCCGAACAGGTCCATGTGACCATTCACTCATCTCGATTGCCTAAATGACGCACGTGGAGAAACTGGACATACCGCAAGGCACGCTCGACTTGATGATCTTGACGATCCTTTCGCGCGAGCCGATGCACGGCTTCGGCATCTCGCAGCGACTCACCGTCCTCAGCCAGGATCAGTTCCGGGCCAATCCGGGATCGATGTTCCCGTCGCTGTACCGTCTGGAGCAGGACGGGAAGCTGAAGGCGGAATGGCGAGCCACTGAGAATAACCGGCGCGCCAAGTACTACCGTCTGACGGCCTCGGGGCGACGGCAGCTCGAACACCATCGAGAGCGCTGGAACAGGGTCTCGTTCGCGGTCACAAGTGTTTTGGAGGGCGCATGACTCTCCTGCATCGCCTCGCGTCCATCGTGCGCTGGATCGCCCGTCGGGACAGAGCCGAACACGATCTGCACGAGGAGCTGCAGGTTTTCATCGACATGGCGGCCGCCGACGAAGTCCGCGGCGGTGCAACAGCGGCCGAAGCCCGCCGTCGAGCTGCGATCGCGCTGGGAGGCCTGGAACCGGCCAAAGAACGCGTTCGAGGTGGTCGCCACGGCGCGTGGCTCGATGCGGCCGGACGAGACATCCGCTATGGATTGCGGCAGCTCCGACTCAGTCCGGCGTTCTCCGCTATCGCGATCGCGACGCTCGCGCTCAGCATCGGCGGGATTACCGCGATTTTCAGCGCCTTCGACACGATCCTGCTTCGCCCGCTCCCCTATGCCGACCCGGATCGTCTCGTGATGGTCTGGGACGACATGAGCAAGTCCGAAGGCGATTCGAGGTTCTTTTCAACCCCCGCTGAATGGACCGAGTGGCGCCGGCTCAACACGGTAATCACCGATCTCGCCTGCAGCCAATCGGGCACCGCCATTCTGTCGGGCGACGGGGAACCGGAAGAGGTCCGGGCGCGGAGGGTGACGTGGAACCTGTGGAGTGTGCTTGGTGTGCAGCCGGCGCTTGGACGCGTCTTCACCGAAGATGAGGACGACAAGGGCGCGCGCGTGGTGGTCATGAGCCACGGGCTGTGGCAGCGCCGCTTCGGCGGCGCCTCTGACATCGTCGGGCGCAAGATCTCTGTAAACGACGAGGCTTACGAAGTCGTCGGTGTCATGCCGCGAAGCTTCTACTTCATGCCCTCGCGCGACATCGACATGTGGATGCCGGCATCGTTTCCCCCCGGCTTGCGAGGCAATTTCACTTGGCACAGTGCCCAGATCGTGGCACGCCTCAAACCAGGAATAACGCTGGAACACGCGAGGCAGTCGATGTCCGCGCTGAGCTTGCGGGTGACGGCGAAGGACTTCCGTGGGCCACACGCGGTGACCATGATCCCTCTGCGGGAAGAGATGGCGGGCAAGACCGGGACGGCTTTGATCATCCTGTTGTGGGCGGCGGCGGCGTTGCTGTTGATTGGGTGTGTCAACCTGGCAAACCTGCTGTTGTCGCGAGGCGAAGGGCGCGGACGAGAGGTCGCGGTGCGCGCGGCTCTGGGCGCCGGACGTGGAAGACTGATCGCGCAGTTCCTGACAGAAAGCCTCGTCCTTGCCGGACTTGGCGCAGTTGCGGGGCTCGCGCTCGCTGTGCCCGCCATGCGGTTTCTTGAACGGCTCGTGCCCGAGGCGATGGGCGCAGCGCGTCTCACCCTCGACTGGCGTGTGCTTGCGTTCGCCACTGTCGCAACCGTTACTGCGGCATTGGCCTCCGGCCTTGCGCCTGCATGGCGTGGGGCACGCATCAGTTCGCAGGACGGACTGCGCGATGGAGGCCGCGGCACGGCCGGCGCGCGCAGCCATTGGTTCCAACATTCGCTCATTGCTGTCGAGACGGCGCTCGCTGTCGCGTTGTTGACATGCGGTGGTTTGCTTCTGCAGACATTTCAACACCTGCGGAACATCGATCTGGGAATCCGCACCGAGAGGTTGCTGACCTTCGAGACGCCGCTGCTCCGTTACAAGGACTTCGACAGACGGGTAGCCTTCGTCAACGCGGAGCTGGAGAAGGTGCGCGCGATTCCGGGTGTGACAAACGCGGGGGCGATCTCGCAGATTCCGCTGACGATTACCGATAATTACCGGTTCTATCTTCGGGCCGGCCAACCACCAAACAGGTTCTCTGAACAGATCGCACTGACACGGGTGGTGAGTCACGGCTACTTTACGGCGATCGGCGCGCGGTTGCGAGAAGGCCGGTTCTTCGAAACCTCCGATCGACGATCCGAATCGCCCGCCGTCGTTGTCAACGAATCCTTCGCGAACCGCAACTATCCGGGGCGCTCGCCGCTCGGAAAGAGGCTCAAGTTCGAGCGCCTCAATGAGACAGGCTACTGGTACACGATCGTCGGAGTCGTGAAAGAGATCCGTGAGCGTGGCGTGGCTGAAGACACGAGACCCGCCATCTATCGGGTGCACGAGCAGGCAGACCAAGCCAATGATTCGCCGAGCGGCATCGTGGTCCGCACCGCCGTCGACCCCGCATCTATCATTTCCGCCGTCCGTCAGGCCATCTGGACGGTCGACGGGAATCAGCCGCTCGCCCGCATCAGAACGATGGAGGACATTGTTGATCGCCAACTGTCCACGCCGACGCAGAGCACTGGGCTCTTGGGCGCATTCGCTCTGTTGGCGCTGTCGTTGGCGTCCATTGGAATGTACGGTGTGCTCTCCTACGCGGTGATCCAGCGCACCAACGAGATCGGCGTGCGCATGGCGTTAGGGGCGACCTCGGGCGAGATACTGCTGTCGTTTGGCAGACGGGGCTTGGGGTTGACGCTCTGCGGTCTCGCCCTAGGCCTCGGCCTCTCGGTAATTGCGTCGCGCCTACTGACCGCGCTGCTCTACGGCTTTCACCCCGACTACATCGCGACAGTCGCCGCCGTATCGGTGATTCTGACGGCGGTCGCGACACTGGCCTGGTTCGTTCCGGCGCGGCGCGCCTCGCTCGTCGATCCAATCATTGCGTTGCGGCAGGAATAGGAGGAAATGCCGTCAAACGCGATCCCAACTATTGGCGGCGCTTCGGAGCATGTCGAGCTGACGCAGCCAGCCGAATAGTCGGTTCGAACTCGCGCAAATCTGGCTCACCAATGGGTCGACCCTGACGGCGATCTCGTTCTGATCTCCGGCTGCCGCATCCGTCAGCGGTACGCGACCACCCACGACGAATCCTGACTTGGGCCCGATCCCGACGACGCTGTCCGCTCGGTCACGGGATACTTGCCAACGGCAATCACCTTCAGATCTCCCGTTTCCCCCGTTCCCCCCGTTTTCCCTGTGTGATCCCGTTTCCCCCGTTTTCCCCGTTTCCTCCGTGTGAGCCTCCATCTCTCCGCACTCCCGGTTTCCATCGAAGCTGCTAAGATCCGCGCGCTATGCGTCGTACCGTTCACGCACTCACACTCGCCGGATACGCCGTTCTACTCGGGTGTCAACAGCCGGCCTCTCCCATTCCTGCCGCGGCGGCCGCTTCTGATCCACTTGCAGACGATGCACGGAATGTACGGCTTGTCGGCTACAACGACCTGCAAGGGAGAGAAGCACTCGTCGTCACGACGCTCTCGGATCCCGCGAACGGAAGCTGGGTCTACGTCGGCCACCACGAGAGCTACTGGGACGGGAAGCCGAAGCGCAATCCGATCACCGGCAAAGACGAATGGAACGGCACGTCGATCCTCGATGTCGCCGATCCGTCGAAACCGAAATACGTCTGGCACATCCCGAACGAGTCGAACAGGAATTCACGATCGGTGTCGGTCGTCTACGACTACAAGTTCGACGGGTCGGGTCACGACTACCTGATTCGCAACTCCGAGGCGTTGACCGAGGGCGAGACGGGGCAGGACCTCAAGTATCAGATTTTCGACATCACGACGCGCGACTCCGACCCGAGCAAGATTGCGCTCGTCGCCGAGATCACGGGCACGCCGCCGAATTCGTGCGGGCCCGGATGCGGCGGCGCGTTCAAGTACCGTGCGCACAAAGGCTGGTGGTCGCAGGACACGGGCTACTTCTATGCAGCTTCAGGCGAGCCAGGCTTCCGTAACGTCGTCATTCAGATCTTCGATCTGAAGAACCCGCGCGCGCCGAAGTTCGTCGGGCGGGCATGGCTGCCCAGTCAGAAGGACGGCGAGCCCGGCTACGAAGGTCAGTACGCGCACCATCCGATCGTCGACGAGGAACGCAAGCGGCTGTACGTCGGCTATCGCAACTCGGGATGGGCCGCGGAGTTCGACATCGCCGATCCGTCGAAGCCGAAGCTGGTGTGGTCGATCGACATGAACCCGCCGCATCGCGGGCCCCATACGGTTTCCCCGATCGTCTACGACACGGTCCCCAACTTCGGACCGCAGGCCTTGCCACGCCGATACGCGTTCATCGTCGACGAAGCAGGCGGCGCCGCAGATATGGCGCCGTGCACCAACGGCGTCCGCGCGGGCACCTACATGCTCGACATCACCAACGAGACCAAACCGTTTCCTGTTTCGGTGTGGCAGGTGCCGGTGGGAAATTTCTGTACGAAAGGCGGCCGCTTCGGCCCGCATCAGTCGGCCGAAACAGTGAACGGCCGTCTCAACCGCTTCGCGAACAAGATCGCGTGGCTCGCCTATTTCAATGCCGGCATCCGCGTCGTCGACTTGTCGAATCCGTACAAGATCGAGGAGCTCGGCTACTACATCCCGAAGACGAACGCGCGATCGCATCCGGTCGACAAGGGTCAGCCGGTCGCGATTCAGATCAATGACGTGGATATCGATGCGCGGGGATTGGTGTATGCGTCGGATCGGGTCGGGACGGGGCTCTTCATTCTGCAGTACGAGCCGCGCAAGTGAACGGAGGGGACGGAGGTGACGGATAAACAGGAGGAACGGAGGAACGGAGATCGGACGGAGATCGCCACACCGGTGGGCCTGCCAGTCGCCGGCAGGCGTTCGGAGGCCGACTGGCAGGCCCACCGGCGTGGCGCCTTCCGTTCGTCCTCCGTTTCTCCGTTGCTCCTGTTTATCCGCTTCCTCCGTCCCCTCCGTTTACTTGGTCGAAGTAGAAGCGGGTTTCCCCCCGCCCTTGATCGTGATCTTCTCCACCGTCCACGTCGAGCAGTCACCCTTGTAGATCACCGTGTCCGACTCGCAGTGCAGCTGGTGGACGAGACACGTGGTCTGCCCGTGACCTTTGCCGACCTGGGCCCAGCCGAGCAGGTTGCCATCGAGATCCATCTTGTAGATCTTGCCGTTGCCGTCGCCGCTGAACAGATACTGGTTCGGGGCGGGTGACGTGCAGACGCTCCAGGGCGCGGCGGCCGATGTGATCGACTTGATGAAGTTCAGATCGGCGTCGTACACCTGAATGCGGCGGTTGCCACGATCCGCGACATAGATGTTGTTCTTCGCATCGGCGGTGATGGCGTGCACGGTGTTGAACTGGTTCGCGCCGCCGCCGCGGGTGCCGACGCTTTTGATCCACGTGCCGTCTTTCGCCAGCTTCACCACGCGCGAGTTGTTGTAGCCGTCGGCAACGAAGATGTTGTCCGAGCTGTCCCAGGTGACATCGGTGGGACGGCCGAACGTGCCGACGGTGCCCGCCGGGAACCTGACCTCGTCCTTCTCGCCGCGCTCGACGAAACGTTCGAGGAAGTCGATCGCCTCAGGCTTGCGGCCGAGGGCGAGCTTCACCATGCCCTGCGGGTCGAACTTGACGACCATGTTCGAGCCTTCATCGGTCATCCACACGTTGTCGTATTTGTCGACGCGAACCGTGTGCGCGAACGACGCGGCGTAATTGTCCGGTCCCCACTGCTTGACGAACTTCAGGTTCTGATCGAACTCGAAGAGCTGCGATGCGGTTGAGCCGCGTGCCGGTCCGGCATTGCCGCTCCGCGTGAACACGAACAGATGGCCTTTGGAATTCTTCGCCACCCCAACGGCCTCGCCGATGGTATGCCCGGGGATCGACAGACCCAGAACGTCTTCGGTCACCTGCAGCTGGGGCGTTGCCTTCTCGAGCGCGTCCTGCTTGGCGATCGCCGCCTGCTGTTCCGGGCTCGGGCCTCGGCCCCCGGCGGCCGGCTGTCCCTGCCCGGCACCGCCGCCGCCTTCGCGCTGGGCATGCAACCCGACCACGCCCAACAGCACGGCCAACACGATGATGGAGCGTTTCACGACCGCCTCCTCTCTGACCTTTCGACAGAGCTCAAGGTCACCCCGAGCACAGTCGAGGGGTGAATGCGCCGGGAGTATACAGCGAACCTGCATGCAGCGGGTTCAAGAGGTGCAAAAGGTTCCGTGGGGTTCGAAGACGCATACGGAGGGATTTAGTAGTAAGGTGAGCGCCGTGCTGGAGGGCCTATGAAGCGACACCTTGCTCTCATCATCGGAATCGCGTCGGTCTCGCTTGCCGCACTCGCTGCACAGACCAGTAGCGCGCTCGGCGATCGGACAACGCCACTGCGGGCGTTGAACGGTGCCGGCAACGTCGGCATCAGCAACGCGGTGCTTCGCGATCAGCAGGACATCCGCGTGATTCGCGTCGTCGTGGAACCCGGTGGCAAGCGGGCGATGCACGCGCACACCGACGTCAAGTTCCACATGTTCGTGCCGATTACCGCCGCGATGGTCGTCGATCTCGACGGAGGGCAGACCGTCGACGTCCCGGCGTGGCAGCCGTACTACATGAAGGCCGGCACGCAGCACGGATTCCACAACCCCGGGTCGTCGCCGGTCGAGATCATGGAGGTCTTCGTCAAGTAGGAGTCACGGATGCGCACAAGGGTCATCGCTTCATCAGTGATCCTGATCGCGGTCGCTGCGGCGTTGTTCGAGCCGGTGCGGGCGCAGTTACGCCGCTCGCCGTCGGCTCCGTCCCCGTTTGCCGCTCCACGAACGCCGTGGGGCGATCCCGATCTGCAGGGCGCCTTCACCAACAGCGACGAGAGCCTCATCCCGATGGAGCGCCCGGATTCGCTCGCGGGTCGCACGCTCGCGGATATCACGCCCGCCGAACTGTCTGCGCTCAACGAGCAGCGCAACGAAGAGCGCGTCGAAGCCGACAAGCAGCGATGGGAGCTGCGAAGCCCGCTGCACTGGTTCGAGAATCACAACCCGAAGAACAGCCGTGCGTGGCTCGTCGTCGATCCGCCGGATGGCAAGATTCCGCCGCAGACGCCAGAGGCCCGGGCGCGTGCGGCCGCGCGCGCCAAGGCGAGGCAAGGGCGCGGCGAGGCCGATTCGTATGAGGATCGCAGCCTGTACGATCGCTGCATCACGCGCGGGCTTCCCGGATCGATGATGCCGGCGATCTACGGCAACTCGTACGAGATCGTGCAGGGGCCGGGCTTCGTGGCGATCGAGTACGAGATGGTCAACGAAACGCGCGTGATCCCACTTGACGGCCGCGCGCACGTCGGCACGGCGATTCGCGAATACACGGGAGATGCGCGCGGGCGCTTCGAGGGCGACAGCCTCGTCATCGAAACCACCAACTTCACCGACAAGGTGCCGTATCGGGGATCGAGCGATCGGCTGCGCCTGATTGAGCGCTTCACACCGACGAGTACGAAGACGGTGGAGTGGTCGGTGACCTTCGACGATCCGGCGACCTGGACACGACCCTGGACGTTCGCGATGAACCTGACGAGAACCGACGAACGCCCGTTCGAGTACGCGTGTCACGAGGGCAACTACGCGATGCGCAACATGCTCGGCATCGCGCGTGCTGAGGAGCGACGCAAGTAGAGCGATCAGTGGGCGGCGTTCTTCTCCCGCAGCAACTCCTGCCAGTTGAGGATGACCGAGACTGCGCCGCTGCTCTGCGTGTCCGACTTGATCATCACGAAACGCCCATCGTTGGCGACGTCGAATGACGGCGGCTGTTGGCTGCGCTGGTACGTACTCTCGAACAGGCGCGTTGGAGGCTTGAAGTTGAACGCCGCACCGGCGGCATCGACCGCGACCGACATGAGGTTCGGACCCTGGTGGTAATAGAGTTCTTTACCGTTGCGAGACCACAACGGCTCGTTGCCGCCGCCCGGCGAGACGCGGATCGGCGCGCCCGGTCCAGGAAACGGTCGCACCCAGATTTCGGACGCTCCTGTCGAATCCGACGTGTAGGCGATCCAGCGGCCATCGGGTGAGACTGACGCTCCCGATCCCTCTGCCGCAGGAGTCTCGACGATCGGAAGCACCTGGGAGTCCTTGGCGATCCCGAACGTCATCAGATCGGGAGAGGCCTTTGGTCGTGATTCGTCGGCCATCCGTACGGCGACAATCTGCTGGCCGTCAGCCGACCAGCCCTGCGGATGAAAGTGGCCGGCGGGACCGACTTGCTGCGGCATGCCGCCGCTTCCATCCGCTGGCACCGAAAACAGCCCTCGCGGGGTCGTCGATTCGTAGACCACGCGCCTGCCGTCTCGGGTGAACAAGGGCGAGAAGTGATCGCCATCGAACGTCAATCGAATCGGCGGCCGTCCCCCGACGTCGTAGGCCCACACGTCGCCGGCAACGATGACCGCGAGCGTGCGGCCGTCAGGTGAGAGCCTCGGGTTGCTGATGCTCTTCACGTTCGCAGCGATGGTTGAGATCGGCTGGCCGTCGTGACCGACCCACATGAGCGATCCGGTCTCGGACGCACCGTGCAGATAGGCAAGCGCGCCGTTTGACGAGGCCGCAAACGATCCCAGCAGATTGGCAAAGCCGACGTGTTCGACGATCGGCACTCCGTCGCCAATGAGCGTGCGGGAGCGTTCGTCGAAACCCTGGGCCATCAGGGTCGTGCCGCGAAGGAAGAGCAGGTGCCCGGTGCCGCCGTCGGGCGATGGCGCATACACGACGCTGCTCGTGCCGGTCAGAATCGCGTTCGACTCCTGTTTGTCTGCGTCGACGTCGATCGAGCCGACAAACACCCCGCCATCCTTGTTGGCCTGTCCGACGCGCTGGTACATGAAGTGGCGGCCATCCGGAAGCGCCCACGGCAACGCGGCTACCGTTTTGGTGGCTACTGGCGCCCTGGCTCTGAGCACTGCCGTACCACCCGCCGCCGGCACCTGCATGATCCCGCCCTTGGGTGGATCCGAAAACAGAATCATGTTCTCGCGCGTCCATGTACCACCCGCGAAGTTTCCGACGTCGGAGAGCGTCTGCGGCGGACCACCGGCGATGTCGATGCGTTTCAGCTTGCCGTCGCTGACATACGCGATCGATCGTCCGTCCGGCGACCAGAACGTCGGCTGCCTGACTGGACCAGCCGCGTCCAGCGATCGCGACTGGCCGGTTTCGAGCGAGTAGAGCCAGATCCGCGGTTCGCTCTGCGCGGCACTGGCGCCGATCACCGCCAGGGTGCGCCCGTCCGGGGAAAGGGTGACGAGCGGTCCGATGATGATGCCCATTGGCACATCGATGCGAATCGGGAAGCGCGCGATCGGTTGCGGGCGTGTCATCCACCACACCGCTGTTCCGGCAATGGCCGCGAGCACGGTGGACACGAGCGCGATTTCGGCAATCCGCCTTCCCATTCCGATGCGAGGCGTGACGACGGTGGTCGCCGATGTGTCGGGCGTGAACGCGCCGTCGAGCGCGAGGCGCACGTCGCCCATATCGCGCACACGCTGAGTGGAATCCTTCTGCAGGCATCGCCGAACGATCGTGCGCGCAGACAGCGGGAGATCGGCCGGCAGCACGCTCCAATCGAGTTCCTTGTGGATCACCGCGCCGGCCGTTTCGGTCACGGTGTCACCGCCGAACGCACGGGAACCGGTCAACATTTCATAGAGCACGACGCCGAAGGACCAGATGTCAGCGCGCTTGTCGGCGGCGCGACCGCGCGCCTGTTCCGGCGACATGTACGCGGCGGTGCCGAGCAGCACACCGGCCCCGGTCGTCAGTGCGGGCGTCGTGATCGTCGGCGACATCGACGCGGAGATCGTTTGTTGCTGATCCGCGCCCGAGCCGGGCCGTACGTAGGGGCCGCCTTTAGGCGGCCCTTCAACGAGCTTCGCCAATCCGAAGTCGAGCACCTTGACGGCTCCCTCGGGGGTGATCTTGATGTTCGCTGGTTTCAAATCGCGATGGACGATGCCCTGCTCGTGCGCCGCCTCGAGCGCCGCAGCAATCTGCTTTGCGATCGTGAGCGCCTCGTTCGTAGGAACAGGTCCACGCGAGATGCGTTCGGCCAGCGTCTCCCCTTCGACGAGCTCCAGCACCAGCGCGCGGACATGTGACTCGTCTGCGTGCCGCGCGTCTTCGAGCCCGTAGATTGCAGCGATGTTGGGATGGTTGATCGCCGCGAGCGCCTGGGCCTCGCGTTCGAAGCGCGCGAGCCGATCGGGGTCGTCGC
>DATFRP010000007.1:0-26689 GCA_035263125.1 Vicinamibacterales bacterium
TTCACTTCTTCCCGAGCTCGGTGATCAACGCCGGCACAATCTCGAACAGGTCGCCGACGATCCCGTAGTCGGCAACCTCGAAGATCGGCGCGTCTCGATCCTTGTTGATCGCGACGATGGTGCGTGAGCCCTTCATCCCGACCAGATGCTGGATCGCGCCCGAGATGCCGAGCGCGACGTACAACTTCGGGGCGACCGTCTGGCCAGAGCTTCCGACCTGGCGTTCCATCGGCAACCAGCCGTTGTCGCAGATTGGGCGGGAGGCAGCGACCTCGGCGCCCATGGCGCCCGCCAGCTTCTGAACCAGGGGGAGATGGTCCTGCGACTTGATGCCCCGGCCTACGGCGACAATGCGTTCGGCCTGACCAAGATCGACCGCCTGCTTGGCTTCCTGAAACGGCGGCTCAGGCTTCTGCCGGATTGCGGCTTCGTCGATCGACGCCTTCACGGGCGTGACTTTGGCCGAGCCGCCCGTGCGAACTGCATCCGCTCGAAACGACCCGATCTGAAACGTCACGATAAATGGGCCGGACGAAGCGGGTCGCACGCTGGCCACGAGCTTGCCCTGGAACATCGGACGCGAGAACGTCGCGCCGGTCCCCGTGCCGGCGATTGCGATCACGTCTGTGACGAGGGTGGCGCGCACGCGCGCGGCGACCATCGGCGCGAAGTCGCGTGCCTGATACGTGTGTGCAAGCACGACGAATGCGGGCGACGCGCTCGCCATCAGCGCCTGCACCGCCATCGTAAACGCGTCCGGGGTGTAGACGCCGAGCGAGGCATGCTCGACTGCGAGCACCTCTGCGACATCGGCTTTCGCGAGCTCCTGCGCGAGCGCTGCCGTCGATGCGCCGAGTATGGCGATCGTGATCGGCATCCCCCCGGACAGTGACTGCGCCGCCGCGACCGCTTCCCAGGACGCGCGATTGAGCACACCGTCGCGCTGCTCGGCGATGACGAGGATCACGAGGTCTTCCTCCTCATAGTGCTCTCGCCTCCTCGCGCAGTCGTTTCACCAGTTCCTGCGCGGCCTGGGCCGGCCCTCCCTCGATGAGGCGCGTCTGCTTCGACCGAGTCGGGAGCGCGAGCGCCACGATCTCCTGTGCCGGCTTCAACCCGGCGGGCATCGCGACCTTCTTGATCTCCTTCTTCTTGGCCGCCATGATGCCCTTCAGCGTCGCGTAGCGCAGCTGATTGATGCCGCTCTGAATCGTCAGGAGCGCCGGCAATGGCATCGCTATCCACTGAAACCACCCGCCTTCGAGCTCGCGCTTGATGCGCAGCGCACCTGATTCGATCTGCACGTCCATCACGATCGTCGAGTGCGGGATGCCAAGCCGTTCGGCGAGGATGACCCCCGTCTGGGCGTGACCCTGATCGTCGGACTGCAGTCCGGTCAGCACCAGATCGAACTTCTCGTCGGCCATCGCTGCAGCAAGCGCGTCGGCGGTCACCGCGGCGTCGGCAGCCGCAAGCGTGTTGTCCTCGACGTGCAGCGCGCGATCCGCACCGCGCGCGAGCGCCTCGCGCAGCACCTGCTGCACGCGGGCAGGACCCGCCGAGCAGACGACGACTTCCCCGCTGTGCTTCTCTCGCAGGCGCAGCGCCTCTTCGAGCGCGTACGCATCCGGCTCGTTCATCTCGAAGGCGGTGTCCTGTTCGCGGATCCAAGTCTTCGCGTCGTTGAGACGAGGCTGCCACTCGCGGGTGGGGACCTGTTTGATACAGACGGCGATCTTCATAGAGTCAGGCTCTCGGCTCTAGCCCCTCGGCCTTCGGCTTTCACATACCCGCGCTCCGGCCTGGAGCCCAAAGCCCAGAGCCAGAGCCTACTCATATTTCTTGAACAACAGCGCCGCGTTGGTTCCGCCGAAACCGAACGAGTTCGACAGCGCGTAGCGGATCGGCATCGGTCGGCTCGTGCACGGCACGTAATCGAGATCGCAGTCGGGATCGGGGTAGTCCAGGTTGATCGTCGGCGGCGCGATCTGATCGTGCACGGCAAGGACCGAAATGCCCGCTTCGAGGCCGCCGGCTCCACCCAGCAGGTGCCCCGTCATCGACTTGGTCGAGGAGATGGCGACCTTGCGCGCGTGCTCGCCGAAACACGTCTTGATCGCCAGCGTTTCGAGCTTGTCGTTGTACGGAGTCGACGTGCCATGCGCGTTGATGTAGTCGACGTCCTCCGGCTTGATGCCCGCCTTGCGGATCGCCATCTTCATCACGCGCACGCCGCCATCGCCATCCTCGGAGGGCGCCGTGATGTGATACGCGTCTCCGGAGAGCCCGTAGCCTACCAGCTCCGCGTAGATCTTCGCGCCACGCGTCTTCGCGTATTCGAGCTCTTCGAGGATCAGGACGCCGGCGCCCTCGCCGATGATGAACCCGTCGCGATCCTTGTCGAAGGGACGGCTCGCGCGGCCCGGCTCGTCGTTGCGGGTCGAGAGCGCGCGCAGCGCACCGAACCCGCCGAGGCTCATGGGCGTGATGGCCGCCTCGGATCCGCCGGCGATCATCGCTTCGGCGTCGCCGCGCCGGATGATTTCAAACGACTCGCCGATGGCATGCGCCGACGCGGAACAGGCCGTACATGTCGCGATGTTGGGCCCCTTCGCCCCGAACCGGATCGAAACCTGGCCCGAGGCGAGATTGATGATGGCCGACGGGATGAAGAACGGTGAAATCTTTCGGGGGCCGCCTTCGAGCAGCGCGCTGTGCTCGCGCTCGATGGTCTGGAACCCGCCGATGCCGGAGCCGATGAACACGCCGACGTCCGGCGCGTTCTCGTTCGTGATCGTCAGGCCCGAGTCGTCCATCGCGAACTGCGACGCCGCCACGGCGTACTGGATGAAGACGTCCATCTTCTTGACGTCTTTTTTTTCGATGAACTGCAGCGGGTCGAATCCCTTGACCTCCGCGGCGATCTGCGCCGCAAAGCCGGTCACATCGAACCGCGTGACCCGCGTGACGCCGGGCGTACCCGCCAGCAGTCCCTTCCAGGTCTCGGCGGTGCCGATGCCAAGCGCGGACACCAGGCCGATGCCTGTGACAACAACCCGTCTACTCAAACGCCCAGGCTCCTATTTCTTGCCCTTGCCGTGGGCCTCGATGTAATCGATGGCTTCCTTGACGCGCGTGATCTTCTCGGCGTCCTCGTCCGGAATCTCGATCCCGAACTCCTCCTCGAAGGCCATCACGAGCTCCACCGTGTCGAGCGAGTCGGCGCCGAGGTCGTCCACGAACGACGCATCCGGCGTCACTTCCTCTTCGTCGACACCCAGCTGCTCCACGATGATGCTCTTCACCTTATCTGCGACCGCCATCGAATCCTCCTCATAAGCCAAGCGTTCCGCCACCGATGTCCCCGCAGAACGCTCGGCCTGGCCAGTATCTCCTGGCGCGTTCCGCGCAATGCCCCGATGCCCAATGCACAGTGCTCAAACTCCAAGTGCGCTCAAACTCCAGGTGCCGGCTGGTCTCGAGGGCTCACTCGTCGTTGAGCACTGCGCGTTGATTACATGTACATACCGCCGTTCACGGCGAGAACTTGCCCCGTAATATACGACGCCTCATCCGAGGCGAGGAAGCAGACGGCCGCCGCCACATCGGCTGGAGTCCCGAGGCGCTTGAGTGGAATCAGGGTTTCCCAGTCGTGCTGCGCCTTGTCCGCCACGGCGCGGGTCATGTCCGTGTCGACCATGCCCGGCGTGACGACGTTGACGGTGATGTTGCGTGAGGCGACCTCGCGGGCCAGCGCCAGGCTGAAGCCGATCAGCCCAGCTTTCGAGGCCGCGTAATTGGCCTGCCCGGCGTTTCCCATCTGTCCTACGACCGAGCTGATGCTGATGATCCGTCCGCTCCGCTGTCTGATCATCGTCTTGAGCACCGCCTGGACGCACGTGAACGCGGACGTCAGATTCGTCGCGACGACCTCGTCCCATTCCTCACGCTTCATGCGCAGCATCAGCTGATCGCGTGTGATGCCGGCGTTGTTGACCAGCACGTCGACGCGTCCATGGCGATTGAGGACACCCGCCACCATCGCATCGACCGATGCCGGATCGGTGACGTCGAGCGACACGACCTCGGCTCGCCCACCTGCCGCGCGAATCGCATCAACGGTGCCTTGCGCGTTCTCACCTCGCGCGCCGGCAACGACGTGCGCCCCCCGCGTGGCGAGCATTTCGGCGATGCCGCGTCCAATGCCGCGTGACGCGCCGGTGACGATGGCTACTTTTCCGCCGAAGTCGAGCATGCCGCCATGATCGCGCCGAGGTCATCGGGCGATCCGAACTGCATCACGCGAGCCTCTTTGTGGATCCTTTTGACCAGACCGCTGAGCACCGCTCCCGGGCCCACCTCAACATACGTGGTGACGCCTTCCGACGCAAGGCGTTCGACCACTTCACACCAGCGCACGGGCGCCGACACCTGCCGTACCAACGCGTCGATCGCGGCCCATGCTTCGCGTTTGGGCTGCGCGTCAACGTTGGCGACGACGGGAACCGCAGGCGTGCGCGTCGGCAGATCGCGGAGCTCCGGCTCGAGCCGCGCCTCGGCGGATCGCATCAGGGCGCAGTGAAACGGCGCGCTGACCGAGAGCGGCACGACGCGCTTTGCCCCAAGCGCCCGGGCGCGATCCGACGCGCGCTGCACAGCCGCCGCATGCCCGGCGATCGCAATTTGACCAGGCGCATTTATGTTCGCGGGGCTCACGACCTCGCCTTCCGCCGCTTCCGCACACGCCTGTTGCACAGTATTCAGATCGGCGCCGATGATCGCGGCCATGGCGCCGACGCCGACGGGCACCGCCTCTTGCATGTAACGACCGCGTCGATGAACCAGGCGCACCGCATCCGCGAACGCCATCGTGCCGGCTGCGACATTGGCGGAGTACTCGCCGAGGCTGTGTCCGGCGACGAACGCCGGCTGGATACCTTGCGACTCGAGCACCCTGCAGGCGGCGATGCTCGTGGCGAGGAGCGCGGGCTGTGTGACCTCGGTCAGCACGAGCTCCTCCTCTGGCCCCTCGAAGCACAACGCGCTGAGCGATCGCGCGCTCCGAGACTCGCCCGCAAACGCCGCGTCGGCCTCGTCGAATGCGCGCCTGGCCTCGGGATATGCCGCGGCGAGCGCCTGGCCCATGCCGACCTGCTGCGAACCCTGTCCCGGAAAGATGAACGCGATCACATTCGTTCCTGGCCGGCGGCGGCGCCGATTTCGTGGGAGATGCGTGCGGTGAAGTCCGCGGCGGCGAAACGCGCGGCCATCTTCACCGCATTCCCCACGGCTTTGGCCGACGAGCACCCATGGCCGACAATGGCCAGGCCGGCGACGCCGAGCAGTGCCGCTCCGCCATACTCGGAGTAATCGAGGCGCGAGCGGAACCGCTCGAATGCACGTCGGGAGAGGAGGTATCCCACTCGGCTCGACCACGCACCCTGCAGCTCGTTTGCGAGCAGCGTCTCGACGGTCTCCACCAGCCCTTCACTCATCTTCAGCACGACGTTGCCGGTGAAGCCGTCGCACACGACGACATCGGCGGCGCCGCTGTAAATCTCACGCCCTTCGATGTTCCCGATGAAATTGACCGGTGCGCTCTTCAGCAGCCGATGCGCGTCTCGCGTCAACTCGTTGCCTTTCGTCGCTTCCTCACCGATCGAGAGCAGTCCTACTTTCGGTCGCTCGAGGCCCCACGCCACGCGGGCGTACACGCTGCCCATCACGGCAAACTGCAGGAGATGCTGCGGCCGGCATTCCGCGTTGGCACCTGCATCCAGGAGCACGGCCGGGTGTTTCTGCGTCGGGATCGCCGCCGCGAGTGCGGGGCGATCGACGCCACTGACCATCCCGAACGCGGCGTGAGCGGCCATGACGGTAGCGCCGGTATGTCCCGCGCTGACGAGGGCATCGGCCTGACCGCAGGCCACACGATCGGCCGCGACGCGAATCGACGCACCTGGCTTGCGCCGCAGTGCCGCGGCCGGCGATTCGGCCATCGCGATCACCTCGCACGCCTCGACGATCTCGATCGGCAGCGCCGACCACCCCGGGTGGCGCGTCAATGCACGCTCGAGATCGACAGTCGCTCCAACCAGCGCGACCCGCACATCCCCCTGACGTGCGGCCGCGACCGCGCCATCGACAATGACCGACGGCCCGTGGTCACCGCCCATGGCGTCGACCGCGATCCGAATCATGGCCGGAGGCGATCTTCCCTAGTCCTCGTCGACCGGTCTGACCTGCCGCGTTTTGTAATAGCCGCAGTGCGGGCAGATGCGATGGGGCGCCTTCGGCTCATGGCACTGCGGACAGAGGCCGGTGGTCGCCGCGCGCAACGCGTCGTGCGTGCGGCGCTTGGCCGTGCGCGTCTTGGAGTGTCTGCGTTTTGGGTTTGGCATGATGGCTACTTCAATCGTTTCAACGGCGCCAGCCGTGGATCCTCCCACTGCGGCGCACACGCGCACGTCGCAGTGTTCCTGTTGGTGCCGCACTGCGGGCACAAGCCTGCGCAGTCATCGCGGCACAGCGGCTTCATCGGCAGCGCGAGATAGAACTGTTCGCGCAGCAGCTCGTTCAGATCGATCTGGTCCTCGCGATAGACGCTCGCATCGAGATCGTCGTCGCTGACTTCCCGATCCGCCTCGCCGCCCTCGGTCCCCATCGGCAGATACCGCAGATCGAACGTGCTGTCGATCGGCGTCGTGAACGGCTCGAGGCACCGGCTGCACGAGAGCTCGAGTCGCGTACGAACACTGCCAGCGAGACGGAACCGCTCCTTGTCCTTGTGGATGTCGATGTCGACCTGGACCGGTTCGACGACTCTGTACGCCTCGCCGTCCTGCCCCACCTCGGCGGGCTGGAACACTCTGGCGAAGTGGTTGAGGCCCTGATGATACCGGGTCAGGTCCAGTTGCATCGCGGTCCCCCTCTCGCGAAAATCCCGCGAAAGGCGACCCACCATTATAGCTTATAGCTCACGCGCAGCCGTCAATCCGGGCATCGGGCCAGAGAGATCTCTGCGTGAAAACGACTGTGACTGAAGTTCGAACGCGGCTTACTGGAGCTGATTCCACGCCATCGGGCCGACCCATGGCTTAGGGATGAACAGGCGTTCGTAGAGCGCCACGGCGAAGCGATCGGTCATCCCGGCAAGGAAGTCACGCGCGGCCACGTCGAGGCCCTCGCGCTCGATGATGCGGTTGTCCAGCAGGTCCACGGGCCGCTCGCGCACGCGCTCCCACAGCCCGCCCAGAATCCCGCTGGCTTTCTTGAACTCGGCGGTGGCGATGTCGTTCTCGTATACCGCGCTGAAGAGAAACGACCGCATCGCAAGCGTCGCCGACAGCACGTCGGCGGTCATGCGGATCTCTGAGAGGCCACCGCGCTGCGTTTCGGTCACCACGTCCTTGACCATCGACGCGATGCGTGCGGAGGAAGTCGCTCCCAGAACTCGCACCGCATCGCCGGGCAGGTCTTCCGGTCTCAGCACGCCGGCCCGCACCGCATCGTCGATGTCATGGTTGACGTACGCGATGAGATCGGCGACGCGCATGACCTGACCTTCCAGCGTGGCCGACCGCTTCTCCGGATCGAGACCGACCGGCGATCCATCCTTGCCCTTGGAGTGCCGCCCGATCCCGTCGCGAACCTCCCAGGAGAGATTCAGACCTTTGCCGTCGTTCTCGAGAACATCGACCACGCGAAGGCTCTGCTCGTAATGCCGGAATCCGCCGGGCATGAGGGAATCGAGCACGCGCTCGCCGGCATGGCCGAACGGCGTGTGTCCGAGATCGTGGCCGAGCGCGATCGACTCGGTGAGCTCCTCGTGAAGGCGGAGCACCTTCGCGATCGTGCGCGCGATCTGCGACACCTCGAGGCTGTGGGTCAGACGCGTGCGGTAATGGTCGCCGGCGGGCGCGAAGAAGACCTGCGTCTTGTGTTTCAGACGGCGGAAGGCCTTGCTGTGAATGATCCGATCGCGATCGTGTTGAAACGCCGGCCTCACGTCGTCTTCGGCTTCCGCATGCAGGCGTCCTCGCGACTCCGCGCTCTTGGCCGCCTGCGGCGCCAGCGTCTCCCGCTCTCGTTGCTCGAGTGCTTCACGGATGCTCGACAACGATCTCCTCCAGGAAGCTCGTCCCGTGCGCGAGCGGTCCGACACCGAAGTTGGCGGCAAGGGTCTGCCCCAGATCGGCAAACGTCGCGCGGGTTCCGAGCGACGCGCCTCGTCGAACGCGGGAGCCGGTGACGAGCAGCGGCACGTGCTCCCGCGAGTGATCGGTGCTGGGCGTCGTCGGGTCGTTCCCGTGATCGGCGGTGATTGCCAGCAGGTCGGTGTCGCGAAGCGCGTGCAGCACTGAAGGGAGCCGCGCATCGAACCTCTCGAGATTCGATGCGTACCCCTCCACGTCGTTGCGATGCCCGTACTCCGTATCGAAGTCGACGAGGTTCGCGAAGATGAGTCCCTCGGCTTCGTTCTTCATCGCATCGAGCACCCGGTTCATCCCGTCCTCGTCACTGACGGTCGGCGTCGCACGTACGATTCCACGGCCTGCGAACAGATCGTTGACTTTGCCAATGGCCACAACCGGAATCTGGTGACGCGTGAGGTGATCGAGCAGCGTCTCACCGGCCGGATCGAGCGCGTAATCGTGCCGGTTCGAGGTTCGAGTAAACGCACCAGGCGTTCCGACAAAAGGCCGGGCGATGACCCTGCCCACGCCCATGCCGCGGCCCACGAGATCGAAGGCGATCTCGCACATGCGATACAGCTCCGGCACGGGAATCACCTCTTCGTGCGCGGCAATCTGAAACACGCTGTCGGCTGACGTGTAGACGATCGGGCGGCCTGTCCGCACGTGTTCCCCACCGAGCCGCGCGATGATCTCGGTCCCGGAGGCAACGATATTGCCCAGGATGGGACGGCCGATGCGCCGCTCGAATGCCTCGATCGTCGCGCGCGGAAACCCTTCGGGAAATGTCGGAAAAGGACGATCGAGCACGATGCCCATCATCTCCCAGTGGCCGGTGACCGAGTCCTTGCCGGCGGAGGCTTCTGCCATCCGGCCGTACGCCGCCTGCGGTCCCTCGACTTCGCTCGGGGCAAGCGCGCCTGCAGTCCCTGCCTGAAGATCCACGAGTCGTCCCAGGCCGAGGGCCTGCAGGTGCGGCACGCGAAGAGGCCGTCGCTTTGCGATGTTGCCGAGCGTGTTGCTGCCCTGATCGCCGTAGGCTGCCGCGTCGGGCAACTCCCCGCAGCCCACGCTGTCGAGCACGATCAGAACGACGCGAGGAAAAGGAGTCAGATTACGAATGCTGCGCCGCGAAATAGTTCGCGACCGCGCGCGTGGTCTCGATCGTGGCAATCGCGTGCTTGAACACGAGCTGATCGGCCCCGTCGACTTCGACCACCACGGCAAACTTGTCGAAGTTCTTGATGCGCGCGTCGAATTGGCGGCCGTCCATCAGATGGATCGTCACCGACAGACGGTCGCGACGGGCGTAGTTCAAGAATGCGTCCTGAATGTTGGGCGAAGCCGACGAGGACGAAGTGCGTGGTTCAGATACCTGGGCCATCAGTGAGCGTCTCCTCGCGCGCGCATACCGCGCGAGGCAAGCACGCCCTCGACGCGATGAAGGGTCTCCGGCCGCTCGCCGGGTCCATCAAACCAGATAAGGTTAGGCTCTTTACGAAACCAGATCAACTGTCGACGGGCGTAGCGACGGTTCTCACGGACGATCAGCGCGCGCGTCGCGGCCTCGTCCCTGACACCGCG
Organism: Vicinamibacterales bacterium; assembly: GCA_035263125.1. Classification (GTDB taxonomy): domain Bacteria; phylum Acidobacteriota; class Vicinamibacteria; order Vicinamibacterales; family UBA2999; genus Gp6-AA40. Next base: position 9,780 of record DATFRP010000007.1, read on the forward strand.
ACGCATCTCCATCACCTGTCTGTAGACGAGACCGCCGAAGGGTCGTGCGTCCGCAGGAATCCCGCTGGCGAGCAATGATTCGACCTCACCCACGATCCCACGCGCGAACTGCTCGTCGACGCGGCGCGCCACGCGCTCGCCGGTGAGCGTGGCGGGAATCGTCAGCGCAAGTGCAATGACCTCGCAGTCGGCCACCGGCGACCGGGTGTCGGCGAAATGCGCGGTCAGCGGCCGGCCTGTCGTCAGATACACCTCCAGCGCCCGCACCAGCCGCTTCTGATCGCGAGGCATGATGCGCTGCGCCGAGTCGGCATCGACGCGCCGCAGCATCCGGTGAAGGCGCTCGGGTCCCTTGTATTCGGCGACCTTGTCGAGGCGCGCGCGCAGCGCGTTGTCGGCGCCCGGGCCCGGAAACAGTCCGCGCGTCAGCGCGCGATAGTAGAACCCGGTGCCGCCGATCAGAATCGGCAGCGCCCCGCGTCCATGAATCTCTCGAATCACGCGGGCCGCATCAGCGGCGTACTGCGCCGCGGTGTACACCTCGGTGGGATCGGCGATGTCGATCAGATGATGCGGGATGCCTCGTCGTGCGGCGGCTGGGACCTTATCCGTGCCGATATCGAAACCGCGATAGACCGCCGTGGAATCGCAGTTGACGATCTCGCCGCCATATCGTTCCGCCAGCGCGAGGCCGAGTGCGCTCTTGCCGGACGCAGTCGGGCCGAGCACAGCGAGGATCAAGGGACGCGCGCTCAATGCACGCGGACGATGACGTAGAGCGCGATCGCGGCCAGTACGATGATGAGCCCGAGTTGCTGTACGCGGGTGGGCACGAGGCTCGTCTCAACGCAGCGGCGGCTGCTCGTTGTAGTAGAAGGTCACCGTAAAGAACGCCATCGGGTCCGGGTACTGCGCCGGGAGCGGCTCGGTCGGATTGGAACCGAGAATCGCGTTGTTCGCGGCCCTCGTGAACGCGTCGATGTCGGACGGAGAGGCGACGACAACGTCAGTAATCGTGCCGTCCCGGTGAATATTGAACTGCAGGACCACGCGGCCGTGAAAGGTCATGGCGGCGTAGGGGACGAACCAGTTGCGTCGCACCTGCGCGACGAAGCGCCGCAGCCACGGACCGAAATCGACGCCCTTGCTGTCGAACTGAATCGTCGCGCCCGGATCGTTCGCGCCGCCCCCCTCGTTGCGAAACGTCTCGTTCTGGACGTATCGCTGCAGGTTTTTCAGCGCATCACCCAGCGCGCCTGGTGCCGGCCGCGAAGTATCGGGCGCCCGTCGAATCCCCTGGTCGGCCGGCGGCAGGGTGCGCGCCACCTTCTCCTGCGGCTCCGGCTGGGGCGGCGTCTCGTCAGGCTTGGCGGCCGTCTCGGCTCCGCGGGCCTTTTCCGACGGCGTCTGATCGACACGCTCCGGTGAATTGCCCTTCGAAAACGGCAGCGGGTTGTCCGGCTTCAAGGCGCGCTGAGGCGCCTGGGCCCGCCGGTCCAAATCGGAAAGAGGGACGTCCTGTTTCGGCTTCGGCGTCTGCAGATCGACCTGCGGCGCAATGAACACGAACCGGCGTTCGTTCCGCTCGCGTTCGAGCTGCTCCCGGAGCAGCTCCTGCCGGCGTGCTTCGAGCTCTTCCTGCGTTGGCAGAAAGAAGTTGAACCGCGGCGCGTAGTTCACCAGCAGTAGGACGAGGATGTGGACGAGGAGAGAGAAAACGACAATGGTGCCGGCCGAAACGCCTCGGCCGACAACCTGCTCGTCCTGATACCGCTCCTCGAAGTCGAAGTGAATCAACGGTCTGGAAACGAAATTATAACATTCGCTGGCACAACGACTTACGTCGCGCGCCTTGATCGTCGGCTTCCTCCTGCGCTGCTCTCACCGTCCGCGGCCCCCCTTATCCCCTGATTCCCGTGTAGAGATAGACGACGCCCAGCGTAAGCGGGACGGCGCGAACGTCGCTGAAACCGGACTGCCTTAGTAATGTCACAAACTCAGCCGGCGGAGGGAAGGTGCCGACCGATGCGGGGAGGTATGAGTATGCCCCCATGTGCCCCGAGATCGCACGCCCGATCAGCGGCAGGACGCGCTTGAAGTACCAGAGGTAGAGCGCGCTGAACCCCGGGATACGGGGCACGCCGAATTCGAGGATCGCGAGCCGGCCGCCGGGCCGCAGGATGCGCGCCAGCTCCTGGCACGCACGATCGGGCCGCTGCACATTGCGGATACCAAACGCCACGGTGGCCGCGTCCGCGCACCCGTTGGCGGCAGGAATCGCGGTCGCATCGCCTTGTGCGAGAAAGACGCGTCGATCCTGGCGTGCCGCACGAACCTTGTCCAGCGCGAGGCGCAACATCGCGCCCGCGAAGTCGATCCCGAGCACGCGTCGCGCGGGGTGTGCCTCGAGCGCGACATCGGCCGTGCCGGTGCACACATCGACGACGGTTTCGGTGCCAGTGAGCTGAAGCGACGCGATCGCCTGCCGACGCCATCGTCGATCGATGCCCGCACTGAGGAGGTGATTCAGGAGGTCATAGCGCGGCGCGATCGCGTCGAACATGCCCGCGATGCGTTCGGGAGCCTTGTCGAGAGGTGTGTCAGCCAACGGAGGCCTGTCCGTGTCTCATCACCCGATGTAGAGCGCGAGGGCGGTGACGCCGAAGTAGATGATGCCCACCCACCCGTTCAGATCGAACGCCTTCTTCACCTGCGAGAGATCGTCGGCGTGCACGAGCGATTGCTCGTACACCAGCAGCACGGCCACGCACCCCACGCCGGCCAGATACATCGCCGGAAGTCGCGCGGCCTGCCAGAGTGCCGCCATCGCCAGCACCGCGCCGACGTGCATCACTCGCGAGAGCGTAATGGCCATGCCGACGCCGAAGCGTGTGGGAATCGATCGAAGGCCATGACCGCGATCGAACTCCACGTCCTGACACGCATACAGAATGTCGAAGCCGCCGACCCAGAGTCCGATCCCGAGGCCGAGCAGCCACGGCTCGGGTCCACCGCGGCCTCCCGCAGCGATCCACCCGCCCACTGGTGCAACCGCCATCGCGAGTCCCAGAAAGAGCTGCGTGAACGCGGTGACCCGCTTGGCGATCGAATACCAGAACACAATCGCCAGCGCGATCGGTGCCAGGATGAAGCAGAGCGTCCCCAGACGCGACGCGCTGAACACGAAAATGACCGACGCAGTGACCACGAACAGAATCGCCTCGCGTCGAGTCATCCTGCCCCGCGGCAGCTCACGCATGGAGGTTCGCGGGTTGAGGGCATCGTAGCGGGCATCGACGACACGATTGAATCCCATGGCAGCGCTTCGCGCGCTCACCATACAGAGCACGATCCATCCGATCTGCGCCCAGGAGAATGGATGATCGCGCCACGCGAGCAGCGCACCGGTCAACGCGAACGGCAGCGCGAAGACGGAATGGCTGAAGCGGACGAAGGCCAGATATGTCGAGAGTCTACTCACGTGTCTGGATCAAATGAGTGGTCGAGTCGAGCCACATGATCGCATCCGGCTCGACGCCCGCAACCAGATATTCTTCCACATCGAGCACGCCCTCAGGGACGCGGACGGCAAGCAGCGAGGCGCGCTTCCCTGGCTCGATGCTGCCAAGTTCGCTGCCGAATCCAAGTGCACGAGCGCCAATCAGTGTGGCGCTCTCGAGCAGACGGTGTGCCGGCACATCGGGAGCGACACGCCTCGCCTCGGCGAGCTCGTTGAACATGTTGAGGTCGGCCACGCTGGCGAGGCTGTCGGTTCCGAACGCCACATCGACCCCCGACTCGTAGAACGCCTCGAGCGGGGGAGAGCCGACGCCGACATAGGCATTGCTCCTCGGACACGACACGACCGTCGCGCCGATCGTCCGAAGTCGTGCGAGGTCGTCGCGATCGAACTGCACGCCGTGCACGACGAGCGTGCGGGCATCGAGAAACCCGAGGCCGATCAGATACATGACCGGCGACATGCCCGGCGGTTTCCATGCATCCGTCCACACACCGAGCCGCTCGAGCATCGCGCGAGCCGGGCCGGTACCGTCGCGAAGCAGCTCGATTTCCTGCGCCGACTCGCCGAGATGCACGCTGGTGACGGGATGACGATGTGCATTCACGTCGCGTCGAATCGCCTGAAACAACGCGGGCGACACCGAGTAAGGGGCATGAGGTGCAAGGCTGATCCGCACCCGGTCGCTATCGACGTCCCAGTTCTCGATCGCCGTGCGCGCCTGCGCGACTCTGCCGGGTACGTCGGTGAGGTTGAACCCGAGCAGCTCGTGAAACACATGCGCCGACGGGCTGCCGTCACGGAGCACTCCAACGGACGCCAAGGTGTTGCTCACGTCGCCAATGAGTCCGGTGCCGGTCGCACGCGCGCGTGCGACTGCCCGCTGCGCCGCATCGATGATCGGGGGTGCGGTCGGATCCGGTGCCGACTCACGGCGAATCGCCATCATCGTGGTCACCCACTCGTTGAAACTCGTGCTCGGAGGTACGAGTCCGTGCAGGAACGACAGCTCGACATGGGTGTGTGCGTTGACGAGCGACGGCATCAGCGCGACGTGGCCGAGCGGCCTCGCGTGCTGAGGACTGCCGTCACCGACAGCCTGAATGCGCCCGTCAGAATCGAGGGCGACGAAGCCGTGACGGATGGGACGACCGGTGATGGGGACGATCCACTGCGCACTGAGCGTGAGCATCGGGACGTCCGTCGGGATCGGAGCTACTGGGCCAGCCGGAGCGTCTTGGCGGCGCGACTGCGCGCCGCGTAGTTGCGAAGCTCCTCGGGCACCGAGGTGTCGCCGTCCGCACGCGCGGTGGCCAGCGACAGCATTCGCGGCACGTCGCGCTCGCGGACGATCGGGTCGCCGAGAATCTCGTAGTGCATGTTCCGGCGCTTGGGCGTGTAGCCGGCGTCTTCGATGTTCACGACGATCTCGAGTTCGTCCATGCAGTAGGCCGCGCCCGCCGCGCGCACGACGTTCTCCTCGATCATCACGCTGCCCATGTCGTTGGCGCCGAACGCCAGACTGAGCTGCCCCACTTTCCCGCCCTGCGTCACCCACGACGCCTGCAGGTTGTCGAAGTTGTCGAGGACGATGCGCGAGAGCGCGAGCGTGCGCAGGTAGTCGACGCCGGTCGCCTCGTAGCCGCCGTGCTCGGTGTGCTCGGGCTGATAGCTCCACGTGATGAACGCCGTGAACCCGCCGGTCTCGTCCTGCAGATCGCGGAGGCGCATCATGTGCTCGATGCGCTCTTCGTCGGTCTCCACCGTGCCGTACATCATGGTCGCCGTCGTTCGCAGCCCGGCATGATGCGCGTCGCGCATCACGTCGATCCACTCGTCCGCCGAGGCCTTGCTGTAGCAGTTGAGCAGACGACGAACGCGATCGACCAGGATCTCGGCGCCGCCGCCCGGCACGCTGTCGAGCCCTGCCGCCACGAGCCGCTCGATGACCGTTGGCACCGGCACCCGGTTCAGCCTCGAGATGTGCAGCACTTCCGGCGGCGAAAGCGCATGCAGCTTGAACTCCGGGTAGCGAGACTTCACCGCGCGGAACAGATCCTCGTACCACTGAATCGGCAGATCCGGATTGTGGCCACCCTGCAGCAGCAGCTGGTTGCCGCCGACGGCGATCGTCTCGTCGATCTTCTGAAAGATCTCGTCGAAGCCGAGGACGTACCCTTCGCTCGAACCGACCTGCCGATAGAACGCGCAGAAGTTGCAGCGCGCCACGCAGATGTTGGTGTAGTTGACGTTGCGGTCGATGATGTAGGTGACGATGCGCTCGGGGTGTTTGCGACAGCGGATCGTATCGGCGAGGTGGCCGAGCAGATGCGTCGGCGCATGGCGATAGAGATCGAGCGCCTCGGCCGCATCGACCCGGCCACCGTCCAGCACCTTCCGTGCGATTCGATCGACCATCGTCAGAAGAACTCCACTCGTCGCCGGCCCGGTGCCAGTCCCAGATCCGCCGCGTAATCCAGGAACAACTGCAGCCCCCTGGCTTCGTCCGGCCCGATGCCGTACTTCACATTATCCCTTAGGTACGCAAGCGCCCTCGCCGCGCGGCCGGAGTCTCCCCGCCCGTATTCTGCCGCGATGTCCTCCGCCGCGCGAACGCCCTCGGCCTGCGCCTCCTGCAGTGCCCGTACATCATCGGCGCTTGCCGCACCAGCCCGTCCGGTCCAGGCGGCGTAGATGAACGGCAGGCCGGTCATGCTCGTCCACTCCTCGCCGAGATCGATCTTCTCGACACCGAGGGCGTTGTGATCCGCATCGAACGCCGGGTCGCCAATGAGCAGCGCGGCGTCCGCAGTTCGCATCATGGCCGCGAGATCGGGGCCATGCGGAACGAACGTGGGCTGGATTCGGAAGTGATGGCGACAGAGCACCTGAATGAGCGCGACCGACGTGCGTGAGCTGGTGTCGAGCGCGATCGCTCCGATCTCGACAATCGGCCGCCGCGCGTACAACGCGACCGATGCCACGGGGCCTCGAGATCCGATGCCGACTCCGGGAACGAAGCGGTACTCGGGCGAACGCAGGTACTCGATCGACGGGACGAGGCCGAGGTCGACGTCGCCGTCGTGCAACAACGTCGCACACACCGAAGGCACGTCGTATCGCACGCGCCAGCGATCGCGCCTGCGATCGAGCGCCCAGGTCAGCGGCCGCGCATTGAGATAGCCGACTGCACCGATGCGCAGCGGCCCTCGCGCTGTCGCTTCAGCGGAGCCTGTCGACATCACGCCACGTCCGCGAATCGTCCATCGCGCTCGGCGGCGCTGTAACCGGCGGCCTCGATGTTGCGGCGCACCTCTTCGAGCGGCGCCCGCCGCCGTCCTTCGGGTGCCTCGTCCGAGGGCGAGATGCCGTCGATGTCGTCGGCGCCGAACGTGAGCGCAACCTGCGCGAGCTTGGGCCCGTACCGCAGCCAGTCGACCTGGATCGTCGGGACGTCGGTCGCCGCCAGCCTCGCGATCGCCACTGTCTTCACATCTTCATACCCGGTCGTGGGCCGAAACGTCGCGAGGGTCATCGGGAGCGGATTGATCGCCTGAATGCACGCACGGCGCTGTTGAAGCTGGTTGACTTGCAGGAAGAGCGCCGTGCGATATGCGGCGGGCAGCTTGTCGATCGTCAGACGCAGCGCACCGAAGCCCGCGGCGGCAAGCGCCTCGACAGCCGCATCAACATCGCTCATGCGATCGAGCGGCAACTCGGCGAACGAGTCGAGGCCTGCCGCCCGCAGTTCATCGAGGACCTCGTCGACGCGCGCACGTCCTCCAGCGCTGAACTTCTCGACATCGATCCACGAGAATGCTGACACCGCGCGTCCACCCGCTGCCCCTTTCGCACGCCTCACGAGCTCGAGCGCCGTGCCCAGACGATCGGGCGTTCCGCTGATTCTGATCTCACGGGCCATTGCCGGAAGCGGCTCGGTGAACGGCGTCTCGAGTGGCACGCTGGCCACCCGCACGAACGTCGTCCGGCCGCCGTGCCACCGGCGCCGCACGGTGTCAGCCAGCATGCCGAGCGGGAGGATGTCCGGCGTCGTGGCCAGCTCCTCGAGCTCGTCGGCCGACAGGTGCTCACCGGCGGTGACGCGTTCCATATAGCGATCGAACGTGGTTGAGGTGGTCATAGGCCGAAACGTGTAATGCAGAATGCAAAATTCAGAATGCGGACACTACATGTCCCGACCTCGATCGGTGTCTGCATTCTGCATTCTGAATTCCGCATTACACCGCACTTTCCATCGCCTCGGCCACCTTCGTCGCCAACGCCAACGCGTCACGACCGGCGCTCCCGGGAACGCCCGGCTCGCGTCCTGTTCGCACGGCGTCGACGAAGTCGGCGAGCTCACGCTTGAGCGGCTCTTCGTTGGCGATCTCGAGCTTGCCTCCCTGGATCACGGGACGACCCGCGGCTGCGGACTGCGGCGCCAGGCGATAGACCTCGACCTCCTGTGACGCGTAGTCGACCGACACATACGAGTCGTGCTGAAAGAAGCGCACCTTGCGCACGCGATCCCGGCTGATGCGACTGGCCGTGACGTTTGCGACGCATCCCGACGCGAAGCGCAGTCGTGCGTTCGCGATATCGGTTCGAGGAGTCAGCACGTTGACACCGATCGCCTCGACGCCGATGACCTCGGAGCGCACCGCTGCCAGCAGCAGATCGAGATCGTGAATCATCAAATCGAAGATCACGTCGATGTCGAGGCTCCGCTCCGGAAACGTCCCGAGACGATGAATCTCGACGAAGCGGGGCTCGGTCACCAGCGGCAGCGCAGCCGTCACCGCAGGATTGAAACGCTCGGTGTGCCCGGCTGCAAGCGTCACGCGGCAGCGCCCCGCGGCCTCAATCATGCGATCGGCATCGGCGACCGACGCGGCAATCGGCTTCTCGACCAGCACCGCAATGCCCCGTTCAATGAACCGCAATGCGATGTCCACGTGTGAGACCGTCGGCACGGCAATGGTGACCGCATCGACACGTCCCACGATGTCGCCCGCTTCGATGAATGGGTGCGTGCCGAATTTCGATGCGATGTCCTGGGCCCGCCCGGGCTTGGTGTCCACCACACCAACGAGCTCGACGTTGTCCATCGAGGCCAGCAGCCGCGCATGATGCTGGCCGAGGTGGCCGACGCCGATCACCGCTACTCGAAGCGCCTGTGTCATTGCACGGTGATGGACGGCCGGCCCACGATCGTGATTCCCGCCTCGTTCGCCGACGCGAACACCGCATCGCCGTCGAGCACCAGCGTCTTGTCCGCATCGATCGACAGCGCCGTCGCTCCGGCGACCCGCATCGCGTGAATCGTCGCGAAGCCGATCACTGGAACATCGAAGCGCATGTCCTGTTTCGGCTTGGCCACTTTGATGATGCGCACCCCCGGCCCGGCGAGGTGGCCGGCGCGGCCGATCACTTCATCGGTGCCTTCCATCGCTTCGACGGCGACAACCGCCTGATGCTTCACCGCGACGGTCTGCCCGATATCGAGCCCCGCGATCGTGTCGGCCATGCGGTAGCCGAACTCGAAGTCCTTCTGCTCTTCCTCAGTGGGCGGCCGCCGCGTCAGGACGCCGGGCTTGGCGAGCAGCGGCGTCAGCAGCGAGGTCGAGTCAATCAGATCGATCCCGTGATCTTTCATCACTCGGGCGACGGCGCCGATGAGCCCATCGGTGCTTTTCTTGACCAGGCCCATCAGCACACCGAGCATCACGCGATCGGGGACGATGCCCGCGAAGATCTTGGTGTGCTTGACCTGCCCGGCCATGACCGCCGTCGTGGCCCCTGCCTCCTTGAGGATGTTGATGCACTTTCCGAGCTGCCCGAGCGAGATCCAGTGAATGGCCACCTGATGGCGTCTGGCAGCGTCGTTCAATTCGGAGAAGGTTTCCTCATTGATGGCAACGATCGTCACGTCGTGCCCCTGCGACCTGGCCGCCTCGAGCACGAGAAACGGAAAGCGGCCGTTCCCGGCGATGATGCCGAGGTTCACAGTGTTTGCCCGGATCTTGGGGACGTCCGGTTATTCATCGGCCACGAGCTCTTCGGCGCGCCGGGTGGGACGCCGCAGGATGACGCCGCGCTGAGAGGTGCGGATGAAGTCGACGAGATATCGAATCTCCGGGCCCGAGAGCGATTCGTCCTGTTCGATCGACGCGAGCGCCCGCGTGGTGTTGAGCTTCGACTGCAGCAGATAGCGAAACGCGTGGCGCAGCTGCGTGATCGTCGCTGCTGTGAACCCGCGGCGGGAGAGCCCGATCGTGTTGACGCCGAAGATCCGCGCGGGCCGGCTGCCGATCGTCCGTCCGAACGGCAGCGCGTCCTTCGTCACCACCGAGTAGCCACCGATGAAGCCGTGCCGACCGACGCGGCAGAACTGATGCACGGCCGACCCCGCGCTGATGTTCGCGAAGTCCTCGACGTGGACGTGGCCGCCCAGCGTCGCATGCGGCCCGAAGATCGTGTGGCTGCCGATGTGGCAGTCGTGCGCGACGTGCACGTAGGCCATGAACAGATTGTCGTCGCCGATCGTCGTTTCCCCGCCGCCGCCCTGGGTGCCGCGATTGATGGTGACGAACTCCCTGAAGATGTTGCCGCGTCCGATGATGAGTTTCGTGCGTTCGCCCCGATACTTGAGGTCCTGCGGCGCGAGGCCGATCGACGCCATCGGATAGATCTGGGTGTCGTCGCCGATCTCCGTCAGCCCTTCGATGACCGCCGACGCACCAATCTGGCAGCGACGGCCAATCCGTACATCGCGACCGATCACCGCGTTGGCGCCAACCGTCGTCCCCTCGCCAATGCAGGCCGTCGGATGGACGCGCGCCGACGGATCGATCGACGCGGATCCGGCTTCGATGCCGAGCAGCAGTTCAGCCTCCGCCACCAGCTGCCCCTCGACTGTCGCCGACGCGAGCACGGTGGCGAGCTGCGAGCGCATCCGGCCGATCGTGACTTCGAGCCGGAGACGATCGCCCGGCACGACATTGCGACGGAACTTGGCTTGATTCACGCCGCGCAGCCATACTCGCGCGGTCGCCGACATCGACTCGTGCTCGAGCAGGAGCGCGGAGGCGACCTGCGTGAGCGCCTCGATCATGAGCACCGCCGGCATCAGCGGCGAGCCCGGGAAATGTCCCTGGAAGAACTCTTCGTTGCTGGTGACGTTCTTGAAGCCGACGAGCCGCCGGCCGCGATCGTGCTCGGTGACCGCGTCGATGAGGAAAGACGGGTATCGATAGTAGATGCGATCGAGCAGCGCTGGGAGGTCGACTGACACGGGTCTCTTCAGGACGTCATGGTTCCCAGGCCACCAGGTTCAGCCGATGAACCTGAAGCCTGGGATGCGCGACGGGCGCCTATTTCGCGGGCGGCGCAGGTGCCGCCGGTTTGGCCCCGCCGCTTGAATTGAGCGCGCTGATCACCTCGGTCGTCAGGTCCATGCCCGGTTCGGCCCAGATGAGGCCGCTCTGTGCGGCGTTGAACACGAAGTGCACCTGCTTTTCCTTCGCGACCTTCTCGACGATCGGCAGCACCTTGCGGGTGAAGTCTTCCTCCACCTGCTGCGCGAGCTTCTGCAGTTCCTCCTGCGCATCTTCGCTGGCGCGCTGGAGATCGCGCTGCGTGCGATCGATGTCGTTCTGCAGCTGCGCGCGGGCCGCGTCGCTCAGCACGCCGCCGCCTGACTCGAGCTTCTGCTGCATCGCCTGCAAGTTCTTGTTCTTGTCCTGCAGTTCACGCTGCTTCGTCTCCTGGGCCGCCTTCAGCTTTTCTGCGGCCGCCCGTCCATCAGCAGACTGGGCCGCGATGGCCTGCAGGTTCACGTAGGCGTACTTCATGCCGTCCTGGAACTTCGCAGGAGGCGGCGCCGGCGCAGCTGGAGCGGCGGGCGCCGGAGGCTTCTGCGTCGGTGCCGGAGCAGCGGGCGCTGGTGGCTTCTGGGTCGCCGGAGCCGGAGCGGCTGGCTTCGCTCCTTGTGCGGCCACCTGGGTGTACAACACACCCGTGGCCAGCATCAGGCTGAACGCCAGAGCGATGGCAAACACTCTCATTCAATGAGTCCTTTCTTGTCGAAGCTACAGCTGACGATTTTACTCGACCATCTCCCGCCAAGTAAGATGGTTCTTGCCGCGCGTTGCCTGTGCCAGGAGACTCCTCGACGAATGCCTCGATTCGCACCCTGTTACACCGTTGTTGGCTGCGTCCTTGTCATGCTGGGCACGTCCGCGTGCGGCAGCAATAACCCGACGACGACGCCCGATACCTCGACGCCCACCGCCGTCACGGAGACCAATTCCGACACGCTGACGGTCAATGGCGGGAAGACCCAACCGTTCACCGTCTCCAAAGCCGGCACCGTCACCGCGACTGTTGTTGCGCTCGACCCCGACCCCGCAGTCGTATTCGGCTTGAGCCTGGGTACCTTTAACGGCTCGTCGTGCACACTCATCGTCACCAACGACAGCGCCGCGCTGAACGTCACCGTCACCGGCACCGCGCAAGCCGCTGGCAGTTACTGTGCGCGCATCTACGACGTCGGCAAGCTCACAGCGCCGACCAATTACACGTTGCAGATCACCCACTTCTGATCGAGAGCCCCGCGTAATTCAAAATACACATTGCAAAATGCAAAAGGAGCCCCGCCACGGGGCTCCGTATTCTGCAATCTGCATGTATCCTTCTGCAATTCGTTAGAACGTCGTCCCGACCGCGAAGCGGAACGTCGTTGCCTTCGCCGGCCTGTACTGGTTGTCGAGCACGCCTTCACGCTGCGGGTTCCACGAGTAGATCAACCGGAACGGCACGTTGAGCACCGGCATGAAGAAGCGCAGCTCCACGCCTGTCGATGTCTTGAACGCACTGGTCTGTCCCACCACCTGCGTCGTGGCCCCTGGCAGGGACGGATCCACGAGGGCTGACGTGGCAAATGGATCGGTGAGCAGAGGACCCGGAGGAAAGATCGTCTGCGTCACGTTTTCTTTCCACGCAAAAGGCTCGCCGATATCGCGCACCTGGCCGGCGTCGTAGAAGAGCACGATGCGAACCTGGCTCACGATCGAGATCAGGTATTCAGCGTTGAACAGCAGGCTCTTGTTGCCGCCGAGCACGACGCCCGATCCAGGGACCGTCGGACCGATCGAGCGGATGTCGAATCCGCGCACGCTGTACTCGCCGCCGAGGAACAGTCGCTCGAAGATCGGAAGCGTCGAGGTGTTGCCGATCGGCGCGATGTACTGCGCCTGCGCGCGGAACCCGAACGATGTCCGTGCCAGATGCTTCTTGAAGATGATCGCTTCGATAGACGGCTTGTAGAACTGCGTGTTGCCGCCGAGTACGGCGAGATCGATCGCCGCGGTCAGACGACGGCCCGTGTTCGGGAAGATCGGATTGTCGACGGTGTTGTGGACGAAGCTCGGCGTGACCTTGCTGATCGTGCGCTGGCCGCCCTGTCCAACGAGCAGTGAATCGTAGACGAACGGATTGCGCTTCAGCACGTCGATCTGCGTCGGCGTGAGTTGCGACAGATCGTTCAGATTCGACAGCACCGAGCAGCCGCCGGGCCGGAACAGACACGATGTGTCGATGAGCGCCTCGCTGAGGTCGGTGATCTTGACCGCCTCATACGAGTAGTTGAAGAACATGCGGCTGAAGTCGGCGACCGGGAACCCGAAGACCATGTTCCCGCCGGTCGACTTCTGCGTGTAGTAGCCGATGTATTGCAGCGAGCGCTTGTAGATGTCGAACCCGCCGGTGATGTTGCGATCGAAGAGGAACGGCTCGGTGAACGCGAGCTGATAGTTCTGTGCGCGATCGCCGGCCTGCATCGAGACCGTCAGGCTCTCGCCGCGCCCGAGGAAGTTGGACGTCTGGAACGCCAGCTGGCCGAAGAGCCCTTCGTACTGCGACACGCCGGCGCCAAACGTGAGCTGGTTGCGGTTCTGCTCTTCGAACTTCAGCGTGACGTCGACGTTGTTCTCCTTGTTCGGCGTCTTCTCGACCTTCATGTCGCTCTCGTTGCCCTTGAGCTCCTTGAAGTAGCCGAGCTGATTCAAGCGGCGCACGCTGTACTTCAGCGACTCGGTGTCGAACACACCGCCTTCGAACACACGCATCTCGCGGCGGATCACGTTGTCGCGCGTGGTCGTGTTGCCGGTGAACGTGATGCGGTTGACGAAGTACTGCGGCCCCTCCGTCATCTGCATCGTCACGTCGACGGTCGGCGTCTGCTTCGACGTCTCTTTGACCGCCGGCCCAGATCGAGGCGTGTCGGTCACGGGCGCTGCAAGCGCCGCAGGAACGAGCGAGGCAAGCAGCGTCTCGGCGTTGTTCGGGTCGTCGCTGTACTTGAAGAGCGGGAACGGCGTGAACTCCATGTAGCCACGGCTGCCGTAGATCTCCTGCGCCTTCTTGTTTCCGTCGTTCAGCTTCTTCCGGCTGTACCACTCGCCCGGTTCGACCTTGTACAGCGTCCGCAGCCCCTGGCTGCCGACCAGCTTGTTGCCCTCGAACGCGAGCTGGCCCATCTTGTAGCGGTGACCTTCGGTCACCGGGATGCGCAGCTCCACCCAGCGGGTTTTGCCGTCCTTTGAATCCTCGATTGTCTTGATCTCGGGATTCCCGACGCGCGCCTGCGGATAGCCCTCGTTCTGGTAGTACTCGACGACCTTGGCCGCGTCTTCCTCGAACGCGGCCTCCTTGTAGGTGCCGCCGCCCTTGATGATGCCGAGCAAGCCCTTGGGCTTGTTCTCCTTCATCTTCTTCGTCAGCGTGCCGTCGCTGATCGCGCTGTTGCCGACGAAGTCGACGCTGCGGATCTTGATCTTCGGACCTTCACCGACCGTGAACGTGACGTTCACGAGCTTGGGCCCGCCGGTCACCGGCGTGACCTTGTGACCGATCGCAGCATTGTTGAACCCCTTCTCCCCCATCAGCTCCTTGAGAACCGTTTCGACCTTGCGGATCGCGCCTTCGTCCAGGAACGAATCCAGTCGAAGCTCGATGTTCTTTTCGCGGAGTTTGGTGTCGATGTCGGTGCGCTTGATGATGCTGATCGAGTCGCCCTTGTCATTCCGGTAGTCGACGATCTTGATGCGCTCGCGCTCTTCCAGGTGATAGACCACCATCTTGCCGACCACGCCGTTGGGGAATGTGTGGTCGGTGACTTCGATCGAGAGGTCCTCGAGAAAGTGGGTGTCCCATAGCGATTTGAAGTCGGCCCGCATCTGGTCCTCGGCCTTCTCGTTGTAGGGCACGAAAACGCCCTTCGAGGGGCTGCTGACCATGTCCTTCACCTTGATCCAGTACTGATAGGTCTCCGTTTCGACGATCGGCGTGTTGTTCTGCCGGTCGAAGCAGAGCTCGAAAATCCAGATGAAGGGGGGAGACCCAGCCGGAGGGAGACCGGCAGGTGCGGCCACCGGGGTCCCGCACGACGTCGTCGCAACCGTTCCAGGCGGCTCCGCCTGAGTCTGGGTCTGAGCTGGCGGCGTCGTTCGATCAGGCGTCTGCGACTGCGCATGCGCGACGCGCGAAACGCCCAACACGACCGACATGACCAGCAGTCGGAAAAGCCACTTGACCATTACGCGGATATCCTGTCGTGCGCGACCGCCTCGCCCGCCCGCACTCTCTACCGATAACAGGCGTGCCGCGAGGCGCACAATCACGCGGCTCATCCACCTGCGCGTCCTCGGTCGCAGGCGGGAAACGTCTTAGCTTACAGGATTTAGGACGTGTGACGCGAATAGATGGCCGGGGGACCCTAGGCAGAATCCCGTAGCGCCTGAGGGATCGCAGGCTAGGTGTTTCAAAACCGGGCAGTCTTTGCGCGAAACGCTCGGCGTGATCGTCCCCGCAGCCTGGGCGGAGGCGGATAAGACCCGCCTACGCGAGCCTCCGCCCCCCAGTGAGCTCCCCGACCGGGCGATATGCCAGTTGCCCGCTATCGAGGTAGACCTCGACCTCGCCGTCACGGAGGTTGCCCCGGATGAGCTCCTCCGACAACGGATCCTCGACATACCGCTGGATCGCGCGACGGAGCGGACGCGCCCCGTACGAGCGGTCCTTGCAGGTCACGTCGATGATCCAGTCGACGACATCGCTGGTCAGCGCGATCTTCATGCGCCGATCGGTAAGGTTCGCGTTCAGCTGTTCGACCAGCAGCGACATGATGCGCCGCAAATCCTCATCGGAGAGTGCATCGAAGACGATGATCTCATCGATACGGTTGATGAACTCGGGGTTGAACGTGCGCTTGACCTCACCGAGCACCATGTCGGTCACGTTCTTGTCGACGACACCCGTATCGCTGGCCTGGAACCCGAGCGACGACTTCTTCTGGATGAAGCGTGCTCCGATGTTCGAGGTCATGATGATGATCGTGTTCTTGAAATTCACACGATTCCCGAGGCCGTCGGTCAGATGGCCGTCTTCGAACACCTGCAGCAGGATGTTGAAGATGTCGGGATGTGCCTTCTCGATCTCGTCGAGCAGCACGACCGAGTACGGGTTGCGCTTCACTTTCTCGGTGAGCTGTCCGCCTTCTTCGTGGCCGACGTAGCCTGGAGGCGATCCAATCAGCTTCGAGACCGAGTGCTTCTCCATGTACTCGGACATGTCGAAGCGGATCAACGCGTGATCGCTGCCGAACAGGAAGTTCGCCAGCGCGCGGGCGAGCTCCGTCTTCCCGACGCCGGTCGGGCCGAGGAAGATGAAGCTGCCGACCGGCCGGTTCGGGTTCTTGAGCCCGGCGCGTGACCGGCGGATGGCGCGGGAGATTGCCGAAATCGCCTTCTCCTGGCTGATCACGCGGCGGTGCAGATCGGCCTCCATCCGGAGAAGCCGGTCGCCCTCGTCCTGATTGATCGATGCGATCGGCACGCCGGTCCACTTCGAGACGACCTCGTCGATGTCGGTCTTGCTGACGACGACGCGTCGGGTGCTCGACTTCACGTCGAATCGCTCGCGCGCGAACTGCAGGTTCTCGCGCGCCGACACTTCCTGCTCGCGGTAGTACTGCGCCTTTTCGAAGTCCTTCTGCGAGACCGCGTTCTCCATCTGTTCCACCGCGACGCGGATGGACTTGTTGATCTCGCCGAACTCCTCGCTGTAGCCCGCTTCCTTCAGCTTGGCGCGCGCACCTGCTTCGTCGACCAGATCGATCGCCTTGTCGGGCAGGAATCGATCGGTGATGTAGCGGCTCGATTGATAGACCGCCGCTTCGATCGCCTCGGACGTGTACTCGACGTGATGGAACTGCTCGTAGCGATCCTTCACGCCCATGAGGATCTCGATCGTTTCCTTCTCGGCGGGCGGATCGACCTTGATCGCCTGGAAGCGCCGCTCGAGCGAGCGATCCTTCTCGATGTACTTGCGG
>DATFRP010000008.1:0-10448 GCA_035263125.1 Vicinamibacterales bacterium
ACGGAAGAAGGTTTCGTTGGCGGCGAGATTGTCCGGGCCGAACACCGCGACGTGCAGTGGATTGGTGACGAAGGCGCGCGCCAACAGGCGCGACGCCTCCTCGTGCATCTTGGGAGCGAGTGTCTCGACGCGAATCCCGGACACGCTACGATTTCTTCGGCGGCTCGATGTGTTTGCTCGACTGCTCGTTCTCGTTGCAGATGAACTCGATCATCTCGGTGTCGACCATGATCCGATGGTTCACGCGCACGGTGAACGGCTTCGTATACGCCTTCGGATCATCGATCGTGATGTCGATCTGCATCGTCCCGAAGTTCGGACGACGGAATCGCTCGGTCATCTTCAGCGCGTCGGTGTACGGACTGCCGTTGACGTCGAGCCATCCTGCGCGCTCGTCGCCGCGGAAGTTGGTCGTCTCCACGACCAGCGTGTCGCCCTCGAACCAGCCGCGCGAGTAGCCGAACCACCACGGCGTCGGGTCGTTGTTCGGCGCCGGCCGTCCATCCATGTAGATGTAGCGCAGCCCGTAGTTCGACTCGTACGTAATGAGCATCAGGTTCTTCGTCTGCACGATCTGACGGGGCTGCGGGTGATTGTGGTACTGCATGAGGCCGATCGGCAGACACCATACGTCGGGGTTGTCCTTGTTGTTGTCGGCCATGCGCCTCTTCTTGAGATCTGCGGCCCACGGTTGCAGCGGGAGCTGGAAGCCGCGGCCGGCGACTTCACCGAACGTCGACAGCGGGATCCCGTCAGCCGTGGTCGTCGGCGGTGGCGGGGCGCCCTGGCGGCCGCGACCGCCACCACCGCCGGCGCGCATCCAGATGCCGGAGAAGTCGACCTTGCCGTCCGAGGTTCGCGGCGTGGGCGCGTCGAGAATCGGCTTGCCGTCGGCGGCGCGAGGCACACCGGGCGTCTGGTGCGACGGCCACTGCGCGAACAATTTCGGCGACATCGCCACGACAACGGCAACGACGCCCGCGAGTCCGATTCTCCTGGCGATCACGTGCAACCTCCTGTATTCGTCCGCCTCAAGGCGGACACTACGACTGCAGGTCCGAACCCGGACACTACATCTACGGTCAGCTTCGAAAACTGTTTACTTGGCGCTGGCTCCCGGCGCCTGCTGGAACCTGGCGCGCAGCTTCTTGCGGTCGACTTCCTCTCCGCGCAGGTAGACCGCCGAAATCCGCCGCGTATTGAGGATGTTCTCCAGCGGGTTGGCGTCGAGCACGGCGAACGAGGCTTCTTTCCTGGCGGCCACCAGACCCAGCCGATCGAGCTTGAGGATCCGCGCGTTGGTGCTGGTCGCGGCGACGAGCGCTTCCATCGGATTCATGCCGCACTGCGTATACGCCGCCATCTGCTCGTGCGCGCCGAACCCGTCTCCAGTTCCATCAGTCCCGAGCCCGATCACCATGCCGGCGGCATGGATCTTCTTCAGATTCCTGCAGTGCAGGTCGAAGAGCGCGTCAGGCGGGTTGCCCTTCTTCTGCCGCTCGTCGAGCTCGCTGCGCAGACGCGCGATCTGATTCGCTGGAAGCGTCTCAGCCAGCGAGTCGACAGAGCTTGTCGTGGACGGCACCGGAATGTTCGGGCCAGTCCAGACCTTCGGGTGCGATTTCACCAGCGACAGATACTCCTCGTCCACATCGCGATCGCGTACTTCGTGGACGAAGCCGTCGACACCAGCTTTGAGGAGCTCTTTGGCATCGGCAAGCGCCGACGTGCGGCTCAGATGCGCCAGCACTTCCATGCCGTCGGCATGCGCCTCGGCGATGATCGCGCGATACACGCTTGGCTGAACCTTCGGAACAGTCCCGTTGCGATCGTCGACCCAGATCTTGACGAAGTGCACGCCGCGACCGTGCAGCTCCCGCACGTACTTCCGTCCATCTGCTTCCGTGCGCGCGCCGTACGGAATGCCCAGACGCGGCTCGCCCGGAGGGCCGGCGATCGGCGTCGCCGCGATCCCCTTCCCCACCGTGAGAAAGCGCGCGGCTCCCGGAAGCAGCGCATCGCGAAGCTCGAAGGCGAGCTCCTGATCGGCCTCCAGCCCCATGCTCAACGTCGCGGCTGTCGCGTAGTACGCGTACCGCTCGAGCTGATCGGTCAGGTTCTCGCGCGTGTAGTTCGCCTTGCTGTTGCTCCCGTCGCGTTCGTTGACGAGCCCGATGTGATTGTGTCCGTCGATCAGCGCAGGGATCACCGTCTTCCCTGAAAGATCGATGCGGGCCGCCCCCGCAGGCGGCTGCCGTTCGCCTTTCTTGCCGACCCAGGTGAACGTGTCGCCGTCAACGAGGAACGCGGCGTTCTCGATCGGTGCGCTGCCGTCGCCGACGATGAGCCGTGCGCCCTCGAAGAGAGTGATCCGCCCCGTGCCGCGTTGAGCCTCGAGCGCAACTCCAAACAGGACGATCAGGCAGGCAAGGGTCGAGCGAAACAAGGACATCACGTCTCCGAAAAAGATACGCGAGCATACCCTACGGAGGCCTCAGGGCCCAGGCCTCGGGCCCCAGCACCTGTGTCGGGAGTCGCACTGAGGCCTGTGGCCGGAGCCCCGGGGCCTATCTTCCGGGCGCGACCATCTTGGTGACGCGGCCGACGCTGGTGTCACCGGCGTAGAGGTTGTCCTGTTTGTCCATGACCCAGTAACTGGCTTCGATGAACTGACCAGGACCGATGCCCATGCCGTTGCCGATCGCACCGAGCACTTTCCCGTTGCGATCCAGCTTCAGGAACTGTCCATCCTGCCCGGTCGCCATCCACGGCTCGCCGTGCGCATCGAAATACAACGCGCACACCAGATTCCTCATCTGCATCGTCTTGAGGAACCTGCCATCGCCCGTGTAGACGACGATGCGGTATTCCTCGCGGTCGCCGATCCAGACGTCGCCACTGCGCGGGTCGACGGCGAGCCCGTGAGCCGAGCTGAATTTCCCCTGTCCCACCTCGTTGCCGTACCACTGATTGATGTACTTGCCGTTCCGGTCGAGATGAATGATGCGCGCCGCGCCGATGTCGTTCGCCGGATCATCGGAATCCGTGTCGTTCGGGCTTTCGTTCGCGTGCCCCTCGCCGATGTAGATGTCACCGTTCGGTCCGAACGCGATCATCACCGGCTGCCACAGCAGCCGCTGACCCTTGGCTTCATCCCAATCGCCTCGACGACCACGTTCGCCGATGGTCATCAGCAGCTTGCCTTCCGGACTGATCTTCATCACCGTGGGGCCGTTCGCGGCGGTGATCCAGACGTTGTCCTCTGCATCGACTGCCATGCCGTGCGCTTTGTCCTGAAAGCCGATCACCTCGGGCGCTACCTGCAGGATCAACTTCGCTTGCGGATCGAACTTGAACAGCTGCGGCTTCCCGGCATCCGCGCGTTGAAACACCCAGAGGTTGTGTTTCGAGTCGAGCGCGACCGCGGGGATACCGCCGAACCCCGGTGGCAGCACATACGGGTACTCGAACGTGTAGCCCATCGTCTGCTTCCATTGGACGCGCTGCAGCGACTGTCGCGACACACCAGCGCGCTTTCCACACAGCGGCGAGCGACGGCATGGCGGAGTCTCCGTGACGGCCGGTGCGGACGTGCCGCTCGCGGCCGTGCTGCCGGCAGCAGCAGGGCCACCGCCGCGTGGAGCGATCGTCACGCGTCCACCCGGCTCGACGATCGTGCGTCCGGTCGGATCGGGAAATGATCCTTGAAGAAACCACGCCGGTGACCCGTCAACCGCCGGGCCCTGCGTGGCAGGCTGTGACTGTGCGAATCCTGCAACTGCGCTGAGCGCGACACCCAGCGCAGTCGTAGCGGCAGCGAACTCCCATCGTGTCATCGTCGACCTCGCGTGCGGGATCTTCGCGCCGCGGTGAGTTCTTGACAAGGGGCGGGCTACTTCTTCTGCTCGCTTCCCGACTTCTCCTTGATCTCGATCTTGCGCCCCCGATTGGCCTCCTCAGGCGCGGCCTGCATGCTGACCTCGAGCACGCCGTTGTTGAACGTCGCCTCGGCGCTTTCAGCGATCACGCCCTCCGGCAGCGGAATGCTGCGATGGAACTGACCGTACTCGCGCTCGCTGCGCCAGAAGCCTTCGCGCTCTTCCTGCTTCTCCTCGCGACGCTCCCCACGAATCGTGATCGCATCGTCGGTGAGCTCGACATTCACATCGTCCTTCTTCAGTCCTGGCAGATCGGCCCGGACCACGAATCGGTCTCCCTTCTCAAACGCCTCGATCCTCGGGAAGGCCTTCGCGGTGTCCGCCAGTCAGGCCCCGAAATGCGCCCGCGCGAGGGACGCCGACATTTCGCGTGATATGGTCGAACCAACGATCCATCTCATCGCTCATCCGCTCCATGAACTCGAACGGGTTGGTGAATGCCGGATCCCATCTGCGTACGGCCCGGCCCTGATTCTGTTGAGCGAGCGAACGTTCTCGCGTGTCTTGCGATCGACCGGTCTGCGTCTCCGTCTTCGATTCAGCCATGGCTACCTCCAACGACCAGAACAAGCAAAACGCTGCGAAGACGGTGCAGAAGGGTTGCCATCAGCGGCGTGCGGCCGTCGATTGCGGCGCTGACGCGACCTTTCGATCGCGATGTCGGATTCCCCGACGTGCGTTTGGAATTCGGACACGGCCGATCGGGCGTGACCTCTGCCTTGAATTCACCTCGGCAAATCCTGGGCCGCAATACGCGCCTCTTCTTTCCCCATCTGGTCGATCCGTACGAAATCGTCCCGACTCGGTGCCAGCGGCATGGGCGAGGTCCATCGCGTGCGCAACCCACCGGGATTTCTTGACTCGCAAGACGGGCACAATCGGTTCGCTTGACTTCGTGCCGTTTGGCCGCCGCCCAATCGAACGGGGCGATTTCTCGAGACGGACTGAGTGCTTCGTCCGGCGACTCGATTACGCGTGATTCGAGACTTCACGCTCGGGGCATACCCGACTTGTCGTCCGGCACCGTGATCTGCCAGCCGGCCCTTCCGCGCAGAGGCAGAAAGTCCGTGTCCATCGTCAGAAGATGGGCGTCTGCAGCGTGAGCCGCAGCAGCGACCCACAAGTCGTTCTTACCGTGAAACACCGACCAGCCAGAGGATTGCGCCAATGTTGACAGGTCGGCATAGGCCTGTCTGACGCCGGGATCCGAGATGTGAACGACAACGACGTGGCGCTCGAGCTCCGCTAGGCGACGCAACTTCTGAGTGCCCCACTTGCGGCTTAGGCTAAAGGCCAGCATTTCACCAAGAGACACCTCGCAGACCAGTGGTCTCATCGCCGACGATGAAAGTCGGAAGTTCGTGTCAATCGCTTTGGCCTGAGGTGAGTTGCGCGTCCAGTGCAGGAGAACGGTGGTGTCGAGCATGTAGGGCGCCGGCATCTCCTAGCGCAATGCCATCACCGCAGCATTGAATTCCTCGTCTGACTCATCGCCGGGCAAGAAGCCGCGCAGCTGAGCGTACGCGGACTTCTCACCAGCCTTGAGCCGAGTGAGCTTGTGGTAATCGCGCTGAGCGACAGCTGATGGAACCCGTCGAAAGAACTCGTCTTGAGATGCGGCAGGGGCGATCGCATCCGCATCGACACGCAAGAGCGAACCCGAAGGACGGAAAGCGCCAACGCCTTCGACAACGACGTCTCTGTTGAAGAACTCGCGGAGGGTTTCGACAGGCCCTTCCCCCTCCCACAGCGCCGTCACGATCTCGCCGGGGCGAATGTCGAGTTTGAGGACTCCTTGGCTTGCGCCCATGACATCAAGGCGACCAATCACGCGGACGCGTCTTGGCGTCGGCGTAACCGCATAGAGCTCAGTGGCGGCGATCACAACATCCGCGTCGATCTGTCCGCGCCGCTCGACGACAGTGTCGGGCATCGTAATTCGATCAATGCCACGCCCGAGAACGCGCTGGTAAGTTCGGATTCGACGGAGCATTCCAGAATCGAATCGATCGCTTTCTGTGCGGCGAACTGCGACATCGTGCAAGGCGGCACCAAACAGCTCAAAGGCCGTTTCCTCCGGCGTAGGACCGTCGTCCCACAGGAGTCGTTGCTGAAAGAGCTCCGAAGCGACGCTTCCGAAGGTCGGCACCTCGAAGTGAAGCAGCGTCGCGCCGTTCTCGCCGCTGTGGCCGATGAAACGGACTTCGGATGCCGCCCTCAACGAGGTCGGTACACGGCCGCGGGCACGGCTCGAATGAATGAACGTTCAACGGCGTTCAGGGATCACCTCTTCTTTGAGTAGCATCGCATAGGTGAACCAATTTCGGTCAGTTCTCGGACGGTTTCTCGACGTGGTCAATGACGAGGACTTCGAGTGGCGCTTTCGTCGATTCCAATCTCAGACCGACATCCTGTAATGCTCTCGACAGTTCCGCGGCGGTCAACCCCGTGAACGGATTGGCGTAGTTCCCGCCGCGACCCGACGGGTTCGGCACGAATGGAGGAGCAGGTGCGTCCAGGTCCACTTCATGTTCGATCGTGAAATTGAACTCGCCTGAGAGCGCGGTACGATCGATGAGCGGACGATCAAAATACACCGCCAACCCGTCTGCGGCGTCCTGCATCGAGCTCGACTCGAAATTCATACGACGCCTCGACGTGCCGTCCTGTCCTCGAACCGCAAGCACCATGCCGATGCCATGGATCTCGACTTGCGTTCCGCCCGGGCCGGTAACGACACGTCGCACGGGGGGATCGAGCTTCGGGCCATTCTTCCCAACGACCAGCGCATACACCGGAAGCTCTCGCGTTTCACGATGGACCTTCAGGCGGAATCGATCCTCGAGCAGAACCTGCAGCATCAGGTTGACCTGCGGCGTGTCGCCCTCGCGCACCTGCCGATCGGAATACGTGGGCGTACTCCGCGGCAGCGTGCCCTGAATCTCGAACCTGTCGGTCTTCAGCCACGGGGGCAACGTCCCGACAATCACGGGGCAGTCCTCGCCGAGTGCCACTTTCATATCGCATCCGCCGCCCCGCACGTAGGCTCTGACGATGAACGCCATCAGCTCGGTCCGATCGATGAATACCGTGGGGGTGAGCCGCTTGCCTTCGTGATTGCGCGTCATCAGCGCTTTATCGACCGGCTTCACCGAGGCGACCCCGAATGACGGACGCAACGCGCCGTCGGCGACGATGATCAGCGACTGGGCATGCACGAGGGCCGAATCGAGCACGCCGATGCCGATCGGTACAGCAATCGTGGCCAGCCCGATCATCGCCAACGCGATCTTCTTGGCAGGATTCAACTCGCTTGCCGTGCGACCGGCGAGGATGACGTGGACACGCTTCTTCAGATCTCCGCCGGTCACCCCAGCCACGCACGGCAGCCGCGATTCAGAGTGGAATCGACAGACGGTGAGAATGCTCTGCACGTAGTCTGTCGCTTCGCAGCCGCGACCGAGCACAGCCTCGTCGCAGGCAAGCTCCCGTTCTTCGATCGTCCGGGCGCCGATCCACCACACCAGCGGATGGAACCAGAAGATCGACTCGACCATCATATGGACAGCCGCAAGAAGATTGTCCCGACGACGTACGTGGCTCCACTCGTGTGCGAGCACCGCTTCGAGCTGTTGTGGCGTGAAGCGCTCGAGGAGCGCCGCCGGAAGCACCAGAACCGGCCGCAGGCAACCGACAATGCCCGGCCCTGTGACACCGGGCGTGATGAGCGCGGGCAGCTGAATCGGAAGCGCGATCGGCGTCGCGTGGCGTATCGCTCGGCGGATCCCCTGCCATCGACGCCAGTGCGTCCACACAACTGCCGCGAACCCGAGGGCCCATCCCACGCCGAGCACGAGTGATGTCCACTCGAACGAGGTCTCGATGGCAACCGGCGCGTGCGAGGTCCCAGGAAATGGTGTGGCGACGTACGCGATCGTGTCGGGCAGGGCCGACGTGTGAACCGGTGGCAGATGATGCTCCGGCCACGGCACCAGCCCGCCAAGACTCACGATCGCAGCGAAGGGCATGAGGAACTTCAGCGAGGCGCTCGTCCAAATCCAGTAGCGCACGCGCGGGGGGCTCCTCCGAAACGCGAACGCCACTCCCGCCGCCGCCACAGCAAACCAGGTGGATTGCCACACATGGTTGACGATGAAGTCGATGGTCATCGTTGTTTCCGCGCCTTGTCAGCCTGTCGACGTCGTTCCGCGTCCTGCACCGCCTTCTCGAGCTCGCGGATGTCGTCGCGTGTCAGCTTCCCGGCCTCCGCCAGCTGCGCCATCATCGGCTGAGCGCGCCCGCCGAAGAAGCTCAGGATTTCATCGAGCAGCCCTTCGCGTGCCGCCTCTCTTGCAACCAGTGGCTCGAAGATGTGCGCGTTGCCGATCTTCCGAGTCCGGCGCACGAGCTTCTTGGCCTCCATGCGATACACCGTCGTCGTGATCGTCGTGTACGCCGGGCGCGGCTCGGGAAAGGCCTCCTGGATCTCACGCAAGGAGGCGCGTCCCTGAGCCCAGAGCGCGTCGAGAATCTTCAGTTCCAGCTTCGAGAACCGGCGTCTCTTCATCACGTACTACTTGACCGATAGGATCTACTACTTTGTAGTACGAGTGTCAACAGCGCTGGCATGGAAGCGCACATTACGACTGCAGACCCTCGGACTGCCGGACCGCAGTTGCGTGTGGAACGACGGCAAGCCCTAAAGGCGACGCGACTATCGCAGAAACTAAAAACGCGCCGAAGGGACCCCACACGGCGAGAGTCTCGCAACAAGCTAAGTAGATAAACGTGTGCCTCCGGGATGGATCCGGAGGCGCGTTTTTCCGCGGCGCCGATCGGGCTTGCCGGCGTTCCACACGCAACTGCGGTCCGGTCGCGGCGCCTGCAATCCAGCTAAAGGCAGACACTACGCCCGTCCGCCTAAAGGCGGACGCTACATAAGATGATCAGCGTGTGGATGACGACGTGTCTTCGGGCTCGATCTTCAGGAGCGCCGAGTCGTTCTCTTCGGTGAGCACATACAGGTTTCCGTCCGGTCCCTGCCGAACGTCGCGAATGCGCTGATGCAGGTCGCGCAGCAACGCTTCTTCGCGCAGCACCTGCCACTTGTCGCTGAACACGACCCGCTTCAGCTGACCGGTCGGCGAGAACTCGCCTTCGCGCAGGCCGCCGACGAAGAGATTGCGCTTCCAGTTCGGGAATTTGTCGCCCGAGTAGAACACCGTGCCCGACGGGCTGATCGGTGGTGTCCAGAACCAGACCGGCTCCTCGAAGCCGTGAGCCGCGTGGGCCGAATCGAATCGCTTGCCGAAATAGTCGCTCCCGTAGCTGACGACGGGCCAACCGTAGTT
Organism: Vicinamibacterales bacterium; assembly: GCA_035263125.1. Lineage (GTDB taxonomy): Bacteria > Acidobacteriota > Vicinamibacteria > Vicinamibacterales > UBA2999 > Gp6-AA40. The sequence goes on from DATFRP010000008.1 coordinate 9,290, forward strand.
CTTGCCCGCGTGCACGAGATTCAACTCATCACCGCCCTGCGGACCGATCTCCGTGACCCACAGATCGTTCGTCCACGGATTGATTGCCATGCCGAGGACGTTGCGGAACCCGCGCGCGTAGATGTACGGCTTGTAGGCGGAGTTGCCGACGAACGGATTGTCCTTCGGCACGCTGCCCTCGTCACGCATGCGGATGATCTTGCCGGCGTAGTCGTGCTCGCGCTGCGCGCGCATGATGCTCGCCTCAGGTCCTTCGCCGGGCGCGCCGATCGACATGTAGAGCGTGCCATCGGCACCGAACACCAGCCGGCTCACTTCGGTGTCGACGTCGTCCGAGAGGAAGATCTCCTTCACATCGTTCAGTCTCTTGCCGTCCCACGTGCCGCGACCGACTGCACTGCTCGCGAGGTCGTTGCCGATCGGCTTGTGGTAGGCAAAGTAGACCCAGTGGTTCTTCGCGAAGTCAGGGTGCAGTGCAATGTCCATCAGGCCTGCCTCGGTGCCGCGATAGATCACCTGTGGCAGCCCATCGACCGGTGTGGGATCGAGCACGCCGTTGCGGATGACGCGCAGCTTGCCGGCGCGCTCGGTCACGAGAATGGTGTCGTCGGGCAGGAACGCAAACCCATACGGGTGCGAGATGCCACGAGCGACGATCGACACTTTGATATTCGCTTCGGTGGTGCGGTACGTCCACGGTCCGGCACCGAGCGGCGGCGACGGCAGCAGCTTCGGTCCGGGTGGAATGGTGGCGGCAAGATCGCGCTTTGTCGGATAGGGGTATTTGTTCGCCTGTGCCTGGACGTTGTCCGACGCCTGGGCAGCTATGAAGATCGCGATGACAACGAGGAGCACCATCACGGTAGTGCTGCTCCGGACCTGAGCTCGAACCATTAGGGGATTGCCTCCAACCCCGCAGAGTAGCACGGTGCCGAAGACTGATCGCACACGCCCCTAGAGCGTTTTTCGTATGTCTGTAGTGTCGCTCACCGGCGACCGCACGTGGGCCACGCGACGACGGTGTGGCTGCGGCCTCGCTCCGATTCCCACCCCAACGCGCAAGCGTGCGCGTTGGGGGCCCCGGGGTTCGCCGCCGCGGAAAAACGGCTCGTCCGCGCGTGTGCTGACGCTGCCGGCGACGGCTGATCCTGATCCGCGC
>DATFRP010000009.1:0-2413 GCA_035263125.1 Vicinamibacterales bacterium
GGCCTGGGCCACAGGCGCGCCGTTCGAGTTCATGCAGATCATGCTTGGATCGCAGGTTCGCGACGGTGCGATTCACCTCGACCCCAACATTCCCAAACAATTCGGACGCATCATGATGCGGCGCGTCCATGCGCTGGGAACACTGTGGGATGTCGAGGCGATCGGCACGAGGGGCCACGTGCGGCTCTCCGCGTGAACCGGCGGATCGAGCCGTGTGTGATGGTGATGAGGGGCCACGCTGCAACGGAACCGGGCATTCGCGTCGATCGGCTCGACGCGCTGTTTCAGGAGACGTCCTTCGTGCCGACGCGTCCGCATCTGGATCCGGGGCCGGCGCTCGAGCATCTGATGCGCCGCGTCGATCTGCGGAAGATGGCACCTGGTACGGCGGTGCGGATCCATCTCGCATCGGAGCCGGTGACACCGATGCTGCAGTCAACGGCCGCCACCGCGGTGAAAGTCTTCTCCGAGCGGCGTGCGCAGGAGCTCCGGGCGACGGTGCGTGCCATGCGCCAAGCCGGACGGCGCGCTCTGTTTCTGTCGTTGTGCCTCCTGGGAGCAGCAGTCACGCTCTCTCTGCTGTTGACGCACTTCAAGCCTCTACCGGCACCATACAACGACCTGTTCGGCGAGGCCCTCGTGGTTGCCGGCTGGGTCCTGTTGTGGCGCCCGATGGAGTTGCTGTTCTACGAATGGATCCAGCCCTGGCGCGACGCCCGGAACTACGAGCGACTCGCCCAGCTCCCGCTGGAACTGGTGGCGGACGATCTCTCGCTCGCGTCTCGGACAACTCGAGCGGTATGACGTTTTGCTTCATCAGGGGCGCATCATGAAAGTCATCGTTGTGGGTGGCGGCCCTGCAGGATTGAGAGCCGCCTTGCGGGCACGCGAGCTGGGCGCCTCGGTCACGCTCATCGAAGCCGAACGTCTTGGCGGAATCTGTTTCAACAAAGGGCCCGCCCCCGTGCGGACGCTGGCACGCGCTGCGCGATTGCGGCACGACGCGCGCGATTTCCCGGCGTTCGGGTTGAGAGGCAGCGTTCCTCATGTTGATATCCGCGCCGTCATCGCCAACGCCACCCGCGTCGCCGCGCACGCGAATGAAGACCTCCACCTCACCGAGCGGGTGAGGGACGCAGGTGTCGAGGTGATCGATCGCGCCGGCCGGGCGCATTTCATCGACCGGCACTCGCTTGCGCTCCAGGATGGCCGTCGCCTGCAGGGCGATCGCGTCGTGCTGGCGGTCGGTGGATTTGCCCGGAAGCTGCCGATTCCGGGTCACGAGCTCGCACTGTCGTTCGACGATCTCTGGTCGCTCGGAGCGCTGCCTTCGCGTGCTGCCGTCGTCGGCGGCTCGGCGACAGGCTGTCAGCTCGCGTCGATTCTCGCCGACTTCGGCGTCGAGGTCACGTTGCTCGAGGGCGCCGGCCGGCTCATCCCGCGCTCCGATGTCGACATCTCGCGAGGGCTCGAGGCGGCTTTCATCGATCGCGGGATGCGTGTGGTGACAGCGGCGCGGTCGACGTCGATCGACGCGAAGGACGGCCACCTGCGTCTTGCCTACGAAAAGGACGGACGAGCACAGGCGCTCGACGCCGACGCCGTCTTCCTGGCTGTGGGCTGGCCGGGCAATATCGACTCGCTGCGTCTCGAGGCGGCCGGCGTCGAGACGCGCGGTTCGTACATCCGGACCGACGAGTTCCTGCGCACGAGCGTCCCCGACATCTTCGCTGCCGGGGATGTCAACGGCCTGAGCATGTTGGTGCAGAGCGCAGCGCTTCAGGGCATCATCGCCGCCGAGAATGCTGTGCGCGGGGCGCATCGCACGTATCGCCCGCATATCGTCGCGACCGGCAGTTTCACGCAGCCGGAGTGCGCGTCGGTGGGACTGACCGAGGAGGAGGCGAGCGCCGACCACAAGTACATTGCCGAAATCGTCCGCTATGAGCACCTGCCGCGAGCCATCATCGATCAGCGCACCGATGGGTTGTGCAAGCTCATCGTCGACCGCAGAACAGGAACAGTCCTCGGCGCTCACGTGCTCGGCTCCTACTCCGCGGAGATCATTCAGGTGGCCGCAACGTGCATGGCCGCTGGAATGGACGTGCGGCAGATCGCCGACCTCGAGCTGGCCTTTCCGACGTTCACAGAAGCGATCGGCATAGCGGCGAGACAAGCCGTCCGGACACTCGGGCTCGAGCCCAAGGAGTGGCCAGGCAATTTCGAGGAGATGCCCGCGCTGGTGCCGCGTCGGGCGAAGATGTGATGACACCACGCAAGAAGACCACCGCGGCCGCGCACGACTCGCGCGCCATCGCCTGCACGAGCGAACAGAGGCACCTCGGCGAAGGCGTCAGATGGGACGAACGCCGAAGCGAGCTGCTTAGTGTGGACATTCTGACCGGTCGCGTCT
>DATFRP010000010.1:0-15109 GCA_035263125.1 Vicinamibacterales bacterium
CGTTCAACGGCGAGCCGCTCGAGTGCATCGGCGGCGTCATCAACGATCTCACGGCCGACGCCAACGGCGGCGTGTACTTCTCCGTCACTGGCGCGAGAAACAGCGGTGTCTTCTACGCCAGCCCGAAGGGCGTCGTCTCGCAGTATGGCAAGGACGTGCCGCTCGCCAACGGCATCATTCTCAGCCCCGACGAGAAGACGCTGTATGCGACCAACGGCGCGATCGTCTACGCCTTCGACGTGAACGCCGACGGCTCGCTGACCAATCAGCGTGAGTTCGGAAAGCTGCAGGGCGGCGAGGGCGGTGACGGATCCGCCGTCGATCAGCAGGGACGCGTGTACGTGGCGACGGGCAAGTCGGTGGATGTCTTCGCGGCCGACGGCAAGTTCCTCGGCACGATCCCCGGTCCGCAGGGCCTTCACGGCACGTTCTTCGGCGGCAAGGACCGGAAGACGCTCTACGGTATTGTCTTCTACGGCACATGGGGGACACCGAGCGCGCGCAACGCGATCATCGCGATTCCGACCCTCGCGCAGGGCTTTACCGGTCGCGCCAAGTAAGTGGGCTGACGTGTAACGCTTCAGCCCGTGCATCGCTTTTAGGTTGACGTGGGACAGTGAAGAGATTTCTGTGTGCGGTGGCGATGCTTCTCGCCGGATCTGCGTTCGCACAGCAGCGCGCGCCCAGCGAGATCCTCTTCACGTCGGTGCCCAACTATCCCAATCTTCCTCCCGGCATGAACTTCGGCGAGGTCCCGGGCGTGGCCGTGAACTCGAACGGCCACGTGTTCGTGTTCTCGCGCTCGAACAGCGCCAACGGGCCCGCGTTTGGCGCCGCCGCCGCCCAACTCTTCGAGTTCGATCAGCACGGCAACTTCGTGCGCGAGATCGGCAAGGGTCTCTATGCCTGGTCGGAAGCGCACAGCGTGCGCGTCGATCGGAACGACAACATCTGGGCCATCGACAAGGGCTCGAACATGGTCGTCCGATTCAACCCGCAGGGGCGCGTCGTGTGGGTCTTCGGTCGGAAACAGGAAGCGGCCGACGGCGCCGAGCCGCTTGGGCATCCAGACCCGCCGCTGCCGCCGGTGGACGGCAACTTCCGTCAGCCGACCGACGTGGCGTGGGACTCGCAGGGCAACACCTACATCACCGACGGGTATGTCAACTCGCGCGTCGCCAAGTACGACAAGAACGGCGATTGGGTGAAGTCATGGGGATCGAAGGGCACCGGCCCTGGCCAATTCGACATCCCGCATTCGATTGCCATCGACCTGCGAGACAACATCTACGTCGGCGATCGCACGAACCATCGCATCCAGGTGTTCGACACCGATGGCAACTTCAAGCGCATGTTCTCGATCGATGTGCCACCCGATCCCACCTCCCGCCCCGTCAACGGCCCGACACCCACCGGCGACCGTCTCAAGCAAGTGATCGGAGCACCCAATTCGCTCTGCATCACGCCCCCTCCCACTCAGGTGCTCTTCGTTGGTGAATCGACGTACCCTGGCAGAATCTTCAAGGTCGCGCTCGACGGCACCGTGCTGGGGGTGATCGGTCGCTCCGGTCGCAACCTCGGGCAGTTCTCCGGTGCGCACGCGCTCGCGTGCCCTACGGAGCGTGAGCTGTACGTCGCCGAGACGTCGAATTGGCGGGTGCAGAAGCTGCTCCTGCGCTGACGTGCGCCTCGTCCAACTGGCTATGGATGCAGGACCTCAGCCCTCATCAATCAGCGCTGTGGAAAAGCCGATCGCAATCGTGCTGTACAAATTAGCCCCTGCCGACGTTTATCTGTCGTGTCGCCGCACTGCGCGGTTGAAGGAGCACCATGGGACTGATCGGCATCGAATGGGTTCTGAAATACCACGACCGCTGGACTGACCCTGCGAATACCCGGGCGAGCGCCGAAGGGTTCTACAACACGTTGAACGGGACGAAGAACTTCGCCCATGGCGACGACGCCGCGAAGGATCGGCACTTCGAACAGAGCGGGGTGGGAGCCCCTCCCGCAGGGAGCGACACGTCAGTTGTCGAGAAGGTCGATATCGTCTATTTCGCCGGACATGGGACGCCGCTTGGGTTCGAATTCGGCGTCCTCCAGGATGATGCACGGGCGAAGCCGGCCGAAATCCGATGGGGCGACGGGCGCCTGAAGTGGGTAGCGATCGACGCTTGCAAAGTGCTCTTTCACGACGACGTGACGAACCCGGTCATCGATCGTTGGGGTCAGGCCTTCAGGGGTCTCCGGTACATACTCGGTTTCGGCGACCTGACATCAGACGACGATACGCGTGGGCGAGTCTTTGCCGAGTACTTGAATGACGGAGACGTGATCGGCGAGGCGTGGAGGAAAGCGTGCGAGGAAACAGACGACAACGGAGAGTGGGCGTACCTGCGCGCCGACGGTAACGGTGTGTCGACCGCACAAGACACGTGGAATGACGCAAACACCCCGAACAAGCCAAATCCTCCGGACACCATTCATTACCTGCACGGCTCGACCTAGCGGAGATAGCGATGTTAATCAAGCCACGCCAATTGCCCCTCATCCCGGCTTCATTACCGGTCTATCGCACGATTAGTCCGGGGTGGACAGTAGAGGGGGCGAGGCGGTTCGCCTTGCGGCTCGGCGTCGACGCGCCCGCGAAAGAATCCAAACTGTGGCTTGTGTGCCGTAATGAACAATCATCTGTCGAGGTATTTCGGGCCTCCCATTCAGCGCGTGTCACGCGCAGATCGTTTGATCGCGAAGGGACTACCAGCGGGCAACGAAGAATCCCTTCTGACGAGGTCGCTATCGAACGAGCCAACGAGTTCGTCGAAGGACTGCGCGATATCCACATGTCGCGCCCGTTGCCGCCGACACTCTCGCGCATTGAAGCGATCACCAAGCCAACTTACGGTGCCGCACAGCTGAGGCGGACTGTGGCTGTACAAGTGAACTATCGATTCAGCCTCGATGATCTGCCGCTTAGAGGTCCCGGGGCGAAGGCACAAATCACCATGGGTACGTCAGGGGAGATCGATCACGCATATCTGTTTTGGCGACAACTGGAACGCACCGAAGAAAGTTGGACAACCCGTCCGGCCGCGGCTGCGCTGGACGCGCTCGCCGCGTCGCGATACTTTGCCTCTGTGATCCGGAAAAAAGACGTGGAGGTGCTGCAGATTGAGGCCGGCTGGTTGTGTCTGCCTCCGGCGGTCGAACAAAAGACACTTTTCCCGATCTATCGGATACGTGGACGTGTCCTCGTCGAAGTAGACGCCCCTCCCGCGGAGGCCGACGCCCTCCGCGAGTTCATCGTGTATGTTGCGGCGGCGCGTACGCCGCCGCAGCTATCACCGCCCAACACAGTCGATGGCTGGCCCACGCTCGTCATAGCCTGACGACGGCAGCGCAGGAGGCTAGGGCCAACTGCACCACTGCCCCAGCGTTTCGGCGCATTCTAATGAGCACAGTTTTCTCACGGCCGCGCCGGCCGCCTCGTACGCTTTCAGCGACACCTCAGTACTTTGAGGATCGAGCATCAGCTGAATCAGTCGCGAGATTTCCCCATGTTGATACGCGGCGACTTTGAGCTGGGGCTCTGCGGCTGCGTAGCCACCGCGCCTGAAACAGGACTCGAAACTATGGTCGTTCGTCTCGCCACCCAGGCCGGGGGTTTCGTGCATCATCTTCTTGCACTTGGAGTGCAGCGTCAGTGGCTTGGCGGCTTCCTCGGTCAGTGGAAAGAGGTAATCGATCACTCCCTTGCCGTCGGTCGGGGGGCCTCCCGCTAATAGGACTTCATCGATACTTCTACGTTCAGGATGCTGTGAAACCATGCTCATGGCGCGCTCCTCCATCACAGTGTCATGTCAATGGTCCGCCTGGAGCGTCGAGACGCCCCACTTCCTCTAGAAACGTCGCAGCACTGTCCGGGTAACGCGACACCGCCGGCGCAAACGCATGTTCGAAGAAATCTGCGAAGAGCGGCGACACGTCAGCGGGCAGCAGGCGCAACGCCGCTGGTACGTCAACCGACGCTTCCCAGCGAGACGGACCGGCAAACGGATGCTTCCCAGCGATACATTCGAAGAGCACCACCGTCAGCGCCCAGACGTCGAGTGCCGGTCCCGGCGCCCCCCCTTCGCGCACCTCCGGAGACATGTAGGCCCACGTCCCCGCCACCGTCGACGGTGAACCTGACAGTGGCGCGTCATCGCGCCGATAGTCGAGCGGAGTGACAATTGCGCGCGACAGGCCGAAATCGAGGAACTTGATGACGCCGTCACGTGTGAAGCCGATGTTGCTCGGTTTGATATCGCCGTGGTACTGGTTCAACCGGTGAACGTGGACGAGGGCTGCGGCCAGCTCTTTGATGTGACGGAGGGCTGCGGCCGACGGCATCGGCGTTTTCTGCAGCGCGGTCGCGAGCGTACCTGCGGCCATGTACTCCATGATGAGGAGCGGCGTCGATCGCCAAATCTCGGCGCCGTAGAGGACCGCAATGTTCGGGTGCGCCAGATCGGCCATCGCCCGGGCTTCGACCATCAGCCGCTGCGCCGCTTCGTCCGACAGGCGGGTCAGCGTCTTCACGGCCACCTCGCGACCGAGGCGCAGATCCGTCCCGCTATAGACGATCCCCATGCCGCCGGCTCCCAACCGGCGCGAAATCGCGAATCTATCGAGCAGCTGCTTGGGTAGTGCGGCGGTCGCCCATTCCCTGATGCCGCAGGCGCACGCTGCCGGAGTGGCGGTACGTGGCTCCACTCGTCCGCAGCGTGCACATTCCAGTCCGAATTCCTCGAACTGGTCGTCCGCTGCAACTTGGGGGGCGGCGTGCACGAGATCACAGGCCAAGGCGGCTGCGCCGGTCGCCGCTCGCAGGAAGCGCATATCGTCAGATGAGAACGCCAGTGCGTTGCGACGTTCTCTCAACGTAACCATGCCGACGAGTCCGCCCGCTCGGCCCGACACGACAGGCAGCAGCATGACGATGCCGGCCTCGGAGATCCAGGCCCGGTCGCGATCGCTGAGCAGCCAGAAGTATGAGTGCCGCTGCTGGGGCGACACGACGCACGGCTCACGCGATCCCTCCAGCACCACACGAACGACCGACTGCGCAGGCAGGGGCGCTGCGGTGCCGTCAATCGGCATCAGCACGTCGTCGACCGCTCGATACGCCTGCGCCGGCGTCTGCAGGGCGCGTTCGGCAGCCCGGGCAAGCAAGGCTGTCACTTCCAGCGGCGTCCGCGCCTGCCGCATCCGCTCAGTGAGCTGCGCAAGAATCGCAGACGCATCGTCAATGCCCGGCAATATCCAACGATCGAGGGCGCGAAGGGCGGGACGGCGGAACATCAGGAGGACGAGCGCCAACGCACCAGCCCACGTCAGCACACGGGCCATGGGATCCGCCATGACGTCGCCGAGCGGCCGCGAGGAGTGCTGCACCATGTAAATCAGAAGGACAGCCAGCGGTATGGCCGCGCCCCACATGACGATCCACCTCGCCAACAGGTAGCGAAGCGCGCGCTGGATGACCACCCTGACTTCCAAAACGTTGTCGACGGCCACGGCGTACGCGGTGGCGAACGGCAGGACAAAAAATGGTGTGTACACGAGCACGGCTCCCCACCTTTGACCCGCCGGCGTTTTCATCAGTTGGGCGAACGACGGCACGAGCCCCTCGGCGAGGACTTCAACGACGATTGGCAACACGCAGAGGGCCAGGATGAATAGAAACAGGCGGACGCGAGCGGCTTCCTGCCCCGTGGCCGATCTGCCTCGCCAGGCGATTACGCCGATCGCCGGCACGGCCGCAAGAAAGGTGAGATTCCAGAACCATGCGCCAAATCCGCCGCCGCGCTGAAATGGAGCGAGCGGCCCGGCCCAGGCGGGCACTACGGCGGGCGCGAGGTTGACAATGACGAGAGTGACAGCCAGCGCCAGCGTCACGCGAAGCGCGACGACACAGAGGCGATCGATTGTGCCGAATCGAGCCAGGATCGGGAAGTCACGACCGAACTGCCACAAACCGGCCGCGAAGAATGCGTCGGGGTGCAACGCGGCGAGGAATGCGACCACGTACATCGTCGGGTACTGGCGAGCGAGCCAGAGGAGGCCGGGTGTTGCCACAGCGGCCGACATCGTCCAAAAGCAGACGGCAAGAGCGCGGGCGCGCCGATCCTTCCCGCCCACATCAAGAATCGTGGCGCCGATGACGAACACTGTCGACAGGGCGAGGAGAATCTCGAGGCGGCCCGACGTGACTTGGTTGAAGGCGAGGACCTCACCCACCAACCCAACAACCGCGACGACAATGGCGAGTCCACGACCAATCTCGAGCAGCCAGGGCAGCCGTCGCGATGCGGCGCGAAGAGGCCGGCCGTGCCTCGTCGTACCCAGCCGCGACAGCGTGCGCAATTGCGCGGCTACAGTCTGTTCGTTTGGATCGAGTCGCGCCCATGCGGCTGGCCAGTCGATCTCGTCGCCGTCGAGAACAGCGTCCGCGAGGTCACCGACGTCGCGATCACTCACGCGACATGCGCTCGGCGAGCTTGACGACCGCGCGGCGCACCGCCATGCGCGCCGCCTCCACGGTCGGACGACGCGACATCACTGCGATCTGCTCGTAGGTATATCCGAGCTCGATGCGTCCGACGATCAGGGCCTGCTCGTCTTCGGTCATCGTGGCCAGCGTCTGCTTGTATTTCTGTTGCCTCTCAGCGTCCATGACCTGCTCGTACGGAGACTGATCGGTCGCCGGGAATTCGGTGTCGTTCTCGTCGAGAGCGTCGATCGGACGGCGAGCCACTCGCCGCATTTCGTCTTTGATGCGATTGATCACGGCGCGGTGTAGATAGGCCTGCAACGCGCCCTCACCGCGGAGTTCGATCTTGTCGAGACGCCTGAAGGTTCGAAAGAGGGCGTCTTGAACGACGTCAGCTGTATCGCTGAAGCGCCGCGCCCAGCGTGGAAGCTTGCCGCGCGCCCATTTCGCGAGCGCAACCCCATGCCGATGAATCAGGCGGCTCAGGGCGCTCTTGTCGCCAGCTCGCGCTTGCGCGAGCAAGTCTGCCGACGCAGTTGCCGAATGCGTCGGATCGGAGGGAGCCCCCGTCTTCGACATTGTTTCCGAAGGTTTGAGGCTATTCTGACCGATTATTCTGCGAACAGGCAATCGATTTGGGACGGGTTGCCGTCCACAGAGCCTGCCTATATCGACCTGTTCTCTGTCCGGCCTGATGATCGGATCATCGGCGACTTCCTCACATCGCTCGAGATCGAAGTCGCGTGGCTGACGTCAGAAGTCGATATCCATGCTGAACTTCGCATAGCGCGGGCTCACCAGCGACAGCGGCTGGCCCCACGCGTTGGTGCCGGTCAGCGAGTAGGTGTTGTTGTACGTCAGAGCATCGCTCGAGTTCAGGGCGTTGTAGACCTCGAACCCGGCAGTGACTCGCTTGCCCATCAGTCGCAGTACCTTGGCCACCTTCAGATCCACTTCGTCGATCCGCTCGCCAAACATTTCGCCGGTCTCCAGAAAGTTGGTCAGCACGGTCGTGGTCGTGAACGTGCCGGCGGGTAAGCCCGTCTGCGCCACGGGAACATTGACGTTCACCGAGCGCTCGGCGCCAGGCCGTCCCTGATACGTGCCGGAGAGCTGAACGTCGATGCGCGGAATCGTATACATGCCCAGCACGCTGACGCGCGGCTGAAACGGGTCGGCGATATGGCAATTGCGCTGGCTCGGGTTGTCGGGCCGCACGTTGCAGGTGTCGTTGACCTCGCGACCGACGCTGACGCCGCCGCGGAACGTCAGGTTGCGCTGCATCCGCGCGTTCATCGTAACGTCCACGCCGTGCCAGTAGTCTGACTGTCCGCCGTGCTCCGAGTCGATCGGCCGCCGCCGCAGCGTGCTGGTTCCGCGCAGCCTGCCCTCTTGGCTCAATGCCCAGAGATCGGTGAGTACGCGTCCACTGGCTGGCCCGATCCGGCTGTCGACGGGAGCGGTCAGCGAGTACGTCAGATAGTCCGCTGGCGTCACCGAGAGGTTGTCGTCGACCGGATATAGACCGAACATGCGGCGGGTGTACGCCACTTCCGCTGACACACGGGCGAACAACTGCCGTTGAACCGAGAGACTGAGGTTCCAGTCGTCCGGCCTCACTCCCCAGCCGCCGAGCAACTCAGGCTCGTAGGTGGTCGTCAGGCTCGTGAGATTGGCTGTGCCGAAGTTCGTGATGGTCGGAATGCCGCAGCTGTCGCCGCCGACGGCGCGAAGGTCCTGTGCCGCCGTGTAGATCGAAAGATCGCAGTCGACGCGATAGTTGCCGTTGGCATCCGTCCACGTGCGCGAGGTGGAGGAGGACAGGCGATTGAACGGGTGCTGAGCAACGTAACGGGCGCCGTTGGTGGCCGCCTCGAGGTAGCGTCCGAGCGTGAATCTGAGCGCCGTCGTGCCGTCGCCAAAGAGATCGAATGCCGCGCTCATGCGGGGGGTGAAGTCCTTGAACCCGGTCACCGAATCACCGCCCTTGAAGGTGACCTCGGTGGGAAGCCAGCGATCGGGCCCTACCGTCCAGTCCTCGTACCAGCTCTTCGCGAAGTCGAACCGGAGGGCAGCGCCGACGGTGAGGCGCCGCCGGGTCCACTGCTCCTGCACGTAGGCCGACTGCGACATCACACGCTGCTGCTGCTCGGTATCGGCGCCGAGCAGATATTGGGTGACCCGCGACGGCAGCCCATTCGTGAACGTGTAGGCGAGGCGATCGGGATCGTAGGTGTTGTAGGTGTCGGGATCGTTCTGTGTATAGAAGCCCTGATAGCCGACGCGCAGGTTGTGGCGGCCGGTGACGTATGACGCGGACGCCTGCCATCGCGGCGAGTTGCCCAGCGTGTAGCTCGCCTGCTGCGCACGATACGACAGGAGGGGAATCGTGCCGCCCTGCACCGGCTGCAGCGTTTCGGTGACGCGAATCAGATGCGGGTTGTCGGGCCGCTCGTAGTTGCCGTACTTGGTGTAGGTCCGGTTGCCGCTGGCCTCGAGCAGGAGCCTGTTCGAGCGCGGCGACTGCCACGTCACTTGCGACACGCGCTGCGGCGAGCCGTTCGACGTCATCGACGCTTCGGGCGAGGCGTTGGCAAGGGTGCTCGTGCCGGTGCCGCCACCGCGATTCAACGCCGGGTTCGACTGCTCGTCCCAGAAGAGGTTCATCTTCTGTTTCGACGTGAGCTGCACCGTCAGACGGATCGAGGCATTCCGCTGGCGCCGATCCGAGAAGGCCGGCCGAGTGTAGTCGGGCTCGTAGAGCCACTTCGTGGAATCGCCGGCGTTCTTGTTGAACCACATATTCGACGCGTATTGGTCGTTGATCAGGTGACGTGCCGCCACGTAGTACCAGATGCGGTCCTTGCGAATGGCGCTGCCGAAGGATCCGTTGAACTCCTGATACTTGATGAACTCGTCCTGTTTCCGGAGCGTTGGGTTGAGCGTGAGGATGTCGTCCGTGCGGTTGTCGTCCTGGAACGCGCCGTTGGCGAAGTTGTACAGGAAGGTGCCGCGCGCCGTGTTGCCTCCGGTACGCGGCACGACGTTGAACACCGGACCGCTGACCTCGGATTCACCGAGCCCGCCGGTAATCGTCAGCGAGACCTCCTGCGCGGTCGTCACGTCGGCCGTGTAGTATCCAGTGCCGCTGCCTCCGGCCGATCCGCCAACGCTCACGCCGTCCACCAGCAGGCGTCCCTCGCCGAGGCGGGCCGTCCCCGGCGCCCGCGCGCGCGACGCGCCGCCGTATCCGGTGTACGAGGTGACCTGACCGGCGTTGATGCCGCCTGCGTCCTGCGCGCTGCCGAAAATCTCGATCCCCGGCGTCAACGCCGCGAGGCCGAAGTAGGTGCGCGAGACCGGCAGCGCGTTGATGATCTCGTGATCGAGCGTCTGCTGGCGGCGGGGGCTCTGCACGTCGACGATCGGTGCCGTGCCGCTCACCGTGACGACTTCGGTGACGTTGCCCGGCTGCAGCTCGACGTCGACAGTTGCCGTGAACGCACCGATCAACTGGATGTCGTCTCTCCTGACTGTCTGGAACGCCGGCAGCGAGAAGGTGACGACGTAGGTGCCGCCGGGAAGATCGATGATGCGATATTGACCGCTGCCATCGGTGACCGCTGTGCGGATCCGCTCGATCAGCCTGTCACTGGATGCCTCTATCGTGACTCCGGGAAGGACCGCGCCCGACGCATCCTTCACAGTGCCGGCGATGGCCGCTTGCGCGTAGACAGCGGCGGGAACCAGAAGCATCGTGCACCAGACGAGGAAGACCAATCGCGCAACAGGGAGCATGGCGATCCTCCTTGACAGGAAAGTGCGACTGAGCCCAACGCGGCGCAACTATACAGCGCCCGCGCGCCGAGTGCGGGAAGGCAGGGGCAAAGTTCTGTCAAAGTTGGGCCGGGACCCTTGCTCGTCTGGGGGAAAAATAAGAAGCGTTTACCGCGCGGCCCCTGAATGTGATGAGAAGACTAGTTCGGCGTGGCCCAGTACCCGGGCCGACTTCGTGCCGTGAGTCCTGACGGCTTCATCACTTTCACTCGGACGTTGCGGTACGAGCCGTCGAGCGCCTGATTCGCGGGTGCGTACGCGATCGTGTACTGCTGTCGAATGCGATGCGCGACGTCCAGCACCACTCGATCGACATCGTGAATCGATGCGGTGAAGCATTCACCGCCGGTGAGTTCCGTGAGGTCGTCGAGCTCGACCCGGTCCTTTCGTGACGAGGACGACTCTTCCTCCCGAGCCAGACGTACGGCAAACACCGCCGCGCCCGTATGTTCGATCACGTTCCGCAGCTGGGCCTTCGACAGCTGGCTGGCGTTGTCGCCGCCATCGGTAATCACCAGCAGCGCTCGCCGATCGTGCGCGGCATGCTCGCGCAGGTACGATTCGGCGGACACGATCGCATCTCGCATCGCCGTGCCACCGATCGAATCGACACGCGAGATCCCATCCTCGAGCACGTGGATGTCATTCGTGAACGGCACGTCCACCCGCGCCTTGTCGGCGAAGTTCATCACGAACACATCGTCCTCGGGGTTCGACGCGCGAATGAACGCGAGCGCAGCCTCCTCCACACCCGCACGCAGCGACCGCATGCTGCCGCTGTTGTCGATGATCACCCCGACAGAGGTCGGGACATCATCGCGACGGAACACGGAAATCGACTGCGGCCGGCCGTCTTCGTACACGCTGAAGGCGTTCCGATCGAGATCGCGGACTAGTTCGCCGTGACGGTTCGTCACCGTCACGTTCAGCACAACCAGCCGTGTTTCGGCGTGAAACGGACGCTGGGCTGCGACGTTGAGAGACAGAAGAATCGCCAGCACCAGCGTCGCAGCGCCGAATACGGCCTTCGTCACTTTCCTCCCTTGATCACTTTTCCGTCCGGGGTGACCTCGATTTCGCCTTTGGCAAGCTCGGCTTCGTAAACGTATTTCGGTGCAGGTAGTTTCGCGACCCTGCCCTTGCCGCTTTCCTTGACGACCTCGGCGCGCACTTCGGAACGTTCGAGCTGCTTGATCGGTTTCCCCTTCGCCGCGGTCTTGATCGCGCCGGCCGCTGCCTCTGGCACATCCTTCATGGTGACGATGTCGGTGACGTCGATCACTGTGCCGTCTTCTGCGACTTCGATCTCTCCTTTGCCATCCTTGAACTCGATGTCATACAGAGAGACGCCGTTCTCCTTTTCGATCTCGACTTTGTCGATCTCTGCCCCCGGCTTGTTGGCTTGAATCGCCTGGGTGACGGCCGGAGGGAGTTGTGGCAACTTCGTCTTTTCCTTCGTTCCTTGCGCGGCCGCGGACGTGGCGAAGCACCCCACGAGAGCCGCGATGGTCATCAACCGCCTGATTCTGTTCGTCATTCATCACCTCGATTCACGCGCTTTTCGTTGTTGGCGTTCTGGCCCGGTCCCGGCGCGAGCTGCACTTCGATCGACGTTCCGCTTGGAAACGAGATGTCCTTGCCCTTTCCAAAGACCGCCGAGATTCCTGTGCGCGCCAGGCCATAGATGGTCACTGCCACTGTGACGTCGTGGCCGAGCGCGTTGAGGCCGATCCCGGCGATCCCCAGGCCCATGAATCCCCCGAGCGCGCCGCTCCCGGCTCCGCCATATTGCATCTCGGGGGGAGCGCCGTCGGTGTCGTAATCGAGTCTTCCGTGTGTTGCCCCGACCAGCGCCAGCGCTGAGAGCGCCGGAGCGACGAATCGCGTGTTCGAGCTGCTACTCGTGGCGCCACCCTCTTCGTCGATCGCCAATCGGTCGCTGCTCGCCGACTCGACCGAGTGGAGCGCTGCGAGCAGCGGTTCAGACGCGCGATCGGGTGCTTGCACGCGCTCGAACAAGAGGCGCAGACGGCCTTGGCGATGGAGGTGGCGCGCCGGCTTGGCGACAGTCACTTCGCCAGCGAGCATCGTCCCTTCCGGGAGAATCAGGTTGCCTTGGGCATCGAGAACCGGTTCCACGAGCACTGCCTCCACGCGTGTCCCCGAGGTCGACACTGCGGAACCGACGTCCGTCATGAGGTGCGCACGAAGAATGCTCGACGGTGCAGGTTTCGCATCCTCTGGAGCTCGTGGCGCTGGCACCACTGAGCCGAAGTCGACGGACGACGTCAGGCGTGCGGTATACACAGTGCCCCTCGCCAGCAGCCATGGGTGATACGGCAGCTGCCGGATGAGCGCGAGCTGGAGCCGCTCAGCTTTTCCGGGCGCAGTGAACCCCGCAACACGCTGCTTCCCTTCCTTCACGATCTCGTCGCGCGCTTTCGCGATGACGCCCTCGGTCGTTGGCGCGTCGGCGGTTCGCAGAACCACGTTTTCAACGCCGTCGGATGCGGGCGCTTCGATCGGCATCGAACGTCCATCGCTCAAGATCACTCGATCGAATTGAAGCTCAACGCGACGCGGTCGAGTGAAGTTACCGGCGAGAACGGCGCGCCCTCGCGGAAGGTTCTTGATCGCGGCGATGTGTCCAAGCACTGGCGTTCCCGCCGGCAGCACGATTCGGTCATAGACGTACAAGGGTTCCACGAGTGCGCCGGTCACTTGCTGGCCAGGGTTCTTGACCGTGATTCGGCGATCCAGCGCCACTCGAAGCGTGCGCCCGGGGTTGGCCACGAGCGTAATGGGAGTCTCGACAGATTGCGCCCACGCTGGCGGCGCGATGAGCAGCACGATGAGCACGGATGAGGTCGGAAAGCGAGGTCGTCTTACCATCCAGCAGTAAGAGGGGCGCGCTCGAAGGAATCCTTCGCCCGTGCGTGGTGCGCGAAGGATTCCATGCGTCTGCCGCCTCTAACGATCGGCGGCTCGCAGGGAGCGGCGCGCCAGTCCGGCCAGCGCAAGAAACAGTTCGATGCCACACAGCGATTGGGATCTCGCGCGCCGGCTGCACGAAGGTGAGGGCCAGGCGTTCGATGAGTTCTTTTCGGAGTACTTCCCGCGCCTCTACCGGTTTGCCCGGATCCGTCTTGGTGGAAACGAGGACGCGGCTGAAGAGGTTGCGCAAACGACATTGATCACGGCGCTGGCGAAGCTGCGCACCTACCGAGGGGAGGCCGCACTGTTTACGTGGCTCTGCTCCTTCTGCCGACACGAGATTTCCGCATGGTTCGCTCGAGCGGGCCAGGCGGGTCACGTGTCGCTGGCCGACGATTCGCCGGAGCTGCGATCGATGCTCGAGGCCATCGCAGCGTTATCGCGTGACGACCCCGAGCAGGAGTACGAACGGACAGAGCTTTCGCGTCTTGTCCACGCGACGCTCGACCACTTGCCCAATCGATATGGCGATGCGCTGGTGTGGAAATACATCGAGGGCCTGTCGGTCGAGGAGATCGGGCACCGGCTCGACGTTGGCTACAAGGCGGCCGAGTCGCTGTTGACGAGAGCCCGGCAGGCGTTTCGCGAGGCGTTCGCGCTGGTTGTCGGCGATCGGTTCGCTCGGCCTTCTGTGATCTCGGGGCCCATGGAGGGACGATGACTGACGAGGAAGACGTGACGACGCGACTGCTGCGGCTCGCCGGCGGACGATCCGATCCCTCGCCCGAGCGGATCGCGCGCGTTCGTCAGTCGGTGTATCGCGAATGGCGGGCCAATCGGCGACGACGGATGATTCGCTACGCTGCCGCAGCGGCGGTCGTTTTTTTATTCGTCGGTGCGCTCGCAGCGATCTTCAGGAACGCGCCGCGTCCGACGGTGCAGTCGCCGCATGCGCGGGTCGTCGTCGCGATCGGTGAACGCATTCAGGGCCAGCCATTCCTGACACGTCGTCAGGAGGGCGATGGTCGCCGGCTGTTGACTGCCTCGATGGCGGTCTCCACCGATGACGTGATCGAGACCGATGAAGCGTCTCGCGCTTCGCTGCGAGCCAGCGATGGGAGCTCAGTGCGTATCGATCGCGCATCGCGCCTCCGCTTTGTCGGGCCGCGCACGATCGAACTGATCTCCGGTGCGGCCTACATCGCCACAGCTGATGCGTCGCGAGGGTTCGAAGTTCGCACGACGATCGGCGCGATCCGCGATGTCGGAACGCAGTTCGAGGTGCGCCTCAGCGAATCGACGCTCCACCTTCGTGTGAGGACCGGCAGAGTCCAGATCGTCCGTGGAACCAACGTGACTGCGGCGGCCGCGGGCACGGACGCCACCGTGACACAGACGGCCGTCGATCTGCGACCAGCATCCAGTGCTGGATCAGAATGGTCGTGGACGCGCGAGATCGCGCCTCCCTTTCCGATCGAGGGCCGTCCGCTCGACGCTTTTCTCGAGCATCTGGCCGCCGAAGAAGGATGGAAGCTCCGATACGTCGACCCCTCGGTCGCTGAAGCAGCGGCGCACATCATCCTTCATGGATCGGTTGATGGGCTGCGGCCTGAAGAAGCTCTTGATGTTGCGCTCGCAACCAGTGGACTCCAGTACCGTTTGCGAGGCCGGGAGCTCGTTGTGTCGCGGCCGCCGGACGCGCGCTAGAATCGCCATGGTATGCGGCAGGTCGTGTGCGGCGTCGCCCTGCTCCTCTGCTGGACGAGTCTCGCGTATCCTGGCCAGCACGTGTTTCAGGGCCGT
>DATFRP010000011.1:0-9199 GCA_035263125.1 Vicinamibacterales bacterium
CGATCTCCCGAACGAGGGGCTAAAATCGAGCAAAAGTCTCCTGAAAGGGTTGCGTGACTGACACCGCGGTTCTCGGCAGCTATCGATTCGGGCCGTTCCACCTCGACGCTCGGGAGCGCCGGCTGACCCGCGGCACGGACGTGATCCCGCTGCGCCTGAAGGTGTTCGACACGCTGCTGATGCTGGTCGAGAACGCCGGACGGCTCGTCACCAAGCAGGAACTGCTCGACACCGTGTGGCCCGAGACGACGGTCGAGGAGAACAACCTCAATCACAACGTCTCGGTGCTGCGGAAGGCGCTCGGCGAGCGCGCGACCGGTCAGCAGTACATCGAGACCGTGCCGCGCGTCGGCTATCGCTTCGCCGCCCCGGTTGAGACAGTCGTGGCGCCGGCCAGTGTCTCGTCACTGGCACCAGCCCCCCGGCCACGACAGGAGATCCGTTACTGCACCACCAGCGACGGGGTCCGCATCGCGTATGCGATCACGGGCAAGGGACCGCCGCTCGTCAAGGCATCGAACTGGCTCACGAATCTGGACTTCGAATGGGGCAGCCCGATCTGGCGCCACTGGTACGGCGAGCTGTCGCGCCATCATCGGCTCGTCCGCTACGACGAGCGTGGCAATGGCATGTCGCAGCGCGACGTCGATCATGGCAGTTTCGATCTCTGGGTGCATGATCTCGAAACGGTGGTCGAAGCCGCAGGATTCGATCGATTTCCCCTTCTGGGGATCTCCCGCGGCGGCTCGATCGCCATCGCGTACGCCGTCAAGCATCCGGAGCGCGTGACGCATCTGGTGCTCCACGGTGCGTTCGCGGCGGGCGTCAATCATCTTGGCACTCCGGAGGAGATCAAGGCCCACCGCGCTCTCGCGAGTCTGTTGCGCCTCGGCTGGGGCCTGAGCAACCCGGCATTCTGCAAAACCTTCACGAGCCGGTTCGTCCCCGACGCAACGCCGGAGCACGAGCGTTGGTTCGACGAGATGCAGCGCGTCTCGACATCGCCGGAGAACGCGGCGCGACTGCAGGAGCGCGGCGCCGATATCGACGTTCGACCGCTTCTGCCACTGGTGACGGTGCCGACACTCGTCCTGCACTGCGATCGCGATTGCGCCGTCCCGGCGGAACGCGGTCGCGCGCTGGCCGCGGGGATTCCACATGCCCGCTACGTCTCACTCCCGAGCGCGAATCACCTGATGCTCGAAGAAGAGCCGGCGTGGACGATGTTCCTCGAAGAGTTGGGGCTGTTCTTGGGGTGGGGAGATGGGTAGTGACGTCGAGTGACCTACGCAGACCTCAAGGCCGCTCAATCTCTCCAAACAGCGCGACGATCTCCGAACGGCCTCGCTCCTTGGCAATGCCCGCCGGCGTCTGGCCGAAATCGTTCTTCGTATTGATGTGCGCGGTGCCGCCCGAGCGCAGCAGAAGGCGGACCGTATCGAGGCTCGCGCCGTACCACGCGGCCATATGCAATGGGAGCGTCCCGTGGTTGTTTCTCTTGCCGACGTCGGCGCCCGCGTTCATCAGCAATCCGATCGTCGCGGATGATCCCGGCGCTGACGATCCCTTGAGCGCGTGCATCAGCGGCGTCGATCGATCCGCGCCCGCAGCGCTGTTCACGTCGGCCCCGCGCGCCAGCAGCCGGCGGCACAACTCGCCGTGTCCACCCTTGGCCGCGCCTCCGAGGGCCTCCGCAAGATGATCTGACGACGGCGCGTCACCCAGCAGCCGGAACACGAGCGCTTCGTCGCCAAGGATCGCGGCACCGTCGATGCGGTGCGGCAGGTACTCCATCAACACGTCGTCGAGCCGCGCGTCACCGGTCGGGTAATCAAACGCGTCCCACGGGCTCCCCGCCTCGATGAGCGATTTCGCGACGCGGCCGAACTCCCCCTCCGGATGCCGCTTTTCCACCAGACAATCGTAGATGGCGAAGCCAAGGGGCGTCGCGTGAAACGCCGGATCGACGACATCGACCTGTGCCCCTCGCGCGAGCAGAAGGTCGACGAGATCCCCCGATCCCGACCACGCGGCGTTGTGGAGCGCTGTGTAACCGTGGCTCCGCTCTGGATGCGCGATCGGAAACCCGAGATCGAGCATCAGCTTGACGGCGTTGTAGTTCGTGTTCGTCTCCCAGCAGTAGCGCGGCATCAGCTCGAGATCCTCGGGCGGCAGCGACGCGACGATCCCGGGATGCCGCGCGACGATCGCGGTGGCCTCCTCGCGCCGGGCCAGGACACACGAGACGAGCAGACGCGTCGTGTCGTCGCTCTTCGCCCACAGCAGATCGAACACGTCGGTGTGCCCCTTGAGCAGTGCGATCTGATGCGGATAGGAGTTGAACGCGAGCGTCCACTGGTAAATGGTGCCGCCGCGTTTGTTGTGGCCGATCGGCGGGAACGCCGGCAGACGTCCAATCCGGTAGCCGACACAGTGCGGATTGGCTTCGATGAGCCGCGCGGCGAGATCGCGATCGCCGAGCGCGGCCGCGATGAAGATGTCGGCTGTCGCTCCGCGGTCGAGGAGGAAGCGAGCCACCTCCGGCGCCTCGCGGATCGACCATTGCGCCGGCGTCGACTCGTGATCCTCATCGCGCGCATCGATGCGCGCCCCGTGAGCGAGCAGCAGCGACGCCGTCGCGACGTCGCGCGCGAAATGCAGCGGCGTGCAGGCGTCGCACCCTTTCGCATCGATCAGCGACGGATCGGCCTCGAGCATCCGCACGAGGTGATCCGTCAAGCCGAGCCCGGCGGCCGCATGCACTGTCAGCGTCGCGCCTCGGTCAACGAGTTTCTTGGCAATGTGCTGATCAGTGCTTCGCGTGTTGAGGCCCGACGCCCACCACTTGCTGACAGCTCGCAGGTCTTCAGACGAGCCCGATGCGAGTGCTCGATTTAGATCTGGTTGCATAGGTCAAAGGTCAAATGTCAAAGGGAAAAGGTGAAGTCAAAGGTACCTCACTTTTGACCTTTGCCCTTTGACCTTTGCCCTACGTGCCCCCCCGAGTACAGTATGCGCATGAAGCGTCACCGGACGCTCGCAATCTCGGTCGCCGCGATCTTGATCGCCGCCCTCGCCTCCGCGCAGTTCATCCGCCTGGGCAACACCAGCATCGACGCGCATCGCGCGAGGCCGAACAGCTTCGACGGACGTTTCCACTACTGCCGTGCCGTCTACCGGGCGAACCCGCGCGGCGACGGCGGCAGCTGGCTGACCGACTATCCGCTCGCCGACATCGACCTCTCGGTTCGTGTGTCGGAGCTGACCAAGGTCGCCGTCAGCTTCGAGAGTCCCGGCCAGCCTCGTCATCTCATCGTCCGCCTGACCGACGAGGAGCTGTTTCACTGTCCGATGATCTTCATGCAGGAAGTCGGCGCGCTGCTCTTCACCAGCGAGGAGGCGGAAACGCTCAGAACGTATCTGCTCAAGGGCGGTTTCCTGTGGGTCGATGATTTCTGGGGTTCGTATGCCTGGGACGTCTGGGAGACGGAGATTCGCAAAGTGTTCCCCGCCAGCGAGTACCCGATCGTCGATGTCCCCCCGCATCACGCGCTGTATCACACGATGTTCGACCTCAAAGGCGTGCCGCAGATTCCGGGGATCGGGACGTGGCTGTCGCGGCGCGCAACGTCAGAACGGGGCCCGGACAGCGCGGAGGTCCACGCGCGCGCCATCTCCGATCGCAACGGCCGCGTGATGGTCTTCATGACACACAACACGGACGTGAGCGATTCGTGGGAGCGCGAGGGAGAAGACGCGGAGTACTTCTACAAGTTTTCCGTGGACGGATACCGCGTCGCCGTGAACGTGCTGCTCTACGCCATGACTCATTAGGGAGCCAGAGGAAGCTCCGCTAACTCTTTCGACGGAGCGGCAACAACGAGCGCAGCCGCTCATCGCGCAACCACAGCCCAAACCACGCGCACAGCGCGGTCGTGAGAGGAACCATGAGGGGATAGGGTTCTCCCAACCGCGCGTACTGTGAGACGGCACCTCCGAGATACCCGGTCAGCAGGACCACGCCGAGCACCGCCGTTTGCGGAGTGAGATACAGAACCACGCACGAGAGCTGAACGATCGCGATCCGCGGCAGCATGAGGGGGTCCCAGCCGATCCGCGCCCACTCCTTGACGTAGAAGGGCGTGCCAGTCAACTTCCAGCGCGCACTCATCAGCAGGATCGCGACGGCGCCGAGAGAAAACAGCCATCCGATCCACGGCAGCCATCGTTTCAGCCCGGTCGCCGCGCCTGCCTCGGAAACGGTACTCATGAATCCTCCATGTTTGAGGGAACGGAGATTACGGAGGAAACGGAGACTACCTCACACGGAGATAACGGGGGAAACGGGGAAAACGGCCGAACACCTCGTGGAGATCTTCCGCAGCTCTCTCTCCGTTATCCTCGTTGTGCTCAGACAATCTGCTTCCGGGTTGACGCCGACAACCGAGACTGCAGAGGAAACGGAGAAAAGCATCAACACGGAGGCAACGGGGGAAACGGAGAAGAACGATTCATACTCCGTTTGCCCCGTTACCTCCGTGTGAAAAATCCTCCGTTCTCTCCCCAATTCGCTCCCCAATTTTCATTGTGCGGGGTGAGCTGCGTTCATGACGACTCCGTGTGATGAATACTCCGTTCCTCCGTCTCGCCCGTTTCCCGATCAGGCGTGCGTACCCATGGCCGTGCGCCTCTTCGTATCCCGCATCGTCACATACACGACGAACGATACGGCGATGACCGCAGTCAGGTAGTAGTAAAACCACCGCTGAAGGCCGATCGACTGGAACCACAGCGCGATCGATTCGGCGGTGCCGCCGAAGATCGATACCGTCACTGCATACGGAAGCCCGACGCCAGTGGCGCGGATGCTCGTCGGGAAGAGCTCTGCCTTCACAACCGCATTGATCGAGGTGTATCCCGCCACGATGAGCCACGCGGCGGCGATCAGGAGAAACGCGATGAGCATGCTCCGCGTTCCCTGCAGCGCATCGAGCAGCGGAATCGTGGCAATCGTGCCCATCGCGCCGAACCAGATGAGCAGCGGCTTGCGGCCGATCCGGTCCGAGATCGCGCCGTACACCGGCTGCAGGCACAACGCAAAGATGAGCGAACCGGCGGTGACGATTGTCGTCTGCATGTCATCGAGACCGACCGACAGTCGCAGGAACTTCTGCATGTAGGTCGTGTAGGTGTAGAACGCCGTCGTGCCACCCATCGTCAATCCGACGACGAGGAGCACTTCGCGCGGATAGTTCATGAGCGCTCGAACCGGATTCGCCCGCCGCGGCACGACCCTGGCCGCTTCGAAGTCGTCGGTCTCGTGCAGCGTGCGCCGCATGACGAGCGCCACGATCGCCAGCAGGGCACCGATGACGAACGGGATGCGCCATCCCCAGGCCCGCAACTGCTCCGTCGTCAGGAACACCTGCTGCAGGAGCAGCAGCACGAGAATGGCGCACAGCTGTCCGCCGATCAGCGTCACGTACTGGAAGCTGGAATAGAAGCCGCGATGTTTCTCGTCGGCGACTTCGCTGAGATAGGTGGCGCTCGTGCCGTACTCGCCCCCGAGGCTCAGACCCTGGATCGTGCGTGCCAGCCCCAGGAGGATCGGCGCCGCGATCCCGATCGATGCATAGGTCGGCGTAACCGCGATCATCAGCGATCCGAAGCACATGAGCAGCACCGACAGCATCAACGCGTTACGGCGTCCGTAGTGATCGGCGAGGTGGCCGAAGAGCCAGCCGCCAATCGGCCGCACGATGAAACCGAACGCGAAGAGAATAGCGGCGTTCAGCTGTTGAACGACCGGGTCGCTGCCGGGAAAGAACGCGCCCGCGAAGAACAGCGCGAACGCCGCGTAGGCGTAGAAGTCGTACCACTCGACGAGGTTGCCGATCGAGCCGATGACAATCGCCTGCACCCGGCGCCTGACATCGGCGAGATCCAGACGCGTCTCATCGCCGGCCGAGACGATCGCTTGTGCGCTCCTCACTGCCACAGCGCGTCGGAGTGTAGCACTTGCGAACCGCCTGGCGCGTCAAGCGGGGGCACAGCCGATCCGGCGGCCACATGCGCGGAGAAATGTGCTGCTAGACTGACGCGCATGCCGAAGGACGAATCACGGAATCCGACACCTGCATCAGAGGAAGAAGAACGACGGTGGGACAAAGCGCTCTCAAAACGCTACGAACACTACTGGTACAACGCGCCGAAGAAGATCGATCTTCGGGACCTGGAAGGATTCGGTGAGGCGGCCGTCCGGATCCACGCTGAAGGGAACACGCACCTGCATCTCGATCGCCTCTACACGCTCTGGCAGGGCATCATGGACATGCCTGCGCGTGCTGCGGCCGTGATCGAGATCGGCGCGTATCAGGGCGGTTCGGCGAAGTTCATGGCCGAAGCGCTGCGACACGCGGGACGGCCGCTGCCGTTCTACGTCTGCGACACGTTCGAGGGTCACGTCGAAGTGGACGCCACGCTCGACCCGAAGCACAAGGTCGGCGTCCAGTTCCAATCGACTTCGGAGGAGCGCGTCACGCGCTATCTGGCCGACTGCGAGTTCGTGCACGTCGTGAAGGGGGACATTCGCGACACGGCCCGTCGCCTGTCGCTCAACCACGAATTGGGGTTCGTCCACATCGATGTCGACGTCTTTCCGATCACGAAATTCTGCCTCGAATTCTTCGGCCCGCTCGTCTCACTCGGCGCCATGGTGGTTATCGACGACTATGGGTTCCGCACCTGCCCCGGCGCAAAGAAGGCGGTGGACGACTTCATGATCGACAACACCGCCTTTCGCCGGCTTCATCTCCTCACAGGTCAGGCCGCCCTGGTCCGCATCGCCGTTTGACCTCTGCAGGACGTGTAGAATGGCGCGCGAGATTGCGCGCATGAGACTCACGGCGGCGCTCGTTCTTGCAATCGTAATGGGAAGGACGCAAGCGTCCGCCCAGTCGATCGCGGCCGGCGGACTCGACGTTCGCACTCTGTCGACTCGCGCCGACATGGTGAGCGGCGGCGACGTGTTGCTCGAGATTGCCGTGGCGCAGAAGGGGCCGAAGACGCCGGTCCTGTCCGCCGTCGCAGTTGCTGTCAACCGACGGGACGCGAACGCCGATCTCACGCGAACGACGTCGCCAACCACACTCGTCACGCGCATCAAGGATCTCCGGCTCGGACCGAACCTGATCGAGGTCGGCCTCGGGGGAAAGAAGCCCGCTGTGCGCCTGACGGTGGTCAATCATCCGATCGCCGGCCCGGTGATGAGCGGCCCGCGTCAAACGCCGTTCGCCTGCGAGACCGAGGCCCTCGGCCTCGGCACGCCGCTCGATGCCGATTGCACGATCGCAACCCGTGTCGAGTACTTCTATCGCTCGCAGCAGCGAGACGGGAATCCGTTCAGGCCTTACGACGTCAACGCTCCGAGGCCCACCGATCTCGCAACCACGACCACGATTGACGGCAGGACCGTGCCCTACATCGTGCGCCGCGAGATCGGCACGATCAATCGCGCGGTGTATCTCATCGCGTTCCTGCACGAACCAGGCACGCCGCTGCCCGAACCGGGGAGCACGAACGGTTCGAGCTGGAATGGCCGGCTGCTCTACACCTTTGGCGCGGGCTGCCGCGCGGGCTATCACCAGGGCCGAACGATCGGCGGCCTGTTGGCCAATCGCAATTTCCTCGAGGAGTCGCAGCTCGTCGACTATCCGCTCGCGAAGGGCTACGCCATTGCCTCCTCATCGCTGAACGTCTTCGACACCAGCTGCGCCGACGTGATCTCGGCCGAGACGATGATGATGGTCAAGGAGCACTTCATCGAGGAATATGGCGTGCCCCGCTACACGATCGGCAGCGGTCGTTCGGGCGGCTCGATGCAGCAGCATCTCATCGCCAACAATTATCCCGGCCTGCTCGACGGCCTGATCCCGACCGCCGCCTTCGCCGACACGCTGGTGTTCCTCACTCACCTCGCCGACTGCGAGCTGCTCGATCGCGCGTTCGAGACGTCGGCCTTGTCGTGGACCGACGCTGAGAAGGCGGCGGTCGCGGGCGAGGCGACCTGGGAGTTCTGCGCGAGGAACGGCACCGGCTTTCCGATCCTGCGACCGACGTATTGCGACCGCGCGGGCGTGGGCGATCGAGCCTACGATGCGAAAGCCAACCCGAAGGGCGCACGCTGCACCTATCAGGACAACCTCGTGACTGTCTTCGGCCGCGACTCAGCCACCGGGTTCGCGCGGCGGCCGCTCGACAACGTCGGCGTGCAGTACGGTCTGCGGGCGCTCACCGGCGGGACGATCACCGTCGAGCAGTTCGTCGAACTCAACACCCGCATCGGTGGCCACGATATCGACGGTCGCGTGGTCGCGCCGCGGACGACGGCCGATCCCGAGGCTCTGCGCGCCGCATTCCAGTCGGGTCGCGTCAACGATACGGGCAGGGGCATGGCGATGGTCCCGATCATCGACGTGCGCCCCTACACCGATGGCACCGGCGACGTCCACGACATCGTCAACAGTCACATGACGCGCGCGCGTCTGGTCGCGGCCAACGGCACATCGGGCAATCAGGTCCTGCACATCTACGCGCCCGGCATATTCATGGACCGCGTGCAGCCCGCCAATCTCGACCAGATGGACCGATGGCTCGCCGCGATCGCCAACGACACCGCGCCGGCGAAGACGCCGCTCGAGAAAGTGATCCGCAATCGACCGATCACCGTGTCCGATGCGTGCTACACGATGGCCGGCGAGACGATCACCGACATGCGGCGCTGCGCCGGGATGTTTCCCGTCTACGCCAACCCGCGGCTCGTCGCGGGACAGCCGATGGGTGCGACCTTGCTGAAATGCGAGCTGAAGGCCGTGGATCGGAGAGACTATCCGGCGACGCTGACCAACGCGCAGCTCGTCGCAATCAAAGCGGCGTTCCCCGCTGGTGTGTGTGATTTCACCAGGAAGGGAGTCGCGGTCCGCGCGCCGGATACATGGCGGTCGTATGGTGACGGGACTCAGGCCGATGCCGGCCGATAGGTCGAAACCACGATGCCGCACGGGTACGCCTTCGAGGCGGTCAGCGCCAGGTTCTTCCTCCCCGTGAACACGCGGAGTCCGCTGCCGATCGCGACCGGATTCTCGAAGAAATTGAGCTCGTCGATGAGGCCCTGATCGATCAGCGAGGCGACGAAGGTCGC
>DATFRP010000012.1:0-2637 GCA_035263125.1 Vicinamibacterales bacterium
TGCCCCCGCCCTGCTTCCCGACGAGCGCCCGCTGATCAGGCGTCCGCGCAAGCTCGAGATTGATGGCGACCTCGTCTTTGCTCTGCGGCGCGGACACCAGCAACCAACGGTAGTCACCCAGTTGTTTGTCCTCTGTCATGATGAAGCCGAGCCGGTCGACGTAGAACCGAAGTGCCTCATCCTGATCCTTCACGAACAGCGTAAACACAGTGAGACGCATTGTGATGATTTCCTCCTGCACTCATCCTCGTGTCTCGGCGAGCCCGGTTTTGGGGTCGCCGATGTCGGGTCTCTTGATGGAAGGCCACTTGCCACACTCGCTTCTGTGGGACGCAACTGCCTCGTCGCTCCACCAAGCCGTTTAGCTTAGCTACTTTCCGGTGAAGAAATGACCTCGTGCGACTCGGTCTGGCGGCAAGTGGGCGATCGGCTCGCTGGCAGGTCGTTTCATGTCACCGTTCCGTTATGCGGCGGCGTGCGCTCGCGAAAATGTCGCGGTGCTCACCAGGTTATTGGCGATCACGCCGAGTCCGACCCAGCGGTTCATGCCATCGAGGCCATGGTAGCGACACCGGTCGAGTCCATGCCGTCGTTTCAAAACGCTAATGCGGCCTTCCGAGCCGACACGCCACCGTTGCCCGCGACGGAACCACCGTTGACGTTCATAGGCCTGCCGCGCTGGCGACTTCGGGCCGCGCCGCGGCAAGACCACACGTCTCACGCCGCGATCGATCGCCGCCTGTTCATTGGTCGCCGAGCTGAAACCGCGATCGCCGGCCGCCAGATCCGGCGCACGGCCAAAGATCCTGTGATGGCGATCGAGCGCCGGCGTCCACAACGTGACATCGGCGGGTCGCGTCGCATGCACCTCGTAGGCCGTGATGATCTGGTGTTCGGATTCTTGAATCGTCACCAGCTTGCCAAACTCGTTCGGCGTGGCGATTTTGCCTTTACGGATCGTTTCCGTATGCGGCTCGAAGATGCTCAGGACCTTGTCGGGCACATGCGTATCACCACCCACCACACGCGCGCGCGTCTGCGCGAGCACCCGGGCGACGAGCGGTCGCATCTGTCGCAGCTGCTCCTGGGCACGATGCAGGAGTGGCTGGAGATGCCGACTCGCGGTGCGCATGCGGTGTCCGAGTCGACGAACCGTGGTTGTGGCATCTCGCAACACCGCGCGCGTCACGCCCATCAGCTGTCGATAACTCTCCACCATCGCCGTCCGCGTGTTCGCCGATCGGGCTTGATACGCGATGGTCAGTACACGCCGTGTCACACTGCGGAGTCGATTCCGAATGTGTCCGCTCGGATCACCCAACGCCGCGCTCGCCCGCTGCATCGTACGCGTCAGTACCCGTACCCCGTCCTGCAACAAGGTGCTGTCGGTCGGATGGTGCACATTGGTTTCTACGACCGTGGTGTCGATGCGAAAGCGGCGCCCGTGCGTCACCCCCGCACGCTTGGCCACGTCCACGACCCGCTCATGCAATTGCCGGACGGCATCCGGACCCAAGAGACGTGCGATCTTCAGGATCGTCTTCGCGTCGGGCACTTCGTCGGCATCGATGCGCGTGAACGCGCGATATACCAGATTGGCCCGGACCTCGCGCTCGAGATCGTCGTAGCTCCAATCGAACAGATGCTTCAATACCAGCATCCGCAAGACGATCTCGGCCGGCGTGCCGGGACGGCCGCGGCGACGACTCTGCGGCCACCGCAGCTCGAGTGCCTGGGCCACCGCGTCAATCACGGCTGCGTCTTCGAGCAGCGTGTCGATCCGCCGCAACCAGTCGGGCCACAGCTTGTGACCATCGGGCAGCAACACTTCGAACAGACTTCGCTCGCGTTGTCGACGTCGGACCATGCACGCTCCTTTGAGGCATGTGTGCGTGCAGTGTAGGAGTCACGATCAATGCTGGCAAACGATCTAAACGGTGAAATGAAACGACCTGCCAGCGAGCCGATCGCCCACTTGTCGACAGACCGAGTCGCAGGAGGTCATTTCTTCACCGGAAAGTAGCTAATCAAGGGGATCGACCAGGCAAGCGGCGGGGATCGCGAGCAGCGGTGCCATGCCCGTGCACTCGTCCCTTCAATGATGGATGCCTTCCACCATCCACCACCCCGGGGCATCCCGCTGGTCCGGGCTCGTCGTCGGCGGTCGCGGCAGTCGTGACGCTGAATCGGTCGTCACTCGTGGACGAGGATGTTCAGCAACTTGCCGAAGGGATCGCGCACGAAGAACCGGCGCACGCCCCAAGGTTCGCTGGTCGGACCGTATTCCATCGGCAGCCTCACTTTCTTGACCCGAGCGATCGCCTCATCCAGATCGTCGACCTCAGTCGAGAGGTCTGGCACCGGCGCCCCTGAGCCCCCTTCGGTCATAAAGCTGATCTGAATGGACATCGATTCCCCTGAACCGTAGGTCGCGATCCATCCAATGTCCATCAAGACATCGAGGCCGAGGATGTCCTTGTAGAAGCGCTTGGCCGCAGCCGTATCGGTCGCATTGACGTCTGCAACAATGCGTGTGACTTTCATGCCGATCGCCTTCCTTCGCTCACGACCGTGACAGACGGACCAGCGCTCCTCATGATTCCTGGCGGTGGCGGGGACGGTGGCTCCTATTCGGCC